>NZ_CALCDX010000001.1 GCF_937900395.1 uncultured Caulobacter sp.
CCAGGTCGCGGCCATGACCACGACCCAGCTGAAGGGCCTGTCGGTCACCGACATCGATGAGCTGTCGGCCACCCAGGTCGGCGCCCTCGCGGCGGCCCAGATCGGCGCCCTGAGCCAGGCTCAGGCGCAGGAACTGTCGGTCACCCAGATCGGCGGCCTCTCGGCGACCCAGGTCGCGGCCCTGAATACGACGAACCTGACCTCGCTGAACGCCACTCAGCTCGGCGCCCTGACCGAAACCCAGGTCAAGGGTCTGACGACCGCTCAGCTGGCCAGCCTGAGCACCGCCAACATCGCGGCCCTGGCGGCGACGCAGGTGGGGGCGCTCAGCTCGACCCAGATCGCCGGCTTCACCCCCGGCGGCCTGTCCAACCTGGACGCCACCCAGATGGCGGCGCTGAGCCCGACCCAGGTGCGCGGCTTCACGGCCACGCAGCTGAAGGGCCTGAACGCGGCTGATATCGGCGAGCTGTCGGCGACCCAGGTCAGCGCTCTGTCGGCTCTGCAAATCGGCGCTCTGACGGCCGCTAACGTCTCCGCCCTGGACGCGACCCAAATGGCCGCGCTCAACGAGACGCAGATCAAGGGCCTGACCGCCTCGCAGATCTCGAACCTCACCACCACCGACATCGGTGAGTTGGCGGCGACCCAGATCGGCGCGATGGCGGGCAGTCAGCTGGCGGCGCTGTCGACATCCAACCTGTCCGCTCTGACCGCGACGCAGGTGGGCGCGATCTCGACCACTCAGATCAAGAGCCTGACCATCGACCAGGTGAAGAACCTGACGACGACGGACATCGGCGAACTGTCCGAGACCCAGGTCGGCGCCCTGACGAACAGCCAGGTGACGGCCCTGACGTCGAACCAGGCGCAGCAGCTCAGCGTCACCCAGCTTGGCTCGCTCAGCAGCGCCCAAGTGGGGGCTCTGACGTCCACGGCGTTCTCGACGCTGGACGCGACCCAGGTCGGCGCCCTGACGTCGACCCAGGTGAAGGGTCTGACGGCTACGCAGCTGGGCGCTCTGAGCGCGGCCGACGTCGGCCAGTTCGTCGATACGCAGATCGCGGCCTTGAGCATCCTGCAGCTGGCGGCTCTGTCGGCGGCGAATGTCTCGGCGCTCGACGCCACCCAGACCGCGGCTTTGACGGCGACCCAGGTCAAGGGTCTGACGTCGACCCAGCTGAAGGGCCTGAACGCGACCGATATCGGCGATCTGTCGGCGACCCAGCTGTCGGCGCTGACGAGCACCCAACTGGGCGCTCTGTCGACGACGGTGATCGACAGCCTGACGACGACCCAGATCGGCCAGCTGCAACCCTCGCAGCTGAGCGGCCTGACCGCGGCGCAGCTGGATCATCTGTCGACGACCAACATCGCCAGCCTGACGTCCACCCAGGCCAACGCCCTGACCCAGACCCAGGTCCAGAGCCTGGACGACGCTCAGATCGCGGCCTACCTGACCGTGAGCTGATCCCAGCCGCCGCTCGCGCTCTCGGGCGCGGGCGGCGATGGCTCCAGATGAATGGTCGGGCCCTGAGCCCCATGCCATGATCGGACTTGGCGCGACTCGCGCGCCATGCTCACCCATGGCTGTCCGTCGCCTACCGGTATCAGGAAGACTATGGCCGACATCGATACGTTCGATCTGCTCAGCAAGCTTACCGCCGAAGGCTGCTCGCTCGGCGAGTTGATCACCATCGCCTCGGAACTGGCCCAGGCGGGCAAGCCGCAGGTGGCGGACCAGGCCTACAAGATCTGGGCGCGCTTCAATCCCGAGCATCCGCAGCTGTGCGTGGCGCTGTTCAATCGTTCGGTGCTCCAGTCGGCGCTCGGCGACAATGCGGGCGCGGCCGCCTCGCTGGAACAGGCGATCACGCTCAATCCCGACTTCATGCCGGCCTATGTGAACCTGGGCGGCCTGCAGGAGCGGGCGGGCCTGGGCGAGCTGGCGATCGCCACCTGGGAACTCGGCGCGAACCGATCCGCCAGCATCAACGGCATGGCGGTCAGCTACGCCTTCACTTGTCTCAAGCAGATCGCGCGCCTCCTGGGGGACCTGCATCAGCCGGCGCGCGCCGAGATGGCGCTGCAGCGCGCGGCGGACATCGACCCGCACGCCATGGACGTGATCGGCCAGCTGGTCGCCACGCGCCTGTCGCAGTGTAAGTGGCCGGTCCTGGCGCCATCGGAACGCGTCAGCCGCGAGACCCTGCTCAGGGGCGTCAATCCTCTGTCGATCGCGGCCTATACCGACGATCCCATGCTGCTGCTCGCGGCGGCCAACACCCTGATCGAGCGCGAGGTCAAGGCGACGCCCGAACAGGTCCGCGCCGACCGGCGGGACGCCCCGATCGACCTGACCGGCCGTCGGCTGCGGATCGGCTACATCTCTTCAGATCTCCGCGATCACGCGGTCGGCTATCTGATGGCCGAGCTGTTCGAGGTCCACGACAAGAAGAAGGTCGAGGTCTTCGCCTACTACTGCGGTCCGGAATCCAGCGACGGCCTGAACACCCGTATCCGCGCGGCCGTGGAGCATTTCATCGACATCCGTCCGATGAGCGATGACGAGGCCGCTCAGCGCATCGTCGACGACGGCATCGACATCCTGATCGACGTCAACGGTCACACCCGCGACGCCCGCACCGCCGTGTTCGCCCGGCGGCCCGCTCCCATCCTCGTCAACTGGCTGGGCTATCCCGGCACGATGGGCAGCGACTTCCACCACTACATCATCGCCGACCCGTGGATCATCCCGCCGGAGATGGAGCACTACTACTCCGAGGCCGTGCGCCGGATCCCCTGCTATCAGCCCAACGACCGCCGCCGGTACGTCCAGGAGGGATGTCCGACCCGCGCCGAGGCGGGCTTGCCCGAAGACGGCTTTGTCTTCTGCTGCTTCAACGGCGTGCAGAAGATCACGCCGCACGTGTTCGACCGCTGGATGCAGATCCTGAAACGCACGCCCGGCAGCGTGCTGTGGCTGCTGGACAGCAACCCAGAAGCCAATGCTCGTCTGCGCGACTCCGCGGAAGCCAAGGGCGTGGACCGCACGCGCATCGTCTTCGCGCCGAAGCTGCAGAACGCCTACCACCTGGCGCGCTATCGGCTGGCGGACCTGTTCCTGGACACCACGCCCTATGGCGCGCACACCACGGCCTCGGACGCCCTCTGGATGGCTGTGCCGGTGCTGACCTGGTCGGGCCGCAGCTTCGCGTCGCGCGTCTGCGGGAGCCTCGTCCGGAGCGCTGGTCAGCCCGAAATGGTGGTCGATAGCGGCGAGGCCTATGTCGAGAAGGCCGTCGAGATCGGCGCCGATCGCGAGAAGGCCAGGGCTTTGCGCGCGACGCTGGAGGCCAACCGTGACAGCTGCGTGCTGTTCAACATGGACCTGCTGGCCGACAGCCTTGAGACCCTCTATGGCGAGATGGTCGCCGAGTATCGGGCCGGCGGGCGGCCCAACCCGGACCTGACCAACCTGGACGTCTACATGAACGTCGGCCTGGAACTGGACCAGGATCAACGCGAGATGCAGGCGGTGGAGGACTACGAAGGCCTTTATCGGCAAGCCTTGGCCCGTCGTCACAAGCTCAGGTCGATACCCGCCGACAACCGGATCTGGACGCCCGACGCGCGTCGGACGGCCATCTGACCAAGACATGCGCGTCTTTCCGCCCGTCTATCCCTGGAACGCCTTCGACAGCCGCCGATGGATGGAGTCCTATCGGTCGCCGGTTATCCCGCGCGTCCCCGCGCCGAAAAACCTGACGGTCCACGCCGAGTCCGAGGAGATGCGGCATCGGCTGATGTCGGAATTCGACCACGTGCATTTCGACCGCGTCGGACGCCTCGACGGCGAGTTTGTCAGCAGCAGCACCGGCTTGCTGCTGTTCGACCGGGCCGGCGCCTGCCTGCAGGCCAATTTCCCCGGCGGCAGCTCGATGGCGGCGACGCTGACGTTCACGGAGGCCAACAGCCCGGACCTCTGGGACTATCGCCAATCCCTGCGGGACGACTGGGACACGCTGCCGCTGATCGAGAACGCGGCGGTCTTCAGCCATATCTACTCGAACAACTACTACCACTTCTGCTTTGAGCTCCTGCAGAAGTTCCGGCTGATCCAGGACCACGACATCAGGGTCGTGGTGATGCCCTCGCCGATCTACCACAATGGCGTCTTCCGCGAGATGATCTCCCAGGCTCTGGGCGATCGTCTGCTCTTGCCGGCGACCGAGGTGGCCCGGCTGAAGAACCCGATGCTGGTCGAGGCCTGGCAGTCCGAAGAGGGGCTCCGCTGGCTGCGGGCGTTCGTAGGCAAGACCCTGCCGGCGGAGGGGCGCCGCTACTACATCCGGCGCAATCCGCTGAAACCGCGTCGCGGCAACAATGTCGCCGAGACCGAGGCCTTCCTGGCTTTCCTGGAGCGGCACGACTTCACGACGATCGATTTCGGCAATGGCGAGCTTTCGCTGTCCGAGCAGATCGACAAGCTGCAGGGCGCGTCGTTCGTCCTGGCCGCGCACGGCGCGGGCCTGACGAACCTGTCCTATCTGAACGGCCCCGCCCGTATCGTCGAGATCTTCAGCCGGGCGGTGATCTCGACCTCGTTCATCCGGGTTTCGGACGCGCTGGATCTCGAGCATCATGCGATCATCGCCGAGACGCTGGACGAGCAGGGCGACATCATCGTCGACTGCGACCTGCTGGAACGCTTGATCGCCTAGGCCTCGGCCCTGGCCCTCATCAGCACCGCCCCGCCGCTTTCGGCCCAGAGCTCGGCGCCAGCGTTCGTGGGGGCGGCCAGCGCCGCGATCGTCTCGCCGCAGAAGGCCGGCTTCAGGGCGCGGAACGAAAAGCGCTTGAGCGGTCTGACCGGCATGGCCTCCAGCAGAAGCAGCGCGATGAGCGGACCGTGGACGACGAGGCCCGGATAGCCCTCGACGCCCGTCGCGTAGTCCTGGTCGTAGTGGATGCGGTGGCTGTTGGTTGTCGCGGCCGAGAAGGCGAACAGCAGGGCGGGGTCGGTGATGGTCTCGCGTCTCCACGCCGCGGCCTGGGGCGGATCGGCCTCGGGCGTCCGCGGCGCGGGCGGCGCGGCGGTGTAGACGATGGTTTGGCGCTCGCTGACGCGCGTCTCGCCGCCCTGGCTGAAGATCCGGTCCACGGTGACGAAGGTAAGGGCCCCGCTGCCGCCGGCCTTTTCCTCCACATTGCCGATCGTCTCGACGAGTTCGGTCTCCTGGCCGGGCAGGAGAGGGCCCGTGAAGGTCATGTCGGCCGCCGCGAACATCCGGCGCGGCGCTTCGATCGGCGGCAGGAACAGACCGCGCCGGGGATGGCCGTCCGGGCCAAGGTCTGAGCGTCTGATCGGCTCGGCGAGGCACGCCCAATGCCAGGCCGGCGGAACCTCTGCGGGCGGGGCAGGGCGGTCCAGCACTGCGGCCAGCCGGGCGAGGTCCGAGGCCTCCAGCACCGCCGTCCGCCGCCGCTGACGCCCGACCCAGTCGGCATAGGCGCTCATCAGTAGGAGCGCGGCAGGCCGAGCACGTGCTCGGCGACATAGGCCAGGATCAGGTTCGTCGAGATCGGCGCCACCTGATAGAGGCGCGTCTCGCGGAACTTGCGCTCGATGTCGTACTCCTCGGCGAAGCCGAAGCCGCCATGGGTCTGCAGGCACATGTCCGCGGCCGCCCACGAAGCCTCCGAGGCCAGCATCTTGCCGATGTTCGCCTGTTCTCCGCAGGGAAGACCGGCGTCGTAGCGGGCGGCCGCGTCATAGACCGTCAGGCGTGCGGCGTGGGTCTGGGCGTAGGCGCGGGCGATCGGGAACTGGACGCCCTGGTTCTGGCCGATCGGGCGGCCGAAGACGACGCGGCTCGTGGCGTAGTCGCGCGCCTTGCCGATCAGCCAGGCCGCGTCGCCCAGGCACTCGGCCCCGATCAGGATCCGTTCGGCGTTCATGCCGTCCAGGATGTAGCGGAAGCCCTTGCCCTCCTCGCCGATCAGGCTGTCGGCGGGGATGACCAGGTTGTCGAAGAACACCTCGGTGGTGGCGTGGTTCAGCATGGTGGCGATCGGCTTGATCGTCAGGCCGTTTCCCTTGGCGGCCCGCATGTCGACCAGGAACACCGACAGGCCGTCGGCCTTGCGCGCGACCTGCTCCTTGGGCGTGGTGCGGGCCAGGAGGACCATCAGGTCGGAATGCTCGGCGCGGCTGGTCCAGACCTTCTGGCCGTTGATCACATAGGTGTCGCCCTCGCGCCGCGCGAAGGTCGAGATCGAGGTGGTGTCGGTACCGGCCGTGGGCTCGGTGACGCCGAACGCCTGCAGCCGGATCGAGCCGTCGGCGATCCTGGGCAGCCAGGTCTCTTTTTGCGCCTGGGAGCCGTGCCGCAGGACGGTGCCCATGGTGTACATCTGGGCGTGCAGGGCCGCGGCGTTGCCGCCGCTGGCGTGGACTTCCTCCAGGATCGCCGCCGCCGCCGTCAGGCCAAGACCGCCGCCGCCGTATTCCTCGGGGATCAGCACGCCCAGCAGCCCGGCCCTGGTCATCGCCGCCACGAAATCGGTCGGATAGGCCTTCTCGCGATCGAGGCCGCGCCAGTAGGCCGGCGGGAAATCGCGGCAGAGCGCGCGCACCGTCTGGCGCAGGGCTTCGATCAGTTCGGGGTCGGCGAGGGCGGACATGGGGCGAGCTTCGAGCCTTGAACGGGCCTCGTCCAGCCTCCCGTTAAGTCAGTGTGGCGCATAGCGGGACAATCGCTCGAAGGCGAAGAGGGCGTTTTGCCGCGCGTCGGCGCAACGGCTCTCCATTGACGCTCCCCCGGCGGGCCAACACCCTCACGCTACAAGCCAAGATTCGCTGGCGCAGGAAGATCCCCATGCCGTACTCGGACACCGTCTTCGACCGCCACGTCGAGGCTCTCATCGGGCGGATGAAGCCCGCCAGCGTCCTCGATATCGGTCCGGGCGCCGGCAAGTACGGCCGGATGATCCAGTCGCTTCGGGCGGAGGGTGTTCCGATCGGTCACCTGGCCGCTATCGAGATCGACAACAGCTATATCGAGCAGTTCGGCCTGCGCGAAATCTACGACGTCATTCAGCTGGGCGACGCGACGACCCTGCCCGACGTCGGGCCCGACGCGTCGTGGGACCTCGTGATCCTCGGGGACGTGCTGGAGCACTTCCGCAAGTCGCGCGGGGTCGATCTCATCGATTATCTCTACTACCGCACCAAGTACCTGCTGCTGCTGATCCCCATCGACTACGTCCAGGGCGCGTGGGAGGGCCACCACGCCGAGGCGCACATCTCGACCTGGATCCCCGAGGATTTCGCCCGCTACAAGGCCCGCTGCGTGACGTCCAATGCCGGCTCCGGATGCGAGATCATGCTGGTGCTGATCAACGGCCTTCAGGCCAAGGCGGGGACCGATCTGATCTTCGCGGACGCCGATGTGGAGATCGCTTAGGGCGTCTCGGCTCGGCCCAGCGCTGGTCGCGCGGCCGCCGTCAATTCACCGGGGAAGAGGGCGACCGCGAGGTCGCCTTGGAGCCCCACGCGGGCTCCATGCAGCCTGCCATTCGGTCAGGGCCGAGCGCCGGCGCGGCGGCTCGCGGCCGCTTGCGCGGCCCCGTCTAACATACTGATTTTAGAAGGAATGGTGGGTGTACAAGGATTCGAACCTTGGACCCGCTGATTAAGAGTCAGCTGCTCTACCAACTGAGCTATACACCCATTCGCGGTTCCGAAGCACTTGCGAGCCCCGGCGGCGAGGCGCGGAACATACGCAATGATTTTGGGAGCGCAAGAGCTTTTTTCATGGCGAGACGAGATATTATTGGAGCCGTGGATTTCGCTTACCTGGAAGGGTTCGCCGCGGGGGATTCCACGGTGATCGACGAGGTGCTGGCGCTGTTCCGCGAGCAGGCCGCGCTGTGGACTCCGATGCTCGATCCCGGCCATCCCGGATGGAAGGACGCGGTGCATACGGTGAAGGGCGCGGCGCGCGGCGTGGGGGCCTTCGTGCTGGGTGACGTGTGCGAACGCTGCGAGGCGGGGCAGGAGGGGCTGGACGCCGTGCGGACGGCGTTGGACGCGGCGCTGATGGATATCGCCGCCTACGCCCACGAACGCGCGCTGCGTTCCTTGCGGGGCTAGGCATCTGACCCAACTGTAATTGGCGCCGTCGCCAGGGTCTGGCTAGAACGGCGGTCCAAGACACGAGGAGACGTCCATGCCCCCCAGCCCCTGGAGCCATACCCGCAGCGCCAGCATCGCCGACGACATCGACTTTGAGATCAAGGGCGACGACCTGCAGTTCGTCGAGATCGAGCTCGATCCGGGCGAGAGCGCGGTGGCCGAGGCCGGCGCCTTCGTCTGGAAGGACGCCAGCGTGCAGATGACCACCGTCTTCGGCGACGGCTCGGCCGACCAGGGCGGCGGCTTCATGGGCAAGCTGCTGGGCGCGGGCAAGCGCCTGATCACCGGCGAGAGCCTGTTCACGACCGTCTTCACCCACACTGGTTCGGGCAAGGCGCGCGTGGCCTTCGCCTCGCCGACGCCGGGCTCGATCCTGCCGCTGAACCTGGGTCAGCTGGGCGGGACGCTGATCTGCCAGAAGGACAGCTTCCTGGCCGCCGCGCGCGGCGTGTCGATCGGCCTGCACTTCCAGCGCCGGGTGATGACCGGCCTGTTCGGCGGCGAGGGCTTCATCATGCAGCGCCTTGAGGGCGACGGCTGGGTGTTCGTGCAGATGGGCGGCGCCCTGGTCGAGCGCGAACTGGCGCCGGGCGAGGAGCTGCACATCGATACGGGGTGTCTCGCCGCCTATACGCCGGGCGTCGATTTCGACCTGGTCATGGCCGGCGGCGTGAAGAGCGTGCTGTTCGGCGGCGAGGGCCTGTTCTTCGCCCGCCTGCGCGGTCCGGGGAAGGTCTGGATTCAGTCGCTGCCGTTCGCGCGCCTGGCCGGCCGCATGCTGCAGGCCGCCAACCACCAGGGCGGCAACCAGGGCGAAGGCTCGATCCTGGGCGGCCTGGGGCGGATGATCGACGGGAACTGAGGCTTCCTTCTCCCCTTGTGGGAGAGGGTGTCAGCGAAGCTGACGGATGAGGGGTTTCTCGGCGCCGCCGCGCGACCCCTCACCCGGTCCTTCGGACCACCCTCTCCCGCAAGGGGAGAGGGAAGTGGTCTACCCCTTCGTCCGGTCCCAGCTGTCGTATTCGTAGGCGATGCAGCGGTCGATCAGGGTGCGCCAGACCGGTTCGGCGATCGCTTCGGAGAGGCCGGAGGCGCGGGCCGCGGCCTTGACCTTTTCGACCACGTCCTCGATCCGCGCGCGGTCGAACACCTTGGAGCGGTCGGCCTTGATGCGGGCGGCCGCGTCCATGAAAGCCTGACGTTCGGTCAGGAGCTGGACCAGGGCCCGGTCCAGGGCGTCCACGCCCTGGCGCACATCGGCCATGGTCTGGCAGTCGGCGGGAGCGAGATGCTCGTCGACGTTAAGAGTCGTGATTTTCATGGGCCCCTTAAAGCCGGTTCCGGTGACAGAAACCAGAGCCGCGAAAGGCTAAATGCCCGAGCCGTTGTCCATGGTCTGGAGGGCGGCCTCGTGGGCCTCGGCCTCCGCCTTCAGCCAGTTCACGAACGCCTTGACCTGCGGCAGGCGGCCCTTGGCCTTGGGGTGGACGACGTAATAGGCGAAGTCCACGGCCGTGGGGGCCTCGAACGGGATAACGAGGCGGCCGGAGTCTAGATCAGCTTGGGCCAGGGTGCGCTTGGCCAGGGCGATGCCGCGGCCGTTGGCGGCGGCTTCGATCACCAGGCTCGATTGGTTGAAGCGCGGGCCTCGCGCGCCGTCGACGCCCTTGATGCCGCGCGCCGCCAGCCACATCGCCCAGTCGGGGCAGCTGTCATCGGCGTCCGGCGAGCCATCGTGCAGCAGGATGTGGTGGGCCAAGTCCTCGGGGCGCTCTAGGGCGTTCTGTTCGAGGAGTTCGGGGCTGGCGACCGGGACGACGGTCTCCTGCAGCAGGCGAATGACCTCCAGGCCGGGGTAGCGGCCCGAGCCGTAGCGGATGGCCATGTCGACCTCGCCGGTCGCGAAGTCCACGACCTCCATGCCGGCCGACAGCCAGACGTCGACCTGGGGATGGGCCTGCTCGAACTTGCCCAGGCGCGGCACCAGCCACTTGGCGGCGAAGGAGGGAGCGGCCGTCAGGGTCAGGCGACGACCATCCACGGCGGCGGTCAGCAGGGACGCGGCCTCGGCCAGGCGGTCGAAGGCCTCGCGCAGGGCGGGCAGGGCGGTCTGGGCCGCGTCCGTCAGCAGGAGCCCCTTGGGCGTGCGCTTGAACAGGGCCGCGCCGACATAGTCCTCGAGATTCTGGATCTGCTGGCTGACCGCGCCTGGCGTCACCGACAGCTCGTCGGCGGCGCGGCTGAAGTTCAGGTGCCGCGCGGCGGCCTCGAACGCGCGCAGGGCGTTCAGGGGCGGCAGGCGGCGGCGCTCGTTGGGTCTTTCCATAGTTTTACTGAACGCCCCGGCAGAAGTCCTTGTTTGCGAATTGGCCTCTTCGAGCCGAGTTTGCAAGCGTTCGCTGGCGGATTGGCCCTTTTCGTCGGCGCACACGAGCGGGGTCGTCTTTAGGGGCGACCCCGTCTTGCATTCCACGGTCTTATTCCAAGCGCGTTGATAGAGGTTCTAAAGCCCATGGCTCGCCAGCCGACCCGAAACCGGAAGCCTGGCCTCGTCGTCATCGGCGGGACGCGCGCCCGGCGCGCCTTGGGCGCGGTGTGGCTGGTCGGTGCCGGTCCGGGCGATCCGGACCTCCTGACCTTCCGCGCCTTCAACGCCCTGCGCGGCGCCGATGTCGTGGTCCATGACGGTCTGGTCTCGGAAGAGATCCTCGACCTAGCGCCCAGCCGCGCGCGCCGGATCAACGTCGCCAAGCGCAAGTCGCGCCACACCCTGCCGCAGGACGACATCAACCAGTTGCTGGTCGCGCTGGCGCTCGATGGCTTGAACGTTGTGCGCCTGAAGGGCGGCGATCCCTTCCTGTTCGGTCGCGGCGGCGAGGAACTGGCGGCGTGCCGCGACGCGGGCGTCGAGTGCCACGTGGTGCCCGGCGTCACCGCCGCCCTGGCCGCCAGCGCGGGCGCCGGCGCGCCTTTGACGCATCGCGGCAGCGCTCAAGCCGTCACCTTCGTCACCGGCCACGCCGCCCACGGCGAGCCGGACCTGGACTGGACCTCGCTAGCGCGGCCGAACCAGACGGTCGTCGTCTATATGGGCGTCTCGACCGCCGGCCTGATCGCCGAGCGCCTGACGGCCGCCGGCCGCGCCGGCGTGACTCCCGCCCTGATCGTGGAGAACGCCAGCCGCGCCGACGAGCGTCGGACCCTGACCACGCTGTCGGGTCTGGCCGAGGCCGCCCAGGGCGTGAAAGGCCCTGCGCTGCTGATGGTCGGCGAAGCCATGGCGATGGCTGAAGCTCAATCGCCTCGCCAGCCGGCGGTGGAGGGCGAGCTCCGCCGGGGAGGAGAATTCCAATGAAAGCGATCACCGCCAACCGCCTGATCGACGGCGAGGTCGTATTCTGGAAGTCGGGCCAGTGGGTGGACCGCTTCGGCGACGCCCAGCTGTTCGACGACCACCACGCCGCCGATGTCGAGGCCGCTGTGGCGGTCGGCAAGGGCCAGCCGACCGTGGTGGTCGACGTTTATCCGATCGACCTTGTCCAGTCCGCAGGACGCTGGGCGCCGCTCAGCTATCGCGAGCGCATCCGGGCGCTGGGCCCCACCAATGAACCCACGCACGGCAAGCAGGCCGACGGCGGCGACGTCGTCGAGGCGCTGCGTCACGCGTCCGGCGCGGCCCGCTCGACCGGCCGCGTCGACCTGATCCGCAGGAAGTAGGGCGGCATGTACCAGTACGATCTCATCGACAAGGAATTCCTGGCCGACCGCTCGGCCGAGTTCCGGGGCCAGGTCGCCCGCCGCCTCTCCGGCGAGCTGACCGAGGACCAGTTCAAGCCGCTGCGGCTGATGAACGGCCTCTATCTGCAGCTGCACGCCTACATGCTGCGAGTGGCGATCCCGTATGGCTCGCTGAACCCGACCCAGGCCCGCCGCCTGGCCCAGATCGCCCGCGACTACGACAAAGGCTACGGCCACTTCACCACGCGCCAGAACATCCAGTTCAACTGGATCAAGCTGAAGGACGCGCCGGAGATCCTGGACAAGCTGGCCGAGGTCGACCTTCACGCCATCCAGACCAGCGGCAACTGCATCCGCAACACGACCTCGGACCCCTACGCTGGCGCGACGGCCGAGGAGGTCGACGACCCGCGCGTCTGGTGCGAGGTGATCCGCCAGTGGTCGACCCTGCACCCGGAATTCTCGTTCCTGCCGCGCAAGTTCAAGATCGCCATCACCGCCTCGGCCAAGGATCGCACGGCGGCCAAGGTCCACGACATCGGCCTGCTGCTGCGCAAGGGCCGCGACGGCCAGCTGGGCTTCGAGGTGATCGTCGGCGGCGGGCAGGGACGCACCCCCTATGTCGGCCCGACCATCAAAGAGTTCCTGCCGACCGACCGGCTGCTCAGCTATCTGGAAGCGGTCCTGCGCGTCTACAATCGCCACGGCCGGCGCGACAACATCTACAAGGCCCGGATCAAGATCCTGGTCGCCGCCCTGGGCGCCGAAGAGTTCGCCCGCCAGGTCGAGGAAGAGTGGAGCAAGATCGACGCCGCCCGCGCTGACCTGCCGGCCTCCGAGCTGGCCCGCATCCGCGCCGCCTTCGCCACGACGCCGTTCGAGACGCTGCCGGCGCGCTCCGAAGCGTTTGAGACGGCGAAGGCCAACGACCCGGCCTTCGCGCGCTTCGTCCGCAACAACGTTCGCCCCCACAAGCAGCCGGGCTATGCAATCGTCGAGATCTCGCTGAAGGCGCAGGAACAGACGCCGGGCGACGCCTCGGCCGACCAGCTGGACGTCGTCGCCGACCTGGCCGAGCGCTACGGCTTCTCGGACCTGCGCGTGACCCACGCCCAGAACCTGGTCCTGCCGCACGTCAAGCTGGACGACCTGCCGACCGTGTTCGCGGCGCTGCGGGCGGCCAATCTCGCCACGCCGAACATCGACCTGGTCAGCGACATCATCGCCTGCCCGGGCCTCGACTACTGCGCCCTGGCCAACGCCCGCGCGATCCCGATCGCCCAGGACATCGCCCGCCAGTTCGCGGATCTGGATCGCGCCGAGCAGGTCGGCGAGCTGAAGATCAAGATCAGCGGCTGCATCAACGCCTGCGGCCACCACCACGTGGCCCACATCGGCATCCTGGGCGTCGATAAGAAGGGCGAGGAATTCTACCAGCTTTCGCTGGGCGGCTCGGGCGCCGAGGACGCCTCGATCGGCAAGATCCTGGGCCCGGCGCTGCCGGCCGACAAGGTTGCGACCGCCGTCGACCAGCTGGTGGGCGCTTACCTGAACGTCCGGACCGACGGTGAACGGTTCCTCGACACCTATCGCCGCGTCGGCCTCGAGCCCTTCAAGGAGGCGGTCTATGCCCAAGCTGATTGAGCTGGTTGAGGGACAGGCCCGCTGGGCCGAGGACGCCTTCGTCTTCGTCGCCGACGAGGACGCCATCCCGGACACCGGCGACGTGATCCTGACCCTGGCCCGCTTCGAGGCCGAGGGCGACGCCTTGCTGGCCTCGAACAGCCGTCGCGTGGGTGTGCGGATCGAGCCGGACCAGGAGGTCGAGGTTCTGGCCTACGACCTGCCACGCCTCGCGGTGGTCGCCTTGGCCTTCCCGAAGTACCGCGACGGCCGCGCCTACACCTCGGCCCGGTTGCTGCGCGAGCGGTTCAGCTATGAAGGCCAGATCCGCGCCGTTGGCGACGTGCTGCGCGAGCAGGCCGGGTTCATGGTCCGCTGCGGGTTCGACGCGTTCGAGCCGGCCGACGGCGCGACGCCCGAGGTCTGGAGCAAGGCCGCCAGCCGCTTCCGCCACGTCTATCAGCGCGCCGTCGACGCGCGTCCAGTGGCGTTCGAAGAAAGGGCCTCCTGATGGCCTACGACCAGATCGGGGGAACCGCCGCGGGTCTCGCCGCGCGGCTGGACGCGGAGTTGCGCGAAGCTCATCCGCTGACGGTGTTGCGCGCGGCTTATGACCAGTTCGGCTCGCGCTTGGCCCTGGTCTCGTCGTTCGGGGCGGAGTCGGCGGTGCTGCTGCATCTGGCCTCCCAGGTCTCGCCCAGCATCCCGGTCCTGTTTCTCGACACCGGCATGCTGTTCGGTCAGACCCTGGACTACCGCAAGAACCTCGCTGCCCAGCTGGGCCTGACCGACGTACGTGACCTGCGGCCGGCCTATGCCGACCTCGCCACGCAGGATCCCCAATCGGACCTGTGGCGCACCAGCGTCGACGTCTGCTGCAACATCCGCAAGGTGCTGCCGCTGGACCGCGCCCTGGGCGGTTTCGACGCCTGGATCACTGGACGCAAGCGCTTCCACGGCGGCGACCGCCTGAGCCTGCCCGTGGTCGAGGCGGCCGACGGCAAGGTGAAGTTCAATCCGCTGGCCAACTGGGGCAAGGCCGAGCTCGACGCCTATGTCGCCGAGCGCCAGCTGCCGGCCCATCCGCTGGTCGCCCAAGGCTACGCCTCGATCGGCTGCTGGCCCTGCACCCAGCCGTCGGACGACGGTCGCTCGGGCCGTTGGGCCGGGCAGGAAAAGACCGAGTGCGGCATCCACGTCGCCCGCGCGCCGGGCGTCGCGCCAAACGTCGGCGGGGATATTTAGGACTAGATGCTCCCCCGCGGCGGGGGGGAGCTGTCGCGGAGCGACTGAGGGGGCCAGTGCTGTCCAAGCCGAGCTAGCCCCCTCCGGCCCTCTGGGCCACCTCCCCCGCATCGCGGGGGAGGATCTGGCTCCTCACTCCCCCGGCCGGTACGTCTTCACCGCGTGCTTCTTCACGTCCTCGGGATAGAAATAGACGTCCCGCAGATTGCCCAGGCTGTACCGCAGCGCCTGGTCGTTGAAGTGCGGCGAGGCGGGATCGCCGCTTTCGCCGCCGGCCGAGATCGCGCGGGCTCGAACCTTGTCGCCAAACTGCACGACCGCCACGAAGCTGTTGCCCAGCGTGCCGTAGTACTTCTTTGTCCCCGGCCAGCGCTTGGCCCCGAACGAGGCCAGCGAGCCCCACTGGGCCGAGGTGAACGGCACGGGGATGCTGGGCTTGGCGTCATCGAAGGTCTGGACGATCGACCCGTCATTGCGCTGGAAGCGGTTGATCTCGCCCCAAGGGGTCTTCCAGGAGCCGAAATCGGCCGTCAGGCGGTCGGAGGCCTCGGCCAGGGCGGCGAGCTTCTCCGCCGGGGTCAGCTTGTCGGCCATGTGGTCATAGGTGTTGAGGCCTTGCGCCTTGGCCGCCGGCGCGGCCTTGGCCCACATCGCTTCTCCCCAGAACACCGCCAACGAGGTCTCGGTCGAGCGGGCGGACCACTTGCGGTCCCAGGCGCTCAGCGCCGCGACCTGCTCGGCGACCTTGGCCTTCAGCGGATCGCCGTCGGGCGTGGCGGCATAGGCCGATTCCAGCGTCGGGATCAGCCGGGCGAAGGCGGTCAGGTACGGGTCGTAGGCCTTCTCGATCAGGCCGCCCAGGGTGAGGTTCTTGACGTCCTTGAGCACCAGCTCGGCGTGGAGGCCGCGCGGGTTCTCGCCGAAGGTGTCCATGTATTTCGGGAAGTCCGCCTTCTTGGGGCTATAGGGCCCCGCCGCGGTCCAGGGCCAGTTGTTGGTGTTGAAGACCCAGCCGGTGGGCGGGTTCACCGCCTGAGGCGTCTTCTCGAGCGGCGTCAGACCCTTCCAATCGGTCGCGGGATCGGACCCGTCCACGGGCTTCGTATAGTCGAAGCGGTCGTCGCGGATCGGTATGAACTGCGGGTGCAGATAGGCGATCTCGCCCTTGCTGTCGGCGAACAGGGTGTTGTTCGACGAATTGGCCTTGAGCTCGGCCACCTTCATGAAGCTTTTGAAGTCCGTGGCCTTGGTGCGCAGGAACGACTGCTGCAGGGCCTCCACCGGCTTGTTCATCAGGGCGATGCTGATCCACTTGCCGTCGGCTTCGCGCACGATCGGGCCGCGGTGGGTCTTGAAGATCGTGAAGCGCCTTTCGGCCATCGATCCGTCGGCGGCGCGGTAGGGGACGGCGATGACCTCGGTCTTCAGCGGCCGCAGTTCCTGGCCGTACTTGTAGAAGCGCTTTCCGTCCTTCTCGACGATCGTCTCGGCGAACTCATCGACGACGTCGACGCCGCTGGAGGTGTGCATCCAGCCGGCCTTGGCGTTGAAGCCCTGGTAGATGAAGAACTGGCCCCAGGTCGTCGCGCCATAGGCGTTGAGGCCTTGGTCGCTGGAGACCTGCATCTCCGAGCGGAAGAAGAAGCTGGTGTGCGGGTTGATCAGCAGCATGGCGTGACCTTCCAGCGTGTTCTTCGGCGCGATGGCGATCCCGTTGGAGCCCTTCGGCTCCTTGAACAGCAGGCCCTTTTCGTCGGCCGTCATGGCCAGTTGGCGCTTGCCGTAGAAGCTCTCGAGCTGGGTCAGGGTCACGCGCTCGATGTCGCCGCCGATGCTGCCTTCCGAGAAGCTGAGCGCCATCCAGGGCTCGAAGCGCTTGATGACCTTCGGCTCCACGTCCGGATGGGTGGCGAGATAGTAGTTGAGGCCGTCGGCCCAGCCGTTCATCAGCGCCTTCAGCCAGGCCGGGCTCTTGGCGTAGTCGGCCTTCAGCACGGCCGGGTCGATGAACAGCTTCTGGCGCAGATCCGCCCAGATCGCCTTTTCGCCCTCCGCCTCGGCCGTGCGGCCAAGGGCGGTCATGAAGTTGGTCTCGACACGGTTGAAGTCGTCTTCGGCCTGGGCATAGGCCATGCCGAACACGGCGTCGGCGTCTGTCTTGCCGTGGATGTGGGCGATGCCCCAGTCGTCGCGCGTGATCGACACCGCCGCCGCGCGGCTCTTCAGGCGGGGCAGGCCGTCAGCGGCGCGCGCCGGCGTCGTGGCGAGCGCGGCGCTCAAGGCCAGGGCCAGAACGCTGACCGACAGATATCGCATGATCACCCCCAAATCGCTTCACGCGCGAGGGCGCGATCCAAGCCGAGTTTGGAGATCAATTCCAGTCCGCGTCACCATGGCGGACCTCAAATGCTACTGAGGAGGGCAGCCCTTGAACTCGCCGACCTTGCTGACCGACAGGCTGGACAGGTCGATGCCGCGCAGGGTCTTCATCGACGCGGCGCCGAAGCCGCTGAACAGGTCGAGCTTCAGGCCCTTGATCGCCCCGCCGATGTCGGAGGCGTACCAGTAGCCGTCGTGCTTGCCGCCATCCGGCATGGGCAGGCCGACGGTTTCCTTGATGAAGATGACCGTGCGGCGCGGGATCACCTTGGGATCCACGGCGACAGTGCGCATGGCCGCGACCTTGCAGCCCAGCGAGTCGAACGCCCGGATGCCCTTGGCGCCGGCGTGGTACATCGTCGCCCGCATCTTGTACTCGACCGAACCGGGCAGGGCGCCGCCGCCGAGGGCGGTGCTGATCAGCTCGCCCAGCGGGTCGACGCGCGGCGTCGCGGCGGACGCGGAGTCCTGGTCCGGAGCGGCGTGGGCGAGGGCGGGAGCGGCGAATGCGGAGATGACCGCGGTGGCCAAAATTCCGGCGAGCTTGCGTCGCATCGAGGGAAACCTCTTATCGGCGTGTCTGTCGGGCGGCGTCTGGATAGTCCGATCACGGCGCTGTGACAACCCTTAACCCCGCCCATGACGGGTAGCGCTTCGCGTGATGGGCGAAAAACAGGCATAGATTCAGAGGGTTGAAACTTGGCCCTTTCCTGCTGATTTTTGCCTGATCGGAAGCTTCGCAGAGGGAACCTGGCGGTGATGCGGATTTACGGCGACTCGATTTCGGGTAACTGCCTCAAGGTGAAGTGGGTCGCCGAGCACCTTCGCCTGCCGTTCGAGTGGATCGAGACCAGCGTGCTCACGGGCGAGACGCGGACGCCGGCGTTCCTGGCGATGAACCCGGCCGGCCAGGTCCCGCTGATCGTCCTGGACGACGGACGCCCGCTGTCGCAGTCCAACGCGATCATCCTGTACCTGGCCGAGGGCTCGGCGCTGATCCCCGGCGACGCCTTCGCGCGCGCCAAGATGCTGGAATGGATGTTCTGGGAGCAGTACAGCCACGAGCCCTATGTCGCCGTGGCGCGCTTCCAAATGCTGTACCTGGGCAAGCCGCGCGAAGAGCTCGAGCAACGTCTCGTGGAGCGGGGCGCCCAGGCCCTCGCGCGCCTCGAAACCCAGCTGCGACAGACGCCATTCCTGGTCGGCGAGCAGGTCACCCTAGCGGACGTCGCCTTGGTGGCTTACACCCGCGTGGCGCACGAAGGCGGTTTCGACCTTGCGCTCTATCCGGCCGTGAAGGCCTGGGTGGGCCGCACCGAAGCCGCGCTCGGCATTATTTGATCGTCGGAGTTCCATCTTGCGTCTGTCGACCAGCCTGAAAGTCCTCGCCCTGGCCGCCGCGGCATCCGCGCCGGCGCAATCGGCGCTCGCCTGGGGCGCTTCGGGCCACCGCGTCGTCGGCGTCGTCGCCGCCTCGACCCTGCCGGCCGACGTGCCGGCGTTCCTGCGGACGCCGCAAGCCGTGGCGGCGATCGGCGAGTACGCGCGTGAGCCGGATCGCTGGAAGGGCTCGGGCAAGATCCATGATCATGACCGCGACTCCGCGCACTTCCTGGACGTCGATGATCAGGGGCGCATGTACGGCGGTCCGGCCTTCACGGTGGCGACCCTGCCGCCAACCCGCGCCGAATATGAGAAAGCCCTCCGGGCCGCCGGCGTCGATAGCTGGCAGGCCGGCTATCTGCCCTATGCGATCATCGACGGCTATCAGCAGCTGGTGAAAGACTTCACGTACTGGCGCGTCCTCTCGGCCGTGGTGAAGCGCGAGAAGGACCCGACCCGTCTGGCCTACTACAAGGCCGACCTGAAGCGTCGCGAGGACCTGCTGCTGCGCGACCTCGGCGTCTGGGCGCACTATGTCGGCGACGGCAGCCAGCCGCTGCACCTGTCGGTGCACTACAATGGCTGGGGCGACTATCCGAACCCCAATGGTTACACCCAGTCTCGCTCGATCCACTTCCAGTTCGAGGGGCCGTTGACCCAGGCTCTGGCGGATCAGGCGTCGATCAAGGCGCTGGTGCCCGACTACAAGGCCTGTGACTGCTCGATCGAGACGCGTGTGGTGGGCTACCTGACCGACACCTGGAAACAGGTCGAACCTCTGTATCAGCTGGAGAAGGCGGGCGGCATGGTCGAAACCGACCCCCGCGCCCAAGCCTTTGTCCGGGCGCGCGTCGCAGCGGGAGCGACCGCTTTGCGTGATCTCGTCGTCGACGCCTGGCGCGAAAGCGCCAACGGCAAGATCGGCTACCGTCCGGAGATCAGCGTGGCGGATGTCGAGGCCGGCAAGGCCGATCCGTGGTTCGACCTCTACGGCAAGGACTAGGCGCTTGTTGAGCTTCGGCTCGCCCGTCGCCGGGCTGACCTATTTCGACCGCCGGGCGGCGTTCGGCGTGGCTGAGAACGCGCTGGGCCAGATCGCTCTGGCTCAGGTCACCAAGCCCGGCAAGGCGCCGTACTTCGACCTGCCAGGCGGGGCGGTGGACGGCGACGAGACCGAAGAACAGGCCGTCGCGCGTGAGTTTGGCGAAGAGACAGGTCTGGTCGTCGAGGCCGTTCGCCTGATCGAGACCGTCTCGCAGCACTTCCTGAAGTCGGACGGTCAGCCGGTCCGTAATCACGGCGGCGTCTACGTCGTCAAACTGCTGGGCGACGACCCGGCCTTGAAGGTCGAGGACGACCACGCGCTGGTCTGGCTGGACCCGCGCGACGCCGTGGTCGCCCTGCGCCACGACGCCCATGCCTGGGCGGTGGCGGCGTGGATGCGCCGAGCCTAGTAGGCGGCCAGGGTAATCTTGGCGCCGGCGCGGTTGGCCGTGCGCAGATCAGCGATCTGCTTTTCCGACAGCGCATCCTTCACTTCGCTCTTGAAGTCGGCCACGCAGGCGCGGGCGGCGATGGCCTTGTTGCCGTAGGAGTCGCAGACTTCGCGGGCGGCCAGATCGATGCGGCGGGCGAACTGGCGGGCGTCGGCGGGGTCAGACAGCGTCAGGTCGCCAACCGGGATACGCGCGACGGGCGCTGGGCTTTCGGCGGCGTGGGCGGCGGTCAGGCCGATGATCGGGGTGGCGGCCAGGGCCAGGGCGGCAATGGCGGCGACGCGGCTAACAAGCTTGCTCATGACTGGTTCCCTCTTCTTTGATGTGGCCGCCGGCGGCGGTCTGTTGAAGAGTGGTGTAGTCGTGGCGAGCCGGGAACACCCGTTACGACTGAGTCATGACGTCGAATTAAGCTTATGAACCAAAAGTAATATTTCAGAATTCCTGCTTCCGATTTGGTGGCTTGCCGGGGGCGCAGCCACCAGGTGTTTTTCGGTCGTCGCACACGGTGACGGATCTCAAGACCTTCATGGTCGCCATCACGATATCGGGCGTCGCGTCGATGAGCCAGTTGCACGGCGTATAGGTTGTCCTGTCCGCTGATGATCTTCATCCACATGTTCTCCGGCGCGCGGATGGCGGGATTTCTCGGACACAGAAACATCCAGATCGAGACCGGATAGGCGCCTTCAAGCCCCTGATGGATTTTCCGAGCCTCTCCGCCAGGACAGGCGGCGCGCCAGCCCGCGGATATGGTGTTGGGCAACGTGTCCGGATCGATCGACTTAACCCCGTAAACGACCTGCTCAGTCAGCACTTGGGTCCAGGCGTCGGGGGGGCTCTCCGGCGGGCACGAATTCGCGGACGCTGGTTGTGGTGGTGCTTGAAGAAGCCGCGAGATGGAAGCCCGCAGGAAGGGTCAGGACGACCATTTCCCTTTCGTTTCTCGCGCCTCGATGGGCGCCGCCTGGAACACTGCGAGCATGACGAGGGCCAGCGACAGTCGACGCGTCATGCTTCTTTCCTTGCAAGGCCCGTCGCGGGCGCCGCTTGACCGAGGAGGCCCGCGTCGGTCATCCGCGACGTTAGGTCCATCGAGTAGTTCATGATTTCGAGATAGCGGTCGGCGAAGGCCGCCCAGCTTCCCATCTTTCCGAGTTGGAGCGACGCTTGCGCGACGTTGTCGCCCACAGCATCAAGAACTACGTCAAAGCAGGCAACGAGATCACCGGCGGGCAGTCGTGTTCTTGCGGATGCGGCTGACGATCTGAGTGGATGGAGCATCAGGTGCGCGATGAACTGTCGCCGGTTTGGCGGGGCGTAGTCGGTGGCGGTCTGGTGGGCGGGGCCTTGCTGGTCGCGTTCCCAACGGTGCTGAAGCTGTTCCCGTTGTCTCTGGTGTCTCCTGAAATGGCCAGGACGGCGCCCGATCCTGGCGATGGATCGGGCGCAGGTTGGGGTATCCTGCTCATCGTGGGCGCCCCAACCTTTCTTCTGCTGTTGGCCGGCTTTGGCGCGCTGGCAGAGTTGCTTATGGCGCGCGCGGCGGTCCAATCCTGGCGCGGCAGGGCGTTGGTCGCTGGGCTGGGCTATAGCGCCCTCCTGATCGCCTGCCCGTTGATCGCCAAGGTGTTGCCTAGCACTTTGGCGACCATGGGCTTTGCCCTGACCTTGATGTTCGCGGGGCCGGTCGCCGTGGCGTTCGGAGCCCTAACCGCTGCGGCCGCTTTTGGCTTTCTTTCACCCAAGTCCGAAAAGGCCTCAGCGGCCTAGGCCGCCGCGAAGTCTCGGGCGAACCCGTGCTCGCTTTGACGGATGGGCAGGGCAAAGCTGACCGTGGTGCCTTCGCCCGGCGTGGACTCCATGTCCAGCACGCCGTCGTGCATGCTGATCAGCGACTTGGTCAGGGCCAAGCCAAGCCCGGTGCCCTGGGTGGTCTTGGAGAACTGGCTTTCGACCTGCTCGAACGGGCGAGCCAAGCGCGCCAGGTCCTCCTTGGCGATGCCGATGCCGGTGTCGGAGACCGACACCCGGACCATGTCCCCGAACGGATCGCGACGCACCTCGGCCCGCAGGGTGACGCTGCCGGCGCGCGGCGTGAACTTGATGGCGTTGGACAGTAGGTTGAGCAGCACCTGCTTGATGGCGCGGTAGTCGGCCTCGATCTCGGGCAGGGGCGGGAAGTCGATGCTGAGGTTCAGGCCGGCGGCCTCGGCGCGGTTGCGCACCAGGCGGACGGCGTCCTCGGCGACGTCCTCGACATGCATCGGCTCGAACTTCAGGTTCATCTTGCCGGCCTCGATTTTCGACATGTCGAGGATGTCGTTGATCAGCGCCAGGAGGTGCTGGCCGGACGAGT
>NZ_CALCDX010000002.1 GCF_937900395.1 uncultured Caulobacter sp.
CTCGGCACGTCCCAGTCCCAAAAACCGAGCTCGGCACCTTCGAGTGCGAGCATCAGGCGGCGTTCGCGCTCGGCGATCTGCTCGCGCACCCGGCGCCGTTCGGTGAAGTCCCGGCTGACGCGGATCTCGCCGAGCTGCACGCCGTCGAGGTCGAAATAGGGGGTGCGCAAGGTGTCGAGCAGACGTAGCGTTCCGTCCGCCGCCTCCAGCCACTCCTCGTGGTTCTCTGCGCAGCTCACGGTGTCCTGGCCGGCCCCGGCGAGCGGCAGCCGCCCCGCGAACAGCTCGCCGTCGAGCGGGAAGTCGGGCAGGCCTTCGACGAACCACGCCGGCGCGACGTATTGATTGCCGAGGCGCGAGACGAAGCGCTTGCCGTCCCCTTGCCGGTTACGCCCAGTGAGTCGCTAAAAGATGCTGCTGCGCCATCGGAAAACGGCGCGGCCGGCAGGTCGACCGCGTGGCCGTCGTGCACGAGGCCGATCGTGTCGCCGGCGACAGCGGCCCGCGCCTGCTCCAGCACGGGCACGCAGGCATCCGGCGCATCGGCCCGTATGGCCGCCGTCGCCTGGGCCTGACCGGCCGCAAGGCGACCTTGCCCGAGAAGCAGGCCGCGGCCGCCGCCGGCCAGTCGCTGCTGATGCGGGCCTGGGAGGAGGCCTTCGAGCCCCACGGCCTGGGCGTCGCCCAGATCCTGCTGACTCGCGACGACACCGAGACCCGCCGCCGCTGGCTGAACGCCCGGGCCACGACCGAGACCCTGATGGGCCTGGGCGTCGTGCCCGTGGTCAACGAGAACGACACCGTCGTCACCGAGGAAATCCGCTACGGCGACAACGACCGCCTGGCCGCGCGCGTGGCCCAGATGGCCGGCGCGGACCTGCTCGTGCTGCTGTCGGACATCGATGGTCTCTACACCGCCGACCCGCGCAAGAATCCCAAGGCCCAGCACATCCCGCTGGTCTCGGAGATCACCGCCGAGATCGCCGGCATGGCCGAGGGGGCCAACGCCGCCGCCGGGGTCGGCACCGGCGGCATGGCGACCAAGATCGCCGCCGCCCGCATCGCGCGCGCCGCCGGCTGCGCCACCCTGATCACCCTGGGCTCGCGCCCGCGCCCGCTGGCCGCCATCGCCGACGGCGAGAAGGCGACGCTGATCGAGGCCGGCGCCTCGCCCGCCGCCGCCTACAAGGCCTGGATCGCCGGCTCCCTGGCGCCGCAAGGCTGGGTCACGGTCGACGCCGGCGCCGCCAAGGCGCTGGAGGCCGGAAAGAGCCTGCTGTCAGCGGGCGTCCGCGCCATCGAGGGCCCGTTCGACAAGGGCGACGCCGTTCGCGTCCGCGACGAGACCGGCCGCGAGGTCGCGCGCGGCATCGTCCGCTACGACAGCGCCGACGCCCAGCGCATCGCGGGCCTGCGCTCGGACGCCATCGAGGCCGAGCTCGGTTTCACCGAGGGTCCGATGATCCACGCCGACGACCTCGCGGTTTCGGCCTAACCCTATCCGACCTCCCCGGCGAATGCCGGGGCCCAGATCGAACCCTCGTCCTCGGATGATCGGGCCGGGCGGTCGAGCGCATCAGCCCAAAACGCTCCGGATGAATCTGGGCCCCGGCATTCGCCGGGGAAGTCGGGTTTGAAGGGGCAAAAACCGATTCAGTTCTCCGCACACCCGGTCTAGGTTCCGCCCGTTCTCAGGAGTCCCCATGGCCTACCGATCCCTCCGCGAATTCATCGACGTACTGGAGGCCAAGGGCGAGCTGGTCCGGGTCAAGGAGCCGGTCTCCAGCGTGCTGGAGATGACCGAGATCCAGACGCGCCTGCTGGCGACCGGCGGTCCGGCGGTGCTGTTCGAGCACGTCCTGCTGCCCGACGGCTCGCGCTCGGACATGCCGGCGCTCGCCAACCTGTTCGGCACGGTCAAGCGCGTGGCGATGGGCGTCACGCTCGGCGGCGAACCGCGTGAGACGGCGGGCGAACTGCGCGAGGTCGGCGAGCTCCTGGCCTTCCTGCGCCAGCCGCAGCCGCCCAAGGGGATCAAGGACGCCCTCGACATGCTGCCGCTCGCCAAGACGGTCATGAGCATGCGGCCGGGCGCGGTGAAGAAGGCCCCCGTGCAGGAGGTCGTCCTGACCGGCGACCAGATCGACCTGACAAAGCTCCCGGTCCAGACCTGCTGGCCGGGCGAACCGGCGCCGCTGATCACCTGGCCGCTGGTGGTGACCAAGGGTCCCGGCAAGGACCGCGAGGACGACTTCAACCTCGGCATCTACCGCATGCAGGTGCTGGGCAAGGATAAGTGCATCATGCGCTGGCTGGCCCACCGCGGCGGGGCCCAGCACTACGCCCGCCACAAGAAGGCGGGCAACAAGGAGCCCCTGCCCGCCTGCGCCGTCCTGGGCGCGGATCCGGGCACGATCCTGGCCGCCGTGACGCCGGTGCCCGACACCCTGTCGGAATACCAGTTCGCCGGCCTACTGCGCGGGGCCAAGGTCGACCTCGTCCCGGCCAAGACCGTGCCGCTGATGGTCCCGGCCCACGCCGAGATCGTCATCGAGGGCCACGTCTTGCTCGATGAGTTCGCCGACGAAGGCCCCTACGGCGACCACACCGGCTACTACAACAGCGTCGAGAAGTTCCCGGTCTTCCAGGTGACGGCGATCACCATGCGCAAGGACCCGATCTATCTGACGACCTTCACGGGCCGTCCGCCGGACGAGCCCAGCGTGCTGGGCGAGGCGCTGAACGAGGTGTTCATCCCGCTGATCCGCCAGCAGTTCCCCGAGATCGTCGACTTCTGGCTGCCGCCCGAGGGCTGCAGCTACCGCATCGCCGTGGTGTCGATGAAGAAGGCCTATCCCGGCCACGCCAAGCGCGTGATGCTGGGCGTCTGGAGCTATCTGCGGCAGTTCATGTACACCAAGTGGGTGATCGTCGTGGACCACGACATCAACGCCCGCGACTGGAAGGACGTGATGTGGGCGATCAGCACCAAGATGGACCCGGCGCGGGACATCACGGTGATCGAGCACACCCCGATCGACTACCTCGACTTCGCCAGCCCCGAGAGCGGCCTTGGCTCCAAGATCGGCCTCGACGCCACCGACAAGTGGCCGCCCGAGACCAAGCGCGAGTGGGGCGAGGAGATCCGCATGGACCAAGCCGTGGTCGACGCGGTCAGCGAGAAGTGGTCGCGGCTGGGCTTATCCGGCGACGGGACGCCGATCTGGAAGTGATCTGAGTCGGCCAAGCGGGGGCTTCCGTGGACGCATTCGAGTTCTTCTTCAGTTTCTATGGTCTGCTGCTGGGCTTCTCGGTCGCCGAATTGGTCGGCGGCTTCGCCCGGACGCTGCATGAGCGGCGCGCGGTGCGGTTTGGATTGCTGACGCCGTTGCTGGCGCTGTTCGTGGCCATCGACATCGCCAGTTTCTGGAACCAGGCCTGGGTGATCTTCCGCCCGGCGCCTTATAGCTACGCTCTTCTGATCCTGGGTCTCGTGGTCGCCAGCATCTTCTACGTGGCCGCCACCCAGGTCTTTCCGCGCGAGCTCAAGGAAGGCGACAGCCTCGACGACCACTTCTGGTCCAATCGCAAGCTGGTGCTATTGAGCGTGATGACGGCCAACCTCATCGTCGCGCTGTTCTTCGTGTTCCTGATCAACCTGAACGGCGAATTCGCCCGTCTGAAGCTGGGCCTCGCGTTCTGGATCGGCACACCCTTGTTCCTGATCCTCACCACCGTCGCGGCGCTGGCGCGATCCCGCTGGCTCGTCACCGTCCTCCTGGCGGTCCTCGTGCTCTATCAGAGCTGGCATGTCGTCCGTTCGGCCGCCTTAATGGTCAGCCGTGGCGGCTGGTCTCTGATCGGCGGCTGAGCCCTTGCCTTACAACCTCAGAGGCGCGACGAGGTCGGCCATGCGCCACTCGTTCCTGATCGCCTCCGCACTGCTTGCCTTCGGAGCCCCCGCCATGTCGCAAACATCCGCCAACAAGGCGCCCTGGGATCAGCCCTTCCTGCCGCCCGCCCCGCATTGGCAGGGCGCCAGCCAGGCCCTGATCCGCGACAAGGCCGATCCATGGGTGACGGCCTTCGAGGCCGACGCCGAGCATAATTTCTCGCCGACCTACGCCGACACCCGCGCCTGGTTCGACAAGCTCGACAAGGCGTCTAAGTTGATCCGTGTCGAGGACTTCGGCGTCTCGCCGCAGGGCCGGGCGATCTTCGCGGTGATCGCCAGCAAGGACGGCGACAAGCTGGATCCCAAGAAGCCGCTGCTGCTGGTCCAGGCGGGCATCCATCCCGGCGAGATCGACGGCAAGGACGCCGGCATGATGCTGCTGCGGGACATGGCCTTCCACGGCAAGGACGGGCTGCTGGACAAGGTCAACCTGGTCCTGATCCCGATCCTGTCGGTCGACGGCCACGAGCGTTCGGGACCCTACTCCCGTCCGAACCAGCGCGGGCCGCGCATCCAGGGCTGGCGCAACACCGCGACCAACCAGAATCTGAACCGCGACTTCATGAAGCTGGACCAGCCGGAGATGCAGGCGCTGAAGCGCCTGCAGGCCAAGTACAAGGCCGATCTCTATGTCGACGTCCACGTGACCGACGGCATGGACTACCAGTACGACGTCACCTACGGCTTCAACGGCGAGAACGGCGTCTGGAACCGCTCGCCGGCCATCGCCCAGTGGCTGGACGGGGTGCTGAAGCCCGTCATGAACAAGAGCCTGGAGGCCGAGGGCCACATCCCTGGCGAGCTGGTGTTCGGCGTCGACGAGCACAATCCCAAGGCCGGCTTCTCGGACGGCGGTCTGGGCGAGCGGTTCTCGAACGGCTGGGGCGCGGCCGCCCACGTCCCGACCATCCTGATCGAGAACCATAGCCTCAAGCCCCACGCCCAGCGGGTGCTCGGGACCTATGTGTTCATCGAGACGGCGATGAAGCTGCTGGCCGACAAGGGCGGCGACCTGCGGACCGCCATCGCCGCCGACAGCGCCCTGCGCCCGGCCGAGATCCCGGCCAACTTCGTGTCCGACGACAAGCCCGCCTACACGCGCGCCTTCAAGGGCATCAAATACGAGTACTACGACAGCCCCGCCTCGGGCCGGAAGGAAGTGCGCTGGCTGGGCGAGGCCGACCCCGAGATCTGGAACGTGCCGTTCTACGGCTCCAAACCCTCGCTGACCCTGAAGCGCCCGGTCGCCTACTACGTCCCCAGCTATCGCGCCGACATCATCGAGCGCCTGAAGCTGCACGGCGTGACGCTGGAGACCCTGCCCGCCGACAAGACGGTCAAGGTCGAGATGATCCGCCTGCTCGATCCCAAGATCGCCACGCGCGCCAATGAAGGCCAAGTGCAAATCAGCGTCGACAAGGTCACGACCGAGACCCGCGACTGGGTCTTCCCGAAGGGCTCGGTCCGCGTGCCGACCGACCAGCCGCTGGGCGACCTGGTCGTCCTCTTGCTCGAGCCGCAGTCGAACGAGAGCGTCTTCGCCTGGGGCATGGTCCCCGAGGTGCTGAGCCGCGTCGAATATATCGAGCCCTACGCCATCGCGCCGCTGGCCGAGAGGATGCTGGCGGCCGATCCCAAGCTGAAGGCCGAGTTCGAGGCCAAGCTGGCGGCCGAACCGAAGTTCGCCGCCGATCCCGACGCGCGTCTCGCCTGGTTCTACAAGCGCACGCCGTTCTACGACGACCACCACCTGCTCTATCCGATCGCCCGCGAGCTCGCGAACTAGCACCGGGTTGCCGATCCCCGGCGGAAGGTCTCATATGGCCGGCCGCTCGGGGGCGGGCGGCGTCATAGGGTTCTTTGAGTCATGGATACGATCGTTTCCGGCCACGCGGCCGCCCTCTGGGCCGGCCTGCACCTCTTCCTCCTGCTGATCCTGTCGGTGCTGGTGGTGCGCTTGCGGCAGAAGCACAAGGTGGCCCTGGGCGACGAAGCCATTCCGGAACTGGCGCGCGCCATCCGCGCCTTCGGCAACGCGACCGAATATGTGCCCACCGGCATCGCGGCGCTGGCCGTCCTGGCCGTCGCCGGCGCTTCGAGCCTGACCATCCACGTCATCGGCTTCCTGCTGTTCGCCGGCCGCGTGACCCACGCCATCGGCCTCTCCAACAGCGGCGGCGTCTCGATCCCCCGCGCGGCCGGCATGATCGCCACCTGGCTGGCCTACATCTTCGCCGGCGTGGCGCTGCTGATTTCGGCGATCGCCTAGCCCCCTCGCCGCTTGCCCCGGCCCCTGCGCGTCGTCCATAAGACCCCATGGACGAAAACCTGCTGCATGACGTGGTCGCGGCCGCGCGCAAGGCCGGGGCCGACGCGGCCGAGGCTGTCTTCGCCGAGCGCCAGTCGCTCTCCGTCAGCGTCCGCCTGGGCGACCTGGAAGAAGTCGAGCGCGAGGAGGCCCGGGACCTGGGCCTGCGCGTCTTCATCGGCCAGCGCAGCGCCACGGTCTCCGGCTCCGACATCTCGGCCGAGGCGCGCGGCAAGCTGGTCGAGCGCGCCGTCGCCATGGCCCGCCTGGCGCCCGAGGATCCCTACGCCAGCCTGGCGCCGCAGGACCGCCTGGCCCGCGCGCCCTATCCCGAACTCGACCTGATCGATCCCTACGAGCCGTCGGCCGAGACGCTCGAGACCCAGGCCCGCACGGCCGAGGAGCATGCGCGCGCGGTCAAGGGCGTGACCAATTCCGACGGCGGCTCGGCCGCCTGGTCGTCGTCGCGCTGGGCGATGGTCACCAGCGAGGGCTTCCACGCCAGCCACGCGGCCACCGGCCACTCGATCTCGGCCTCGGCCATCGCCGGCGAAGGCGCGGGCATGGAGCGTGGCGGCGAAGGTCGCTCGACCCGTCATTTCGGCGACCTGCCCGCCGCTGGCGACATCGGCATGGAGGCCGGCCGCCAGGCCGTGGCGCGCCTCAACCCGCGCAAGATCGCCTCGACCACCGCCCCGGTGATCTTCGAGAACCGCCTGGCGATGAGCCTGATCGGCCCGCTGCTGGGCGCGATCTCGGGCCCGTCCATCGCGCGGGGCACCTCGTTCCTGAAGGACAAGCTGGGCGAACAGATCTTCGCGCGCGGCGTCCACCTGCTGGAGGACCCGCACCGGGTGCGCGGCCTAGGCTCGGCGCCGTTCGACGACGAAGGCGTGGCGACGCAGGCCCGCGCCCTGATCGACGACGGCGTGCTGACCACCTGGCTGCTGAACACCAGCTCGGCCAAGCAGCTGGGCCTCGTCACCACCGGCCACGCCTCGCGCGGCCTCGCCGGCCCCTCCGGCGTGTCGACCCACAACCTGACGCTCCAGCCAGGCGAGAAGGACCTCAACGGCCTGATGAAGGACGCGGGGACGGGCCTCGTCGTCACCTCGATGTTCGGCCCCTCGCTGAACGGCAACACCGGCGACTGGTCGGTCGGCTGCTCGGGCTACTGGTTCGAGAACGGCGAGAGCACCGGGCCGGTGACCGAGATCACCGTGGCCGGCAACCTGATCGACATCTACGCCCGCCTCGTCCCGGGCTCGGACCTGGAGCTGCGCGGCGCCAGCAACAGTCCGTCGCTGCTGGTCGACGCCCTGGCGATCGCGGGCAAATGAGCGACCTGGACCTGATCCTCGAGGCCGCCCTGAAGGCCGGAGCGCTGGCGCTCTCGGCGCGGGAAAGCGGCTTGAAGATCTGGTCCAAGGCGGGCGGCTCGCCGGTCACCGACGCCGACCTGGCCGTCGACACCCTGCTGAAGCTGGAACTGAAGTCAGCGCGGCCGGACTATGGCTGGCTCTCGGAGGAGACCGCCGACGATCAGGCGCGCCTAGCCACCCGACGCCAGTTCGTCGTCGACCCGATCGACGGCACGGTCGCCTTCATGAAGAACAAGCCCTGGTTCGCGGTCTCGATCGCCGTGGTCGAGGACGGCCGGCCCATCGCCGGGGTGGTTCACGCGCCGGCGCTGTCCGAGACCTACGCGGCCACGCTGCAGGGCCCGGCCACCCTCAACGGCGCGCCGATCGCGCCCAGCGCCACCGACCAGCTGTTCGGCGCGGCCATGCTGGGCGACGCCAAGATGTTCGCCCACCCCGCCTGGCGCGAGCCGTGGCCGGAGATGCGCATCGAAAGCCGCAACTCGATCGCCTATCGCATGTGCTTGGTCGCGTCCGGCGCCTTCGACGCCGCCGTGGCCCTGTCGCCCAAGAGCGAGTGGGACCTGGCGGCCGCCGACCTGATCGTCCGTCGCGCGGGCGCCACGCTTAGCGACCATAAAGGGCGGGACTTCGCCTATAATCGTCCCGTTCCGCAGGTTCCGAGCCTGGTTTGCGCCAATCAGGCGCTAGCGCCATTGATCCTTAACCGCGTCGGGCATATCGAGCTGCCATAAAACCAATTCCTCGCAGGAACTTGCTCCAAATGCCCGATAAGCAGCTTCTTCATATCGTCATCGGCGGTGAACTGAAGGACGTCGCCGGCACTGAATTCCGCGACCTGTCGAAGGTCGAGTTCGTCGGCGCCTATCCGAACTACGACGAGGCCCACAAGGCCTGGAAGGCCAAGGCCCAAGCCACCGTCGACAACGCCCACGCCCGTTACTTCATCATCCACGCCCACAAGCTGCTGGATCCGAGCGAGGGCTAAATGCCTCCCTTCTCCCCTTGCGGGAGAAGGTGTCATCCGCAGGATGACGGATGAGGGGTCGCGCAAGCTTGTTCGGGTAGGGTGTTCAACCCCTCATCCGGCCGCTTCGCGGCCGCCTTCTCCCACAAGGGGAGAAGGCTCACTCTCTTCTCAAAATCCTATCCGTCAGCACCTTCCCCAGCATGCCGGCGCGGAAGGTCTTCTTCATCGCGACCGGGTCGTAGTCCTCGCTCTCGACCCATTCGCTGAAGCTCAGCCCCTTGGGCTCGCCGACTTCCAGGTACTGCTCGAACACATAGTCCAGCACGCCGGTGTTGCCGTGCTTGATGTGCAGGTAGCGCGGGCCCAGCTGCTTCATCGCCTCGCGGATCGGCTGGCCCAGGCGGTAGTGGGCGTAAAAGACGCTCATGATCCCAGCCCGGTCCGCGCCGGACTTGCAGTGCATCAGGGCCGGATATTCGATCGTCTCGAACAGCTCCTTCGCGCCCCGCACCCGCTCGCGGATCGGGACCTCGCGCGAGGTGATCGTGAAGTCGACGAAGTTCAGGCCCAGGCGCTGGCAGGCGTCCTTCTCCAGCGCGTAGAAGCTGCCGTCGAAGCCGCCGCGCAGGTTCACGATCGTCTTGATCCCCTGCTTCTTCCACCAGGCCAGCTGGAACGGCCAGGGCTGGTTGGCGCGGACCATCTCGGGGCTGATCCAGTGGGCGTTGGAAAAGCCGAGGCGCAGGTAGGCGTGGTCGTTCCACAGGTAGTGGAGATAGGTCTTGAACCGGCCCCAGGGCGTGGTGAGGTCGAACTTAGCCAAGCGGGAACGATCCTTGCGAATTTCGCGATCTAAGTAGGATAGAGCGTCCGGAAAGGCAAAACTGGCCCCGATGGCGTCGCTTTTCGCGGGCAGTGCGTCCGCGAAGTCATTGACAGCCCCCGCGCGACATCCGACCCCTCCCGCATGACCGCCCAGGACTCTCCGCAGCTTTCGAACCGCGCCCTCGCCGCGCGGATCTGGCGCGAGTACTTGCAGCCCCGCCGCAACAGCCTGGCCGCGGCCTTGCTCTGCGCGGTCGCGGTCGCGGGATTGAGCGCGGCGCTCGCCTATGTGCTGAAGCCGGCGGTCGATCATCTGATCTCGCATCCCCAGCCGGGCGCGCTGTGGCGCATCCCGCTGCTGATCGCCGTCATCGCGGTCAGCCGCGGCGTCTTCCAGGTCCTGCAGACCACCTCGATCAACCGGATCGGCAACGGCGTCGTCGGCGACATGCAGCTGCGGCTGTTCGGCCGGCTGATGCGCTCGGACCTGGCGCGCCTGCGCGGCGCCCATTCGGGCTCCTACGTCTCGTCGATGCTCTATGACGCCACCCTGATCCGCGAGGCGGCCACCAGCGGCGTGGTCAACTACACGCGCGAGTTCCTGACCGTCGTCGGCGCCCTCGTGGTCATGTTCCAGCTAGACTGGCCGCTGGCCTGCGGCGTGCTGATCATCGGTCCCGTCTCCAGCCTGTTCATCCGCCGCTTCTCGAAGAAGACGACCAAGGCCGCCAAGGGGGCCATGGGCGAGACCTCCAACCTCTCCACCGCGATCATGGAGAGCCTGGACGGGGTCAAGATCGTCAAGATGGAGAACCGCGAGGCCTATGAGGAAGGCCGCGTCGCCGCCGTGATCGAGCGCCGCCAGCGACACCTCGTGAAAGGCTCGAACGCCAAGGCCATGGCCGCGCCGGCCACGGAGACCTTCGGCGCCCTGATCACCGCGGGCGTGCTGGCCTATGCCGGCTGGCGCGCCACCATGGGCCAGATGAGCGCCGGGGACTTCTCGGCCTTCCTGGCGGCGTTGGCGATGGCCCTGCAGTCGCTGCGCCAGGTCGCCAACCTGCAGACGGTGTTCAGCGAGGGCTTCACCGGCGCCCGTCGCCTGTTCGCCGCCCTCGACGTCGAGCCAAGCATCGTCGATCCGGCCGACGCCAAGCCGTTGCCGGCCGGCGACAGCGCCATCGCGCTCAGCCACGTCACCTTCTCGTACGGCGCGGACATCCCCGCCCTGTCCGACGTCTCGATCGAGGCGCGCCAGGGCGAGACCGTCGCGCTGGTTGGCCCCTCGGGCGGCGGCAAGAGCTCGATCCTGAACCTGATCCCGCGCTTCTACGACGTGAACGGGGGAGCGGTGACGATCGACGGCTGCGACGTGCGGACCGTGACCCTGGCGAGCCTGCGCGACCGGATCGCCCTGGTCACCCAGGAGCCGTTCCTGTTCGACGACACCATCCGCGCCAACATCGCCTACGCCCGCCCCGGCGCCAGCCAGCTGGAGATCGAGGCCGCCGCCCGCCAGGCCGCCGCCCACGACTTCATCCTGGCCCTGCCCGAGGGCTACGACACCCCCGTCGGCGAGGCCGGCACCCGCCTGTCCGGAGGCCAGCGCCAGCGCATCGCCATCGCCCGCGCCTTCCTGAAGAACGCCCCGATCCTGCTGCTCGACGAAGCCACCAGCGCGCTGGACACCGAGAGCGAGGCCCAGGTGCAGGCGGCGCTGGAACGGCTGATGGCCGGCCGCACGACCATCCTGATCGCCCACCGCCTGTCGACCGTTAAGAACGCCGACCGCATCTACGTGATCGACAAGGGTCGCGTCGTGGAGACCGGATCGCACGCCGACCTCGTGCAGGCCGGCGGCCTCTATGCGCGCCTGGCCAGGGCGCAGGACCTGGATCACACCCCCGACGCATCGCGCCTGGAAGGTGACGCTTGAGACCTCTGCGTTCGCCGTTCGTGATCTGGCTGCTGTCCTCGATCTTCGCCGGCTATTCCAAGCTGGTCTTCAAGACCCTGCGCATGACCGAGGAAGGTCGCGAGCAGGCCGAAGCGGTATGGGCCCAGGGCCGCGAGACCGGCGTAGGCGCGATCCTGTGCTTCTGGCACTCGCGCATCCCGATGTCGCCGCTGAGCTGGCCGCAGGACCTCGCGCGCCGCCAGGACATGCGCGCCCTGATCTCGCGCTCGAACGACGGCGAGTTCATCGCCCGTACGGTCGAGAAGCTGGGCTTCCCGGCGATCCGCGGCTCGTCGGCCAAGAAGACGGACCTCGCCAAGAACAAGCACGGCGAGCAGGCCTTCCGCGACATGGTCAAGTGGGTGAAGGACGGCGGCGGCGTCGCCATCACCCCCGACGGCCCGCGCGGTCCGGCCGAGCACATGGAGAAGGGCACCCCGTCCCTGGCCCGCGTCACCGGCGCGCCGGTGATCTTCGTCGGCCTCGCCGCCAAGCCCTGCCTGCGGCTGGGCTCGTGGGACCAGACCATGATCCCCCTACCCTTCGCCAAGGCCGCCATGGTCTGGGACGGCCCCACCGGCGCGGGACGCGGCGACGACCCCGACCAGCTGGCCGAGGCTTGGGCCGCGCGGCTCTCGGCGGTCACCCGCCGGGCCGAAGCCTTGGTCGAAGATTGATCCGGCTGATGCTTGGTGGGATGTAGGGCCATGGCTCACGATCACCCCGGACACGCGCACGACCACGATCATGATCACCACGATCATGATCACGCGCACGGTCACGGCCATCACCATGGCCACGGTCACCATGGGCACAGCCACGCGCCAAAGGACTTCGGTCGGGCCTTCGCGGTCGGCACGACCCTGAACCTGGGCTTCGTTGTGGTCGAGGCCGCGGCGGGCCTGATCACCGGATCGCTGGCGCTGCTGGCCGACGCCGGCCACAATCTGTCAGACGTGCTAGGCCTGTTGCTGGCCTGGGGCGCGGCTGTGCTGGCCAAGCGCGCACCCAGCCTTCGCCGCACCTATGGCCTGCGCAAGGGCACGATCCTGGCCTCGCTGGCCAACGCCGCCTTGCTGCTGGTCGCCGTCGGCGCGATCGCCTGGGAAGCCGTCCGCCGCTTCGCCGATCCCCAACCGATCGAGACCGGCCCGGTGATGATCGTCGCCGCCGTCGGCATCGCCATCAACACGGCCACGGCCCTGATGTTCATGCGGGGCTCCAAAGAGGACCTGAACGTTCGGGGCGCTTTCCTGCACATGGCCGCCGACGCGGCGGTGTCGGCGGGCGTGGTGGTCGCCGCCTTCGCCATGAGCCTGACGAACTGGCTGTGGCTGGACCCGGTGGTCAGCCTGGCGATCGTCGCCGTGATCGTGCTGGGCACCTGGGGCCTGCTGCGCGACTCGCTGGACCTGGCGCTGGACGCCGCTCCGCGCGGCATCGATCCCGCCAAGGTCCGCGACTGGCTTGCCGCCCGTCCGGGCGTGCTGGAGGTGCACGACCTCCACATCTGGGCGATGAGCACGACCGAGAACGCCCTGACCGCCCACGTCGTCCGGCCGCTGGACGAGGGCCACGACCAGTTCCTGCACGACGCCTGCGCGGAGCTCGCCAGCAAGTTCAACATCGGCCACGCGACCATCCAGGTCGAGACCAGCCACGGGGCGCACGCCTGCCGCCTGGCGCCAGCCGATGTTGTCTAGGGGCGTGGTGTGACCCTGTCCCTGGGCCTCTACCGGGCCGCCACGGGCCTGCTCGAACCGATCGCGCCCGCGGTGCTGGCCCGCCGCGCCCGACGGGGCAAGGAAGATCCGGCGCGACTGTCCGAACGACTGGGGCGCAGCGAGCGCGCGCGGCCCGCTGGCCCGCTGGTCTGGCTGCACGGCGCCAGTGTCGGCGAGAGCCTGTCGATCCTGCCTCTCGTCGAGCGCCTGCGCGCCGAGCGTCCCGGCGTGACGGTCCTGGTCACCTCCGGCACCACCGCCTCGGCCGCCCTGCTGGCCAGGCGCCTGCCGGCCGGCGCGATCCACCAGTACGTTCCCATCGACGCCCCCGGCGCCGCTCGTCGCTTCATCGCCCACTGGAGGCCCGACCTCGCCGTCTTCGTCGAGAGCGAGCTGTGGCCGAACCTCCTGCTGGAGGCCAAGGCCGCCGGGACGCGCCTGGCCCTCGTCTCCGCGAAGCTGTCGGACCGCAGCTTCGCGCGTTGGAGCCAACGTCCCGACGCCGCCCGCCAGCTGTTGTCGGGTTTCGACCTGATCCTCGTCCAGGACGCCCGCGCCCATGAGCGGTTCGAGGCCCTGGGCGCCCGGGTCTCGGGCGAGGCCGACCTGAAGTTCGGGTCCGCGCCGCTGCCAGTCGACGAGCCGGCCCTGGCGGTCGAGCGCGCGCGCTTCCTCCGTCCGCCGTTGCTGATCGCCAGCACCCATCCAGGCGAGGACGAGATCGTGCTGGACGCCATCGCCGCTCTTTCCGACCGACCACCGGTCGTGCTGGCGCCGCGCCATGTCGAGCGCGGCCCGACGATCCTGGCCCTGGCGCGAGTGCGCGGTCTCTCCGCCGTCCTGCGCAGCCAGGCGCCGGGCGAAAGCGCCGACGTTGTCGTCGCCGACACCCTGGGCGAGATGGGCCTGTGGTTCCGCCTGGCGCGGACCGCCGTCATCGCCGGCAGCCTGGTCGAGGGCATCGGCGGCCATAATCCGCTGGAGGCCGCGAGGCTGGACTGCCCGGCGATCAGCGGCCCGTTCGTGGAGAACTGGACCTCGGCCTTCGCGGGGCTGGAAGCCGCCGGGGGCGTCGTGATGACCTCGCCGGAAGAGCTGCGAGACGCCCTGGTCTCCGATCTCGCCGCGCCAGAAGGCGCCAAGGCCCGCGCCGAGCGCGCCCGCGCCTACGTCGACGCCCGCGACGCCGAGGCGCGCGCGGGCCTGTCCCGCATTCTTGAGCTGGTTCAATGAAACTCGGCACGCCTCGCTGGTGGTACGTGAAGAGCGGCGGCCCCGCCCCGCTGACCCGCGCCCTGCTGACTCCGCTCTCGTGGATCTGGGCCGACGTCACCCGCCGGCGCATCGCCCGCACGACGCCGTCCATCGTCGGCGCGCCGGTGATCTGCGTCGGCAATGTCACCATGGGCGGGGCTGGCAAGACCCCGATCGTTCGAGAGCTGCTGCTGACCCTGACCCAGCGCGGCGTCAACGCCCACGGTCTGTCACGCGGCTATGGCGGCCGGCTGAAGGGCCCGGTGCGGGTCGACGCCACGCGCCACACGGCCAAGGACGTCGGCGACGAGCCGCTGATGCTGGCTCAGGACTTCCCGATGTGGGTCTCGGCCGATCGGGTCGCGGGCGCCAAGGCGGCGGCGCGCTGGGGCGCCCAGGCGATCGTGATGGACGACGGCCACCAGAACCCGACCATCCGCAAGGCCCTGTCCCTGGTGGTGGTGGACGGCGAGACGCGTGACGGCGAATGGCCGTTCGGCGACGGCCGCGTCTTCCCCGCCGGGCCGATGCGCGAGCCGCTGAAGGTCGGGCTGTCCCGTGCCGACGCGGTGATCGTGCTGCTGCCGGTCGATGTCGAGCAGCCCGACTTCGATCTGCTCGTGGAGTTCGGCGACATGCCCGTGCTGGTCGCCCGCCTGGAGGCCGCCGCTCCGGTGCCGAAGGGGCCGCAGGTCGGGTTCGCGGGCGTCGGCAAGCCCTGGAAGGTGGAAAAGGCCCTGACCGCCGCCGGCTGCCAGCTGGTCGACTTCGCGCCCTTCCCCGACCACGGCGAATATGACGAGGCGACGCTGCAGATGCTGGCCGACCGCGCCAGGGTCTATGACGCCGGGCTGGTGACGACGGAAAAGGACTGGATGCGCCTGCCGCCCGCGTGGCGTGACAAGGTCACGCCCTGGCCCGTCCGGGCGCGCTTCGATGACCCGGCGGCGCTGGCGGAGTTGTTGGCGGGGGTGGGGCTGTAGGAGCGAGTTCCTCCCCCGCGATGCGGGGGGGAGGTGGCCCAGAGGGTCGGAGGGGGCTCGCTCGGCCTAGATGGCGCTAGCCCCCTCAGTCGCTCCGCGACAGCTCCCCCGCATCGCGGGGGAGCATCTTTGCCCCGTCCCCTTACTTATAGACCACCCCGCCCTTAATCACCGAGGTCACGCGCCGCAGCTCGGTGACGTCCTTCAGCGGGTCGCCCTTCACGGCGATCAGGTCGGCCGCCTTGCCGGGCGCCAGGCTGCCGATCTCGCTGGACAGCGAGAAGTGGTCGGCGGCGTTGACCGTGGCGGTCTGGATGGCCTCCAGCGGCGTCAGGCCCGCCTTGACCAGCAGGGCGAACTCGCCGGCGTTGTCGCCGTGGGCCGAGACGCCGGTGTCGGTGCCGAAGGCGATCTTGACCCCGCCCTCGTGGGCGCGGCGGGCCATGGCCAACATCTTCGGACCCGCGTCCAACGCCTTGGCGGTCTGGGCCGGCGTCAGAAAGTTGTTCGGGCCCGAGGCGACGCGATAGACGAAGTCGCCGGCCATCAGGGTGGGGATCAGATACGCGCCGTTCTTCTTGAACAGGGCGATGCTCTCGGCGTCGAGATAGGTGCCGTGCTCGATCGAGTCGCCGCCAGCCCGCAGGAAGCTGTTGACGCCGTCGACGCCGTGGGCGTGGGCGGTGACCTTGCGGCCCATCTTGTGAGCGGCGTCGACGATGGCCTTCAGCTCGTCGTCCGAGAACTGCTGGGCCAGGCCCGCGGCGGTGTTCGAAAGCACGCCGCCGGTGGCGGTGATCTTGATGATGTCGGCGCCGTGCCAGACCTGCTCGCGGGTGGCGCGGCGGCAGTCGTCCGCGCCCGAGCAGATCGAGGGCGGCCGCATCACGTGCATGATGTCGTCCGAGTAGCCGTTGACGTCGCCATGGCCGCCATGGATCGAGACGGCCGAGCCCGCGGCGATGATCCGAGGACCGGGCACGTCGCCCCGCTTGATCCCGTCGCGCAGGGCGAAGACCGCTTGGTTCTCGCCGCCCAGGTCCGCGACCGTGGTGAAGCCGGCCATCAGGGTCTTGCGGGCGAAGCCGGCGCCGACCAGAGCGTCGTCCGCCGACGAGCGGGTCACGTTCTGCAGGCGCGAGTTCGGGTTCTGCTCGTGGGTCAGGTGGACATGGCTGTCGATCAGGCCGGGCAGGACGAAGCTGTCCCTCAGGTCGACGACCTTGCCGCCCTTCTCGGCGACATAACCGTCGACGATGCGGACGACCTTGCCGTTCTCCAGCACCAGGGTCTTGGCGGTCTCGACCTTGCCCGTGGCGGGGTCCGCCAGCAGGCGGCCGGCCTGGACGAAGACGGTCTCGGCGCAGGCGACACCGCTCAGCGCCCCGGCCAGAACCAGGGCGCACGCGCCCGACAGCAGTTTCCGCATTAGCCCCTCAAGCCCCCGCCTTGCGCGCGAAGTCCCAGGCCCCCTTGGCCAGGACCGGCACGCGCGCCTCCATCAGCTGCGCATGGGCGCTGGCGGCGGTGCCGTCACGGACGCGACCGACGATGCCCTGGCAGATGCCGGCCAGTCTGAAGAGGTTATAGCTGAAATACCAGTCCAGCTCGGGCAGCCCGTCGCGGCCGGTGGCCTTGCAGTAGCGGTCCACCGCCTGCGGGATCGTCGGGATGCCATAGGCCTCCAGATCCTTGATCTCGGCGAGACCCCCGCGCTGGTCGGACGGCATCACCCAGTTCATCAGGAAGTAGCTGAAGTCGGCCAGCGGATTGCCCAGGGTCGACAGCTCCCAATCCAGCACCGCGATCACGCGGGGCTCGGTCGGGTGCAGGATCATGTTGTCGAGGCGGTAGTCGCCGTGGACGATCGAGGTCTGGTCGTCGGCCGGCACGGTCTTGGCCAGCCAGTCGATCAGCCGGTCCATCTCCGGGATCGGGGTGGTCTCAGACGCCTTGTATTGCTTGGTCCAGCGATCGATCTGGCGGGCGAAATAGTTGCCCGGCTTGCCGTAGTCGGCCAGGCCCACGGCCGCGTAGTCGACATTGTGCAGGGCCGCCAGGGTGTCGATCTGCGCCTCGTAGATCGCCCGCCGCTCGGCCGGCTGGTAGTCCGGCAGGGTGCCGTCCCACAGGATGCGGCCCTCGACGTTCTCCATCACGTAGAAGATCGTCCCGATGACGTCCTCGTCCATGCACAGGGCGTACGCCTTGGCGACCGGGAAGTTCGCCTTGTTCAGGCTGGAGATCACCTTGTACTCGCGGTCGACCGCGTGGGCGCTGGGCAGCAGCTTGCCCGGGGGCTTACGGCGCAGGACGTACTTCCGAGCCGGCGTGACCAGCTGGTAGGTCGGGTTGGACTGGCCGCCCTTGAACTGGCGCACCTCCAGCGGGCCGGCGTAGCCCTCGACGTTCGCTTCCAGCCAGGCGGCCAGCTTGACCTCTTCGATCGCGTGGCGCGGGTCGACCGGCTTGGTGCCCGAGTTCAGGTCCTGGGCGGACTGTTCGGCGGCTTGGGCCATGGCGCGCTTCTCCCCAACACTTGTTTGAAAGGGAGTTTAGAGGGTGGCGCGCGCCGCGCAACCCTCGCGGAGCGGGAGCACTACTTGGAGAGCGCCCGCCAGCCGATGTCGCGACGGTAGAAGCCGCCTTCCAGGCTGATGCTCCCCAGCGCCGCGTAGGCGAGATCCCGCGCCTCGCTGAGCGTCGCGCCCAGGGCGCAGACGTTCAGCACCCGACCGCCCGAGGCGACCAACCGGCCTTCGAACTCACGCGTCGTGCCGGCGTGGAAGACCACGACCTCGCCGCCAAAGTCGGCGTCGGCGCCCTGGATGCGGCCGCCGGTCTTGGGGGCGTCGGGATAGCCCTCCGCCGCCAGCACCACGCAGATCGCCGCCTCGTCGCGCCACTTCGGCGGCTCGGCCGAGGCCAGCTCGCCTTTAGCGGCCGCCAGCAGGATCGGGACGATGTCGCTTTCCAGGCGCAGCATCAGGGTCTGGCATTCAGGGTCGCCGAAGCGGGCGTTGTATTCGACGAGCTTGGGGCCCGTCGGCGTGAGCATCAGGCCGGCATAGAGCACGCCGACGTACGGATTGCCCTCGGCGGCCATGCCCTCGACCGTCGGGATGATCAGCTCGCGCCAGGCCTGGTCGATCAGGGCCTGGGTCAGCACCGGCGGCGGCGAATAGGTGCCCATGCCGCCGGTGTTGGGGCCCTCGTCGCCATCATAGGCGCGCTTGTGGTCCTGGGCGGCGCCGAACAGCACCGCGGTCTTGCCGTCGCACACGGCGAACAGCGAGGCCTCCTCGCCGTGCATGAACTCCTCGATCACGACGCGCGCGCCGGCCGAGCCGAAGCGGCCGCCCAGCATGTCCAGCACGGCCGCGTCGGCCTCGGCGCGAATCGCGGCGATGACCACGCCCTTGCCCGCCGCCAGGCCGTCGGCCTTGATCACGAACGGCGCGGTCAGGGTGTCGAGGAAGGCGCCGGCCGAGGCGGCGTCCTCGAACACGCCATAGGCCGCCGTCGGCAGGCCATGGCGCTGGCAGAAGTCCTTGGTGAAGGCCTTGGAGGTCTCCAGCTGGGCCGCCCGCTGGCTGCCGCCGAAACAGGGAATGCCGACCGCCGCGAGCTTGTCGGCGAGACCGACCTCCAGCGCCGACTCGGGGCCGACCACCACCAGGTCCGCGCCGATCTCCCGGGCGAGGGCCACCAGTCCGTCGGCGTCGGTGGCCTTGATGTTCCTGAGCTCGGCGACCTTGCCGATGCCGGGATTGCCGGGCGCGGCGACGAGGCGGCCGCACAGCGGCGACTGGGCGATCTTCCAGGCCAGGGCGTGCTCGCGCCCGCCGGACCCGACGAGGAGGATGGTCAGCTTTTCCATGAGCGCGGGGTGTGACGCGCGCCCGCCGCCGGGTCAAGCCGTCCAGGCCGAGCGCCGCATGTTTCCGTTGGTGTCTCGGCTGTCATGACGCGCCCAAAATTTGCTCCCAGCCCATGGCGTCATGGCCCAAGCGTTCTCAAGTAAGGTCCCGCCTTCCGGCGATCGCATGGAGCCCGCCCTGGCCAACCTCATCGCCTCAAGCCCTGGCCGCGCGCTCGTTCCGGAGCCCGATCCGGCGTCCGCGGCCCAGGCGCCGACAGGCGCTCGACTGAGCCGTCGTCAACTCCGCGCCCAGATGTTCTTCCTGGCTGTCTACGGCTGGCTCGCGCTGACGGTGGGCGGATCCTGGTTCGCCCGGCGCCTGGCGGCGGCCCGGGATGCGGATGTCGGCGTCGTCGGCTCTCTAGTCTGGCAGGGAACGGCAAACGCCGCCTGGCTGCTGGCGGGGATCACCGTCTGGCTGCTGATGCGACGGTTCGGATCGGGTGCGATCGGCTTGCTGGCGCTCTACATGGCCGGCGCGCTGATCGTGCCGCTGGAGGCCCTGATCGGCGCGCTGGTCGACGCCGCCTTCGTGTCAGGGCCGATCCTTCCGGTCCGCACCCTGGGCCGCCTGCCGCTGAGCATTGCGCTCTACGCGCTCATCGTCGCCGTCGGCCTCACCGCCGCGCGCCAAAGGCTGGCCGTCGACGAACAGGACCGGGCCCGCGCCTTGGAGATCGCTCTGGAAGACGCCCGTCAGGCGCTGGCCCGGGCGACCGCCGAGCCGGCCGCGCCGGAATCGCGGCTGATCGTGGCCAGCGGCGCGCGCCGTGTGCCGGTTGAGATCGCCGAGATCGAATGGTTCGCCGCCGCCGATCGCCGCCAGGTCGCGGTCCACTGGTCGGACCGCGAAGGCCTGCTGCGCAGCACGCTGCAGGCGCTTGAGGCGCGGATCGATCCCAAGCTCTTCGCCCGCTGCCACCGGTCGACTCTGGTCAACCTGGGCCGCGTGAGCGCCTTCGCGCCGTTGCCGGACGGCTCCTGGCGCTTGACCATGGAAAGCGGCGCGGAGGTCGTGACCAGCCGCACCTATCGCCGGGAACTGCTGGAGCGGCTAGGGCTTTAGGCCGCGTCCAGGTCCAGCGAGTAGCCGGCCGAGCGGACGGTGCGGATCGGATCGCCATCGGACGAGCCGTTCAGCGCCTTGCGCAGGCGGCCGATGTGGACGTCCACCGTGCGGGCCTCGACATAGACGTCGGAGCCCCAGACGGCGTCCAGCAGTTGCTCGCGGCTGAACACCCGGCCCGGGTGCTGCATCAGATAGTCGAGCAGGCGGAACTCGGTCGGGCCCAGGTGGATCTCCTTGCCGTTCCGCTTCACGCGGTGGGCGACGCGGTCGATCGCGATGTCGCCGACCGTGATGCGGTCGTCGGCCAGGCCCGGACGGATGCGGCGCATCACGGCCCGCACGCGGGCGGTCAGCTCGACCATCGAGAACGGTTTGACCACATAGTCGTCGGCGCCGGTGTCGAGGCCGCGGATGCGATCGCTCTCCTCGCCGCGCGCCGTCAGCATGATGATCGGCACATTGCGGGTCTCGGCGCGGCCGCGCAGGCGGCGGCAGACCTCGATGCCCGACACCTTGGGCAGCATCCAGTCGAGGATGACGAGGTCCGGCGCGCGTTCGCTGGCCAGGGTCAGGGCTTCCTCGCCGTCGCCGGCGACCGCGACGCGGTAGCCTTCCTTGTCGAGGTTGTAGTGGAGCAGGGTGGCCAGGGCGTCTTCGTCTTCGACCACCAGAACATAGGGTGTCACTTCAGATCGCCTCCAGCCTTACTGCGCCACGACGTCGAGCTTGGGGCGCTGGGACGTCAGTTCCTCGCCGGTCAGCTCGAAGTGGATGATCTCGGCGATGTTGGTCGCGTGGTCCCCGATGCGCTCGAGGTTCTTGGCGACGAACAGCAGGTGGGCGCAGGCGTTGATCGTGCGCGGGTCGCCCATCATGTAGGTGAGCAGCTCGCGGAAGATCGAGTTGTAATGCTCGTCGACCTCCTCGTCGCGGCTCCACACGCCGATGGCGCGCTGAAGGTCCGAGGTGGTGTAGGCGTCCAGCACGTCCTTCAGCCGGCCCAGCACCAGCTTGCCCATGCGCTCGATCGAGCGGGTCAGGGCGGTCATCGGATCGGCGTCGTTCAGGATCAGAGCGCGCTTGCCGATGTTCTTGGCCATGTCGCCGCAGCGTTCCAGGCTCATCGAGATCTTCAGGGCGGCGACGGCGTGGCGCAGGTCCACGGCCATCGGCTGGCGCAGGGCGATCAGGCGGAAGGCCTTGCGCTCGATCTCGCCTTGCAGGGCGTCCAGGCGCTCGTCGCCCTGGACCACGGCCTGGGCCAGCGGGCCGTCGCGGCGCGCGATGGCGGCGATGCAGTCGGCGACCTGGCTCTCGGCGATGCCGCCCATGCGGGTGACTTCCGCGGTCAGGTGGGCCAGCTCTTCGCCGTAGGATTTGACGGTATGTTCGGTCATGTCGGTGTCCCTCCCCGCCGGATCAGCCGAAGCGGCCGGTGATGTAGTCCTGGGTGCGGCTGTCGCGAGGATTGGTGAACATCTCCTCGGTCGGGCCGCTCTCGACCAGCTTGCCGAGGTGGAAGAAGGCCGTGCGCTGCGAGACGCGGGCGGCCTGGGCCATCGAGTGGGTGACGATGACGATGCAGAACTGGGTCCGCAGCTCGTCGATCAGCTCCTCGATCTTGGCCGTGGCGATCGGGTCGAGGGCCGAGCAGGGCTCGTCCATCAGGATGACTTCCGGCGACACGGCGATCGCGCGGGCGATCACCAGGCGCTGCTGCTGGCCGCCCGACAGGCCCGTGCCCGGCTGGTGCAGACGGTCGGCGACCTCGTTCCAGAGGCCGGCCTTCTTCAGGCTGCTCTCGACGATGGCTTCCAGCTCGTCCTTGCGCGTAGCCAGGCCATGGATGCGCGGGCCGTAGGCGACGTTCTCGAAGATCGTCTTCGGAAAGGGGTTCGGCTTCTGGAACACCATGCCGACGCGCGAGCGCAGGACCACCGGGTCGACGCTCTTGGCGTTGACGTCGGCGCCGTCGATCAGGATCGCCCCTTCGACGCGGGCCGAGGGGATCGTGTCGTTCATGCGGTTGATGCAGCGCAGGAAGGTCGACTTGCCGCAGCCCGACGGGCCGATGAAGG
>NZ_CALCDX010000003.1 GCF_937900395.1 uncultured Caulobacter sp.
CGGTTGATGCAGCGCAGGAAGGTCGACTTGCCGCAGCCCGACGGGCCGATGAAGGCAGTGACCGACTTGGCCGGGATGTCCAGATTGACGTCGAACAGAGCCTGCTTATCGCCGTAGAAGACCTTGACGTCGCGCGCCTTGATCTTGGGCTCGCCAACGGGAGCGGCGGCGCTGGCCGCCGGCACGGCGGTCTGGATCACCGGCGTGCCGGCGGTGTCGTCAGGGCTTTGGACGGTCATGGCGTGTCCGCGCAGGAGAGGTTGGGCGAGAGGGTTCAGGATCTGGGTCATGTGAAACCTACCAGCGGCGCTCGAAGCGGCGGCGCAGGATCACGGCCGCGGCGTTCATGACGATCATGAAGACGAGGAGAACGATAATGGCGGCGGCGGTGCGCTCGTGGAAGGCGCGCTCGGACGCGTTCTCCCAGATGAACACCTGGACCGGCAGCACGGTGGCGGCGCCGGTGAAGCCTTCCGGTACGCCGGGCACGAACGAGACCATGCCGATCATCAGCAGCGGGGCGGTCTCGCCCAGGGCGTGGGCCAGCGACAGGATGGCGCCGGTCATCACGCCGGGCATGGCCAGCGGCAGCACGTGGTGGAAGACCGTCTGGGTCTTGGACGCGCCGACGCCCAGGGCGGCCTCGCGGATCGACGGCGGCACGGCCTTCAGCGCCGAGCGGGTGGCGATGATCACGGTCGGCAGGGCCATCAGGGCCAGCACCAGGCCGCCGACCAGCGGCGAGGAGCGCGGCACGTTCAGCCAGTTGATGAACAAAGCCAGGCCCAGCAGGCCGTAGACGATCGACGGCACCGCCGCGAGGTTGTTGATGTTGACCTCGATGACGTCGGTCCAGCGGTTCTTCGGCGCGAACTCTTCCAGATAGACCGCCGCCATCACCCCGACCGGCACCGCGATCAGTGCGGTGATGAACAGCATCATGGCCGAGCCGACCACCGCGCCCAGCACGCCGGCCTGTTCGGGCTCGGTCGAGTCGGAGTTGGTGAAGAAGGCGAAGTTGAAGCCAGACTTGATCGCGCCCGCCTTCGTCAGCTGGTCCAGCCAGTCCAGCTGCTGGTTGTCGAGCTTGCGGTCGCCCTCGGCGGTCGAGCGCTTCAGCTCGCCCTTGAAATAGAGGTCAGCGTCGGCCTTCAGGGGGCCAGACACGGTGATCGTCTGGCCGATCAGCTTCGGGTCGGCCTTGATCTTGTTCAGCAGCTGGAAGCCGAAGTCGCGCGAGACCAGGTCCTGGACCTTGGTCGAGACGGTGCCCAGGTCGTCGTCCTGCACGCCCAGCTTCTTCATCACCGCCTCGGCGACGATGTAGTCGTAGTTGACGCCCGACAGGTCGGACGTGTCGATACGATCCGGGTTCAGATAGACCGGCACGCTCAGGGTGTGGGTCTCGAACGTCGTGTAGCCCTGGGCCACGATGCGGCCGACCAGCACCACCAGGAACACCATGGCGATGATGATCGCCGCCATGCCCTGCGCCTTGAACAGGCGCTCGGCGCGGTGACGCTTCTTCAGACGGTCGTCGGCGGCCGAGAAGGCCGAGCGCGGGGCGGCCGCGCCGAGGGTCGCGTCAGTCATATTGTTCCCGGTACTTCTGGACGATGCGCAGGGCGATGATGTTCAGGCACAGCGTCACCACGAACAGGGTGAGGCCGAGGCCGAAGGCCGACAGGGTCTTGGGGCTGTCGAATTCCTGGTCGCCGGTGAGCAAGGTGACGATCTGGACGGTGACGGTAGTCACCGTGTCGAGCGGGTTGGCGGTCAGCTTGGCCTGCAGGCCGGCGGCCATGGTCACGATCATGGTCTCGCCGACGGCGCGGGAGATGGCCAGCAGCATGGCGGCCATGATGCCCGGCAGGGCGGCCGGCAGGACGACCTTCTTGACCGTTTCCGACTTGGTCGCGCCCATGGCGTAGCTGCCGTCGCGCAGGCTCTGCGGCACGGCGTTGATGATGTCGTCCGACAGCGAGGAGACAAACGGGATCAGCATGATCCCCATCACCACCCCGGCGACCAGCGCCATCTGGTTCTGGACTTCCATCAGGTAGGTGGCGACCGGACCGGGCGGCAGGGCCGCGCCGATGGCGTTGAAGCCAGCGCGGAACAGCGGGCCGACGGTCAGGGCGGCGAAGAAGCCGTAGACCACGGTCGGCACGCCGGCCAGGATCTCGAGCAGCGGCTTGACCACGCCGCGAACGCCGCGGCTGGCGTATTCCGACAGATAGATCGCCGAGTAGAGGCCGACGGGCGCGGCCACCAGCATGGCGATGAACATGATCAGGAAGGTGCCGGCGAACAGCGGCACGGCTCCGAAGGCGCCCGACGAGGCGACCTGGTCGGCGCGCATGGCGATCTGCGGGCTCCACTCGGTGCCGAACAGGAACGACAGCGGATTGACGCTCTGGAAGAAGCGCCAGCTTTCCCAGACCAGCGACAGAACGATGCCCAGCGTGGTCAGCACGGCGGCGACCGAGCAGCCGATCAGCAGGACGCCGATCCAGCCCTCGACTCGGTTGCGGGCGCGGAATTCCGCGGAGATTTTCGGGAAGGCCAGCAGGAAGCCGGCCAGGGCCAGCACGCCCGCGGCGGCCAGGACGCCGACCTTCAGGACGGTCTCGATGCGACGGGCCTCGGCGACCTTGGCGTCCAGCGCGGTCTTCAGCTCGCCCTCGTAGGTCACCTCGCTGGGCGATTTGCCGGCGGCGATCGCGTGGGCGTCGCTGTAGAAGACGTCCTGGCGGTCGGGCTCCAGCGCCTGGACGGCGGCCGGACGGCTCGACTGCAGGATCGCGTCCTCGACGCGACCGCCGAACATCACGCCCAGCAGCAGCAGCAGGGCGGCGGGCACGCCGGCCCACAGGGCCGCGTAGGTCCCGTAGTAGTCCGGCAGGGAGTGGAGGACGCGCGCGCGGCCTCCGGCGGCGGCCACGGCGCGACGGCGGCCGGCCATGAAGGCCGCGCCGGAGAACAGCGCCAGGACAAGGAGCGAAAGCCAGGTCAGCATGCGTGAAGCTAATCTTGCGCCAGAAGTGTCGAAGGCTCCGCAGGATCGCGGCCTTCCCCCGGGCCCGATCTATGACCGGCCGGCGCTGTGCTTATGCGACAGTTACATGACAGTTTGACGACAGCGCCCGGTTAACGCGCTTCACCTGACGAAAGAGGCGCTCTTTCGGGTCTTCCAGAGCGACCACAGCACCCCCGCCGCCAGAATCGCGAAGGTGATCGACAGCGACAGACCAGCGGGGAATTTGGTCCAGCCCAGAAGGTCGGCGATGAAGATCTTGCCGCCGATGAACACCAGCAGCACGGCGAGCGCCTGCTTCAGATAGGCGAAGCGGTGCAGCACGGCCGCGAGCGCGAAATAGAGGGCGCGCAGGCCGAGGATGGCCATGATGTTCGAGGTGTAGACGATGTAGGGGTCGGTGGTGATGGCGAAGATGGCCGGCACCGAGTCGACGGCGAAGATCAGGTCGGCGACCTCGACCAGCACCAGAGCCAGGAAGAGCGGCGTCGCCAGCAAGGCGGCCTTGCCGGTGCGCGAGTCGACGCCCTTGACGAAGAACGCCTCGCCTTCGAGCCGGTCGGTGACCGGCAGGACCCGTCGCACGAACTTCAGGGCGGCGTTCTCGTTGAGGTCGATGGGCTTGCCGCTGGAGACCAGCATCTTCACGCCGGTCAGGATCAGAAAGACGGCGAAGATGTAGAGGACCCAGCCGAACTGGCTGACCAGCGCCGCGCCGACGCCGATCATGACGCCGCGCATCAGGATCACGCCCAGCACGCCCCAGAACAGCACCCGGTGCTGCAGGGCGGGTGGAATGGCGAAGAAGCCGAAGATCAGGGCGATCACGAAGACGTTGTCGATCGCCAGGCTTTTCTCGATCACGAAGCCGGTCAGGTACTCCACGCCCGAGGTCGCGCCCAACTGCAGCCAGACGAGACCGCCAAAGCCCAGGCCCAGCGCGATGTAGATCGCCGACATCAGCAGGCTCTCGCGGACGCCGATCTTACGCGTCTTGCGATGCAGGACGCCGAGATCGAAAGCCAGGAGGGCCACGACGGCCAGCACGAAGCCGGCCCACATCCAAAGGGGTTTGCCGATAACCGGCAGGGTCAGAAAGTCCATGATCGTATGCGCGCTCCAGGTCTCGGCGGCCGCGTCGTTCAGGGCGGCCGCCGAGGGGCGTGGGGTCTAGGGAAGGCTGGCTGGGCCAGCGCGTCAGACGCGGCGGGCGTCAGACGCGGCGGGCGTCAGAAGCGACAAGCCTTAGACACGGATGTCGAGCACGCTCCGGCGCGCGGATCGCGCGGTCGGAGAGGTCTCGATCCGGTCGGGCGGCGTCACGGGCTTGCTCGTGGGCTGGCTGGCGTGAGACGCGGCCTGGACCAGCGTCTGCTGCGTCAACCGCAGAGGCAGCCAAGTCATGGGCGGAAGCGAGGCCCCGACTCTCATCGCCGCCCCCAGCGATCAATCAGGTCGAGCAGAAACGGCCGCCGAGCCGACAGGTCGGGCGACGCGGCGGATCCGCTGGGACGCTCGCGCGGATCAGACGCCGCCCGCCCCCGGCGCACGGACTTGGAAAAGATTGAACTCAGGAACATCGACGCTCTCCTCTGTTGGGAGGGCGGCCCGATGTTGGGCTTGCTGGGTTGTGGGGAAGTCCCTCTGGACCCGGCATCGAGCACACCCGATGCGCTCCGACATCACGATCACGCTGTTCCAGCGTCGACCGTCAGAGGGGCCCGGCTCGCATAACAAAGATAGATGGAGAGGACGGATTTCGCAAGGCATGGCCCCGCTATCGGCCTTCACCAGGCGCGCTCGCGACGGGCCCCGCGCCCTAGTTGTCGGCCCTCGCCATCGGCAAATAGATGCCGAAGGTCGCGCCCTCGCCCTGCACGCTCTCGACCGTCAGACCGCCCCGGTGGCGATTCATGATGTGCTTGACGATCGCCAGGCCAAGACCCGTGCCAGACCGCTCGCCGCTCTTCTGGCCCTCGACGCGATAGAAGCGCTCGGTCAGGCGCGGCAGGTGCTCGCGAGCGATGCCTGGTCCGCGATCGGTCACCCGCAGGGCGGCGTAGCGCTCGGCCGGATCGTGGTCGGGCGTCAACAACGACATGCGGGCGGCCGCCGAATCGCGCGGCGCGGCGGCGGCCTCGGCCGGCAGGCCCGGGAAGATCTCGACGCGCACGGTCCCGCCCTTGGGCGTGTACTTGATGGCGTTGTCGACCAGGTTCTGGATGACCTGGATGATCTGGTCGCGGTCGCCGTCGACCACCGCTCCGCCGCGCGGCGGCAGCACGGGATCGAAGGTCACGGCCTTGTCCTTGGCCTGCGGGGCCAGGGCGTCGATCACGTCGATGGCGGCCATGGCCAGGTCGACGCGGCCCAGCGGCGCGATGTGCTCGTTCAGCTCGATCCGCGACAGGCTCATCAGGTCGTCGATCAGGCGCGACATCCGCTCGGCCTGGGCCAGCATGATGGTCAGGAACTTGTCGCGGGCGCCCGGATCGTCCTTGGCGTGGCCGCGCAGGGTCTCGATGAACCCCGACAGCGAGGCCAGCGGCGTGCGCAGTTCATGGCTGGCGTTGGCCAGGAAGTCGGCGCGGGTCCGCTCGCTGCGCCGGGCGTCGGTTTCGTCGCGCAGGGCCAGCAGGGCCAGGCGCGAGCGTCCGGGCGCCTCCTTGAGCGGTCGGACATAGGCCAGCCAGGCGCGGCCTTGAGTCCCGCCCGTCTCGAACTCGACCACCCCCTCCAGCCCGCCGAACAAAGCCTCGTCCACGGCCTCAAGCACGCGCGGATTACGCACGGCCGTGACCAGGAGCTGGCCGGCATGCTGGATTTTGAACAGATCGCGCGCGGCGGCGTTGGCGAACAGGAAGCGCCGGCCCGTCAGGTCGTCCGCCTCCTCGGCGGCGATGACCATCAAGGGATCGGGCAGGCGATCGAGAATCGCGGCGAAAGGCGGGATTTCTTCAGCCGCCGCGACGGGGGCCAGCGGCGCGCCGGGCGTCACGGGGGCCTGCCGCGCCTGATCGCGCCTGGCCAGCCAGTAGCCCGCGCCGGCCGCGCCGGCGGCCGCGAGCGCGGCGGGAAATGGTTGAGCCATGCCGACGACCATCAGACCCAGGATCGCGCCGGGCCCCACCAGAATGGGCCAAAAGGCGCTGGGGCGGCGACTTTCCGGTCCTCCAGGGGACGTGTTCGCCAGGGGCATGGGATTGCTCATGATCTCGAGCTGAAGCGATTCGACGAAGCAGATATGGCGCCCCGCCAAGCCATGCGATAGACGGTTGGCGCCTTAGTACGTGTCGCGAGCGAGACTCACCGCATTTTCGCCGCAACGTGACCCGAATTAGGTGCGCCGGTTTCTATCGAGGTGTCGTTCGTAATGCAGCGCAAGGTCCTGGTCGCGACGGTCGCGGCCGCTCCTCTTCTGGCCATGGCCTTCGCCGCGTCGGCGGAAACCTCGGTCTCCACCGCGCGCACGACGCCGATCGCCACCAGCACGGCGACAGGCACGGCGGCGGACGACATCAAGATCACGTCCGACGGCTCGATCAAGCCGACCGCGGCGGGCGCCATCGTCACGATCGACAGCAACAACAAGGTGACCAACTCGGGCACGCTCTCGACCAACAACGTCAATGACAGCGTCGGCGTGCTGATCATCGGCGGCAAGACCGGCGGCCTGACCAATTCGGCCACCATCTCCCTGATCGAGGACTACGCACCGACCGACAGCGACAACGACGGCGATCTGGACGGTTCGTTCGCCCAGGGCTCGAACCGTTTCGGCGTGCGCCTGACCAACGCGGGGACCTTCACCGGCGATATCGTCAACGACGCCGCCGGCGTGATCAGCGTCGAGGGCAACAATTCCGCGGGCATGCTGCTGGAAGGTCCCGTCGTCGGGAACGTCACCAACCTGGGCAGCATCAGCGTCATCGGCGACAACGCCCGCGGCGTGCGCATCGCCGCGCCGGTGACGGGCAAGGTCACGCTCGGCGGCTCGATCAACGTCCAAGGCGTGGGCGCGATCGCCCAGGATATCGACGCCAACATCAATGGCGCCTTGGTGCTGCAAGGCGCGACCAGCGCCACCGGCTACCGCTCGACCTCTCGCCCCTCCACCGTGGACGCCCTGAACAAGCTGGACGCCGACGACCTGCTGCAAGGCGGCCCCGCCGTGCGGGTCGCGGGCGACGTGACGGGCGGCGTCCTGCTGCAAGGCTCCAACTATTCGAGCAAGGTCGGCGCGGACGGCAACACCGTGCTCACCACGACGACGTCCAGCAACACTGGGACGTCGAGCATCAGCGTCTTCGGCGGGGCGCCGGCCTTGCAGATCGGCTCGACCAGCCAGAACGTGACGCTGGGCGCGGTCGGAACCGGCGACAACGCCTTCGGCCTGGTCGCCAAGGGCTCGATCACCGCCGCCGGCGTCTATAACGGCGTCGCGGCGACCGGCCTGTCGGTCGGCGCGGGCGGCGGGCGTACGACCACGCTGGTCGGCGGCCTGCGCAACGACGGCCAGATCTCAGCCAGCGCATACGAAGCCAACGCCACCGGCGCCATCCTCAACAGCGGCGCGGTCGCCGACCAGCTGCTGAACCGCGGCTCAATCCTGTCGACGTCCTCTTCGTACGCCGCTTCGGGCGTCACCGCCTCGGCCCGAGGCCTAGTGCTCGGCGCCGGCTCCAACGCCTCGACCCTGAACAACTACGGCACGATCAGCGCCACGCGCGTCGGCGAGACCGGCGACGCCGTGGCCGTGCTCGACCAGGGCGGCACGCTCAAGACGATCACCAACACGGGCGCTATCCGCGCCACGGTCACCGCCCCGCAGTTCAAGGCCGACGGCACGATCACCACGGTGACGGCGGGCGGCCAAGCGATCGCCCTGGACCTCCGCGCCAATAACACCGGCGTGACCTACACCCAGACGGGGCCGTCCAGCTTCACCTCGACGACCACCTTCCCGAGCACGGACACGGTCACCAGCGCCGACACCACCACCGTCACGTCGACTCCGACCACCGTGGGCGACGTGCTGTTCGGCGGCGGCAATGACACCCTGAACCTCAACAGCGGCACCCTGGTGGGCGCCATGTCGTTCGGAGCGGGCCAAGACCGCCTGTCGATCACCAACGGCGCAGTGGCGCTGGGCGCGCTGACCGACAGCGACGGCAAGCTCGACATCTCGGTCGCCAACGGCAGCCTGGGCATCCTGAACAGCGAGACGATCAACGTCAGCAGCCTCAACATCGGCTCGACCGGCAAGATTCTGTTCTCGGCCGATCCGGCCGCCGGGACCGGTACGAAGCTGGTCGTCTCCGGCGCGACCACGATCGCCTCGGGCGCCGAGCTGGGCATCCGCCTGGCCAATCTGGTCAAGCAGCCGACCACCTTTACGGTGATCCAGGGCTCGAACATCAGCACGGGCACGTTCGGCAACGGCCTGCTGGCGCAGTCGCCCTATCTGTACGTCGCCACCAGCCGCGCCGACGCCAACAACGTCTATATCGACGTGCGCCGCCGGACCGCCGCCGAGATCGGCTTCAACAAGGCCGAGACCTCGGCCTATGACGCCGTGTTCGCGGCCCTGGGGCAGGACACGAACCTGGCCAGCGCCTTCCTGAACCAGAGCACGCGCGACAGCTTCCGCGACGTCTACGACCAGATGCTGCCCGACCAGGGCGAAGGCATGTTCTCGGCCCTGCAGTCGGTCAACCAGCAGATTTCGGCGGCGACCATGTTCCGTCCCGATCCGGGCGACCGCTACGGGCCCGACAGCCTGTGGGTCCAGGAGATCAACTCGCTGACCCGTCGCGACACCGACCAGACCCTGGGCTCCGACACCCAGGCGTTCGGCTTCGTCGCCGGCTACGAAGCCATGGGCGACGCGGGCGGCGCCCTGGGCGTGACCCTGGCCTACGCCAGCCTGGAAGAGCATGACACCGTCGCCAAGGTCGGCGAGCACACCACCGCGTCGTTCATCCAGACCGGCGCCTACTGGCGGCGTTCGGTCGGCGGCTGGCGCTTCAACGCCGGCGGCGGCGTGGGCTACGGCTTCTTCAACGGCAAGCGCAGCTTCATCGCGCCGGACAGCAACGCCGACGGCGTGGCCGACCTGGTTCTGAAGAACCGCGCCGACTGGAACGGCCTGACCTCGAACGCCTATGCCGGCGTCGCCTACGAGGCCAAGATGGGCCGCTTCTTCGCCCGTCCCGAAGGCCGCGTGGACTACGTCTGGCTGCGCGAAGGCAAGCGCGCCGAAAGCGGCGGCGGTTCGGGCTTCGACCTGACCGTCGACAAGCGCACGTCCAGCAATCTCAGCGGCGAACTGGGCCTCGTCCTGGGCGCCGACTACGGCAAGACCGTCTGGTGGCGTCCGGAAATCCGCGTCGGCTACCGCAAGACCCTGGCCGGTTCGGTCGGCGACACGATCGCCAGCTTCAAGGGCGGCAACCCGTTCACCCTGGCGGCGCTCAACGACAAGGATGGCGCGGTCACCGCCGGCTTCGCCCTGCGCGCCGGTACGCCGATGTCTTACCTGGCGCTGGAAGGCGGCGTCGAAGCCACCAAGAAGCAGAAGCGCTACAATCTGCGCCTGGCCGGCCGCGCGATGTTCTAGGGCGGATCGCCTTTCCACCGACGACCCGAAGGGGCCTACGGCATGCCGTAGGCCCTTTTTCGTGCCTCGCACGCGCCAAAAGACCGACTAGGTCATTTCATCCGTAAACGGATTGTTGTTGCTTGCGACATTGAATCCGAAGGGAGGATTCGAAGAATCTTCCGCACCGGTCGCCGCGCCTTGCAGAAAAACTCATCGCCGGCTTTCTCAAATCTCTATTCCCGAGATAGGGATAATAGTCTTCCCTAGCTCGGCAGGTCGGCCCGCCCCGCGGCGCCGAGAGGGGACCAACATGATCAAGCCAACTCAGATCGCCTTTCGCGCCGCGCTGATCGCCGGCGCCTCCCTGCTGGCCACCGCCGGTGCGGCGTCCGCCCAAACGGCGCCGCCCAGCCCGGATGAGGCCGCCGCGCGCATCGCCGCGCTCGAGGCCCAGTTGGCCGCCCTGCAGCAACAGGTCGCCGACCTGAAGGCCGCCACCGCCGCCAGCTTCAAGGATGTGCGTGCGACCCAGGCGGCGACCACCGTCAGCATCGCCGGCGGCAAGCCGACCATAGCGTCCGGCGACGGCGCCTACAGCGCCACCATCCACGGCGTGATGCAGCTCG
>NZ_CALCDX010000004.1 GCF_937900395.1 uncultured Caulobacter sp.
TGGCCGGGGCGTTCATCAAGAGGTCCTGGCCCTGCTGGTTCAGCGGGAAGGCGATAACCTCGCGGATGGCGACCTGGTCGGCCAGCAGCATGACGATGCGGTCGATGCCGGGCGCCAGACCGCCGTGCGGCGGCGCGCCGTAGCGGAACGCGTTCAGCATGCCGCCAAACTGCTCCTCGACGACTTCCGGGCCGTAACCGGCGATCTCGAAGGCCTTCAGCATGATCTCGGGCTTGTGGTTCCGGATCGCGCCCGAGCACAGCTCGTAGCCGTTGCAGACGATGTCGTACTGGTAGGCGCGGATGGTCAGCGGATCCTGGCCTTCCAGGGCCTCCAGACCGCCTTGCGGCATCGAGAACGGGTTGTGGGAGAAGTCGACCTTCTTCTCGTCCTCATTCCACTCGAACATCGGGAAGTCGACGATCCAGCAGAACTTGAACTGGTTCTCGTCGACCAGCTTCAGCTCCGTGCCGACGCGCGTGCGGGCCAGGCCCGCGAACTTGGCGAACACGGCCGGGTCGCCAGCCACGAAGAACGCGGCGTCGCCGGCGCCAAGGCCCAGCGACTCCATCAGGGCTTGGGTCGGCTCGCCCAGGTTCTTGGCGATCGGGCCGCCCCAGCCGCCCTGGTCTTCCGACCAGAAGACGTAGCCGAGGCCCGGTTGGCCTTCGCCCTGGGCCCAGCTGTTCATGCGGTCGCAGAAGGCGCGGCTGCCGCCGGTCGGCGCCGGGATCGCCCACACCTGGTTCTTGGCGTCCGCGCCCAGGATCTTGGCGAACAGGCCAAAGCCGCCGTCGCGGAAGTGCTCCGAGACGTTCTGCATCTTGATCGGGTTGCGCAGGTCCGGCTTGTCGCTGCCGTACCAGGCCATCGACTGGGCGTAGGTCAGGCGCTCGAAGCCCTTGTGCTCGAACGTCGCGCCGAAGTCGTTGGTGAAGGTGTGAGTCTCGCTGATCGGCGAGACGCGACGGCCATTGCCGAATTCCTCGAAGACGCCGTGCATCACCGGCTCAATGGCCGCGAACACGTCTTCCTGGGTGACGAAGCTCATCTCGACGTCGAGCTGGTAGAATTCCAGCGAACGGTCGGCGCGCAGGTCCTCGTCGCGGAAGCACGGGGCGATCTGGAAGTAGCGGTCGAAGCCCGAGACCATCAGCAGCTGCTTGAACTGCTGCGGCGCCTGCGGAAGCGCATAGAACTTCTCCGGATGCATCCGCGAGGGCACCAGGAAGTCGCGCGCGCCTTCCGGCGAGCTGGCCGTCAGGATCGGCGTCTGGAACTCGTTGAAGCCCTGGGCGAACATGCGGTTGCGGATCGACTGGATCACGCGCGAGCGCAGGACGATGTTCTTGTGCAGCGTCTCGCGACGCAGGTCGAGATAGCGGTGCTTGAGGCGGATCTCTTCCGGATAGTCCGGCTCGCCGAAGACCGGCAGCGGCAGCTCGGCGGCTTCGCTCAGCACCTCGACGGCCGAGACGCGGATCTCGATCTCGCCGGTCGGGAGGTTGGGGTTCACCACGCTGGCGTCGCGGGCGATGACCTCGCCGTCGACCCGGATCACGCTCTCGGCGCGCAAGCGCTCGACCACGTTGAAGCCCGGCGTTTCGGGGTGCAGGACCAGCTGGGTCAGACCGTAGTGGTCGCGCAGGTCGATAAAGACCAGACCGCCGTGATCGCGCTTGCGATGGATCCAGCCCGACAGGCGCACCGAGGAACCGGTGTCGGAAGCGCGAAGAGCGCCGCAGTTATGGGTGCGATAGGCGTGCATCGAGGTCATGAAAGTCTTGAATACGCGGTGATTTGCAAGGCGCGGTAAGGCGCACGTGGGCGCCGCGATGTCAAGGATTCTGGCCCAGGCTCGGGACGAACCGTGCGCTCGCGCGGTTCGTCCCGAAAGGGTCTCCGCCTCAGGCGGCCTCGATGATCGCCAGGAAATCCTTGGCCTTCAGCGAAGCGCCACCCACCAGGGCCCCGCCGACCTCTGGGGCGGCCAGGATTTCGGCGGCGTTCTCAGGCTTCACCGAGCCGCCGTACAGGATGGGAACGCCAGCGCCCTGGTCGCCGAACTGCACGACAAGCTCGGCGCGGATGGCCGCGTGCATCTCGATGATGTTCTCGACCGACGCGACATGGCCGGTGCCGATGGCCCAGATCGGTTCGTAGGCGACGCTGAAGGCTTGGCCCTTCAGGCTTTGCGGCAAGGAGTTGCGCAGCTGACCGATGACGAAGCTGACCGCCTCGCCCGCTTGCCGCTGCTCCAGGCTCTCGCCAACGCAGATGATCGGTTCGATGCCGACCGCCAAGGCCGCACCGACCTTGGCGGCGACCATCTGGCAGGTTTCGCCATGGTCGGTGCGGCGTTCGGAGTGGCCGACGATGACCATGGTCCCGTTCGCGTCGCCGATCATCTCGGCCGAGATGTCGCCGGTGTGGGCGCCGCTGGCCTTGGCGTGGCAGTCCTGGCCGCCGACCAGGACGGACGAGCCGGCCACGGCCTCGGCCAGGCGATGCAACAGGGTGGCTGGCGGGAAAATCGCCACGCGGGCGGCGGCGGGGCGCTGATCCAGCGCCGCCGCGACGGCGCGGGCCTCGTCGAGCGCGGCCGAAAGGCCGTTCATTTTCCAGTTTCCGGCGATCAACGGCCGGGGCGTCGTGCTTGAAAGGGTCATGAGCGCCTTCTTGGGGACACGCTCCCTTGGGAAGTCAAGCCCGCGCCGCTTGCCCCCGCGCATGTGGCTCTACTATACCCGCTGCTCTCGACCGCTTTGCTCGTTGCTTCAGCGGTCCGACTGGAAGGTTCTCGCCCTCATGCTCGCCGGTTTCCGCTCCTTCGCCAAATCGCCGTTCGCGGTGCTGCTGTTTGGCCTGCTGATCGTCAGCTTCGCCATCTTTGGCATCAGCGACGTCTTCAAAGGGCCCCGCGGCTCGGGCGTAATCGACGCCGGCTCGCGCGAGATGTCCGCCCAGGACTTCAAGCTGCGCTTCGACAACTACCGCAAGGAGATCGAGCGTCGGAACGGCGAAGCCCTGACCCCTGACCAGGCTGTCGAGCGCGGCTTGGACAAGCAGATCGTGCAGGAGCTGGCGCTGCAGGAATCGATCGCCGCCGCCATCGCCAAGATGGGCGTCGTTCCCTCGGACAAGCTGATCGCCAAGACCGTCCACGAGCAGATGAGCCAGCTGGCGCCCGGCCAGCGCCCGTTCGACCCGATCACCGGCAAGTTCGACCCGAAGCTCTACGCCGCCCTCCTGGCGCAGAATAATCTGACACCCCAGTCGTATGAAGCCTCGCTGCGCGACGAGATCGCTCAGGGCCACTTCTTCTCCGCGATCGCCGATGGCCTAAAGGCCCCGCGCATCTACGCCGCCCTGCAGGCCGCCTATGGTCTGGAGACCCGCGACATCGCCGCCTTCGCCGTCAATCCGGCCTCGGTCGAGAAGCCCGCGCCGCCGACCGACGCGCAGCTGATCGCCTTCATGAAGGAAAACGCTGATCGCCTGACGCGTCCGGAAACGCGCGTCCTGTCGATCATGCGGGTCAGCGCCCAAGCGTTGGAGCCGACCGTGGCCATCGATCCGGCCGCGGTCCAGAAGGCCTTCAACTTCCGCAAGGACAGCCTGGCGAAACCCGAAACCCGCTCGCTGATCCAGATCGTCGCGCCGGACGCCAAGACCGCCGCCACGATCTCGCAGCGCCTGGCCAAGGGCGAAGACCCCGCCACGGTCGCCAAGGCCTTTGGCAAGTCGCCGGTCGCCCTGATCGATAAGCCCAAGTCCGCCCTGCCCGACCGCAAGGTCGCCGACGCGGCGTTCAGCCTGGCCGCCGGCCAGGTCAGCGGTCCGATCAACGGCGAGCTGGGCGTTTCGGTCGTGAAGGTCACCAAGGTCACGCCGGGCGTGGTCGCCACGCTCGACAGCGTCCGCCCTCAGATCGAGGCTGAGGTCCGCGCCCAGGCCGCTCAGGCCAAGGCTTACGACCAGACCCAAGCCTACCAGGATGCTCATGACGCCGGCGCCGATCTCGTCGCCGCGGCCAGCAAGGCCGGCGCGATGGTGGTGACGACGGCGCCGATCACCGCCCAGGGCGCCGACCAGATGGGGCAGCCAGTGGCGGGCCTCACGCCCGACATGATCAAGACCGCGTTCGGTCTGTCGCAAGGCGGCGAAAGCGACCTGATCGAACTCGGCAAGGGCGAATACTACGCCGTGAAGGTTGAGAAGGTGGTCCCGGCCGCCATGCCGCCCCTGGCCGAGATCAAGCCGCAGCTGACCGCGGTTTGGATGGGCCAGGAGATGGGTAAGCGCCTGAAGGCCAAGGCCGACGAACTGGCCGCGCGCGTCAAGAAAGGCGAATCGTTCGAGGCCGTCGCCGCCGCGGCGCAGTCCAACGTCCAGCGCGTTCCGGGCCTGTCGCGCCAAAACGCCCAGCAACACATGGGCCTGGGTCCGGCGTTCCTGGGCGCGGCCTTCGACGCCAAGCCCAACGCGGTGTTCACCGCCCGCGCCGGGCAGCAGGGCGAGGCCTATGTCGTCGCTAAGCTGGAGGCTATCCACGCCGCGCCGACCAACGACGTCGCCCGCTACGCCGTGATCGCCCAGGCCCAGGCCGCCAACGGCCTGATGCGCGACCTTGGCGAGGCGTCGCGCGCCGCCGCCAAGGCCCAGCTGAAGACCAAGAGCAACCTGACCCTGGCCCGCCAGGCCATCGGCGTCGACACCGACGCCCTGGCCAAGGCCGAAGCCGCCAAGTCCGGAAAGAAAGCCGACTAATGAGTCTGGAACCCGCCTTCGACGCCTTTTCGGAAGCTTATGACTCCGGGCGGCAGCAGGTTGTCTGGACCCGTCTGATCGACGATCTGGAGACGCCGGTCTCGGCCTACCTGAAGATCGCCCAGACGCGGCCCTACAGCTTCCTGTTCGAAAGCGTCGAGGGCGGCGCCTGGCGCGGTCGCTACTCGATCGTGACCATGAACCCGGATCTCGTCTGGCGCTGCCGCGGCGACCAGGCCGAGATCGCCGAGGGCGATGACATCGCCGCCGGCCGCTACACGCCTCAGCCGGGCGGCGCGCTGGACAGCCTGCGCGACTTGGTCGCCCGCTCGCGCATGGAGCTGCCCAAGGGCCTGCCGCCGATGGCCGCCGGGGTGTTTGGGGCGCTGGGCTATGACCTCGTCCGCCTGGTCGAACGGCTGCCGGACATCAACGAGGACACTCTAGGCCTGCCGGACGGGATCATGACCCGCCCGCAGATCGTCGCGATCTTCGACGCCATCGCCCAGGAGATCATCCTGACCACGGCTGTGCGCCCCAAGAGCGGCGTCTCGGCCAAAGAGGCCTACGAGGCCGCCCGGGCGCGGATCGAGACCGTGATGGCCGACCTGCACCGTCCGCTGGCCCATGACGCGCCCCGCGCGCCGCGCGGTCCGATGGAGTTCACGACGCCGGTCAGCCGCGCCGACTATCACCAGGTGGTGGCCAAGGCGAAGGACTACATCGCCGCCGGCGACATCTTCCAGGTCGTGGCCAGCCACCGGTTCCGCAGCCGCTTCGACCTGCCGCCGTTCGCCCTCTATCGCTCGCTGCGTCGGACCAATCCGTCGCCGTTCCTGTTCTTCCTGAACCTGGACGGCTTCCATCTGGTCGGCTCCAGCCCCGAGATTCTGGTTCGCCTGCGCGACGGCAAGATCACTATCCGCCCGATCGCCGGCACCCGGCCGCGCGGCGCTACGCCCGAGCAGGACGCGGCGCTGGAAGCTGAACTGCTGGCCGATCCCAAGGAGCGCGCCGAGCACCTGATGCTGCTAGACCTGGGCCGCAACGACGTCGGCCGGGTCGCGATGCTGAACCATCACGGCCGCAACGCCCCCGCCGAGAAGGCCAAGGGCCCGAACGTCCGCGTGACCGAGAGCTTCAAGATCGAGCGCTACAGCCACGTCATGCATATCGTCTCGAACGTCGAGGGCAACGCGCCCGAAGGCGTCGATCCGGTCGATGTCC
>NZ_CALCDX010000005.1 GCF_937900395.1 uncultured Caulobacter sp.
ACCAGGATCACGTCGGCCTGGGTCAGGTCCTGGCCGCCCTGGCCGTCGTCGTGGGCGATCGCGTAGTCCAGCGCTTCGATCCGATCGAAATAGTCGTTGGTCAGGGCGTGCTGAGCGCCGACCCGGGTGGAGATCCGCGCGCCCAGATAACGCGACATGGCGCTGACCACGGGATCCAGCGCGGCGATGCAGGGCATCTCCAGCTTGCGGCAGCCTTCTTCGAGCGCCGAGCGCAGGCCCGGATCGACGATGGTGTGCATGACCACGCCCGGCGCGCCGGCGATCTCCTCCAGCGCGCGGTCCAGCTGCCGGGTGGAACGGACCAGGGCATAGATGTGTTCGATCGGCAGGATGTCGGTGAAACGGGCGCAGACCGCGCGCGCCATCGCGTTCAAGGTCTCGCCCGTGGAGTCCGACACCAGATGGATGTGGAAGTAGGTCGCAAAGCGCGGCGGCAACCGTTCACCCTCGCCGCCTGCGCCGTGACTCTCCTGTGGATCATCCGTTAACGGTTGTTTAACCACTTGCCCTGCCTCTGGGGACGCCTGGGCGCCGAATGGCCCGAGAGGCGTCGTGACATGGCGCCGCTGTGATCAACGGTCGCATTGCTCGCGTATCATCCCCAGGCCCGACCCGCATCCCCCGAAGTCTGAATCCTTGTTCTCCCCGCCGGGGGAAGAGTCTCGTGGAGGGTCTTTCGCGCGCCGCCGTTAATTAAGTTTTCATTAAGACCTTCAAGGCCCTGGCGGGACGTCCACAGGATTAACAGAGGGTTAATCACATGTGCGGAGCCTTGTGGGAAAGGGCCGATCGCGTGTGGGAGTCAGGCGCGCGACGAAGGTTTTCCACGGTTTGCAGTTGCCCTCCTTCACCCTCTTCCATTTCCTAATTTCTTATTAAGATATGTTAGAAAGGGCTTAAGGGGACTCCGGGCTTGAGCCGAAGCCCGCGCCGGGCTTTAACCCGAGCCATGACGTCGCCTTCCCAGACCCCGAAATTCCTCGCCACGCTTGCTGGTCAGACGAACCCCCATCCGCCGATCTGGTTCATGCGTCAGGCGGGACGGTATCTGCCGGAGTATCGCGCGGTCCGCGCCACGGCGCCGGACTTCATCAGCTTCTGCTTCGATCCGGAGAAGGCGGCCGAGGTCACGCTGCAGCCGATGCGGCGGTTTCCCTTCGATGCGGCGATCGTCTTCGCCGACATCCTGCTGATCCCAGGCGCTCTCGGCCAGAAGGTCTGGTTCGAAGCCGGCGAAGGTCCGAGGCTCGGCGATATGCCGTCGGTCGAGTCCATGGCCGAAAAGGCCGGCGAGGCGGGCAAGGCCCTATCGCTCGTCGGGGAGACGCTGACGAGGGTTCGTTCGGCGCTTGATCCGGAGAAGGCCCTGATCGGCTTCGCCGGCGCGCCCTGGACCGTGGCGACCTACATGATCGAGAAAGGCTCCAGCGATCGCAGCGGCGCGCGGACCTTCGCCTACCAGAACCCCGAAACCACCGACGCCCTGATCCAGGTGCTGGTCGACTCGACGGTCGACTACCTGGCCATGCAGGTCGACGCTGGGGCCCAGGCCGTGAAGCTGTTCGAGAGCTGGGCCGAGGGCCTGTCCGAGCCGCTGTTCGATCGCCTGGTCACCCAGCCGCACAAGAAGATCGTCGAGGGTCTGCGGGCCCGCGGCGTCACCGTTCCGATCATCGGCTTCCCGCGCGGGGCTGGCGCCCTGGTCGAGGGCTACGCCGCCCAGGTTCCGGTGCAGGGCGTGGCGCTCGACACCCAGGCCAGCGCCAAGCTGGGCCAGACCATCCAGAAGACCAAGACCATCCAGGGCGCGCTGGATCCTCTGCTGCTGCGCGCCGGCGGCGACGCGCTGCTGAAGCGAGTGGACGAACTGCTCGAACAGTGGAACCAGGGTCCCTACATCTTCAACCTGGGCCACGGGATCCTGCCGGACACGCCGATCGCCCATGTCGAGGCGGTGCTGGAGCGCGTGACAGGACAGAAGGTGGCCAAGTGAGCAAGAAGCTCGCCGTCGTCCTGTTCAATCTCGGCGGACCCGATGGTCCGCGCGCCGTACGGCCGTTCCTGTTCAACCTGTTCCGCGATCCGGCGATCATCGGCGCCCCGGCCCTGATCCGCTATCCGTTGGCGGCGCTGATCTCCACGACCCGCGAAAAGACGGCCAAGGCCAATTACGCGATCATGGGCGGCGGCTCGCCCTTGTTGCCGGAAACCAAGAAGCAGGCCGAGGCGCTCGAGAAGGCCCTCACCGTTGCTCTGCCAGGCGTCGAGGCCAAGTGCTTCATCGCCATGCGCTACTGGCATCCGCTGACCGGCGAGACCGCGCGCCAGGTCGCGGCCTTCGCGCCGGACGAGGTCGTGCTGCTGCCGCTCTATCCGCAGTTCTCGACCACGACGACCGGTTCGTCGCTGAAGGCCTGGCGCAAGGTCTACAAGGGCTCGGGCGCCGAGACGACGGTCTGCTGCTATCCGACCGAGGCCGGGCTGATCGAGGCCCACGCCCGGATGATCCGCGAGACTTGGGAAAAGGCCGGCTCGCCGAGCAACATCCGCCTGCTGTTCTCGGCCCACGGTCTGCCGGAGAAGGTGATCCTGGCCGGCGATCCCTACCAGAAGCAGATCGAGGCCACGGCCGCCGCCGTCGCCGCCAAGCTGCCGGCGGGCATCGACTGGACCGTCTGCTACCAGAGCCGGGTCGGGCCGCTGAAGTGGATCGGCCCCTCGACCGACGAGGAGATCCGCCGCGCCGGCGCCGAGGGCAAGGGCGTGATGATCACCCCGATCGCCTTCGTGTCCGAGCACGTCGAGACCCTGGTCGAGCTCGATCACGAATATGCCGAGCTGGCCAAAGAGGTCGGCGCCGCGCCCTATGTCCGGGTCCCGGCCCTGGGCGGCGCGCCGGAGTTCATCGACGGCTTGGCCGCCGCGGTGCGCAACGCGCTCGGCGAACGCGCCGGATCGGTGGCGCCGGCTTGCGGCTGGCGGTGCGGACCCGACTGGTCGAAGTGTCCTTGCCGAGAGGGAGCTGCGGCGTGATGGATTTCCTGGTGGCGCACTTCAACCTGGTGCGGGGCCTGCACATCCTGTCGGTGATCGCCTTCATGGCCGGGATGCTCTATCTGCCGCGCCTGTTCGTCTATCACAGCAAGGCCGCGCCCGGCTCGGAGATGGCCGAAACCTTCGTGGTCATGGAGCGGCGGCTGCTGCGCGGGATCATCAATCCCGCCTCGATCGCCACGGCGCTGTTTGGCCTGGGCCTGATCCTCGCCGACGCCCAGATGCGAGGCTGGGGCTTCTTGGCTGAGCCCTGGATGGCCACCAAGCTGGTCGCCCTGGTCGGGCTCTATGGCTTCCACGGCTTCCTGTCGGCCTCGCGCAAGAAGTTCGAGAAGGGCGACTATCCTCGCTCCGAGAAGTTCTGGCGGATGGTCAACGAGATCCCGTTCGTGCTGGCGATCGTGATCGTCGTCTCGGTGACGACCAAGTTCCTGAACCACTAAACGCGGCGGCGCTTGACCCGCCGCCCGCCGCGTGATTTGCATCGGCGATACGTCCGGCCTCGCCGGACCTCTTCCTTTCACGGACCGGCGCCCGTCCTGGCGCGCCCCGCGAGCTTTCCGCTCCAAGGTCCGTTCCCCGAACGATCCGCGTCATCGTCAATCGACGCGCATGTCCCGGTCCTACCGGGCGTGACCCATGAAGTTCTACCGGCCGGACTCCGTCGTGGAGACCGCGCCCACCCTTGAGTCTTGTCATGACCGAAGAAACCGAAGACCAAATCCCGGGCGCCGAAGAGGCGACCATTGAAGACACCGTCGCGGATACCGCTGACGTCGCCACCGAAGCTTCCGTCGAGGCGGAAGGCGAGGGCGAGGACGAAGGCTCCAGCATCGCCGACGCCGTCGCGGCCCTGGGCTTGAAATCCATGTCCCTGCAGGAGCTGAAGGAGAAGTCCCCGGCCGACCTGCTGGCGTTCGCCGAGACCTTCGAGGTCGAGAACGCCAACTCCATGCGCAAGCAGGACATGATGTTCGCGATCCTGAAGACCCTCGCCGAGGAAGGCGTGGAGATCTCGGGTTCGGGCACCATGGAAGTGCTGCAGGACGGCTTCGGCTTTCTGCGCTCGCCGGAAGCCAACTATCTTCCGGGTCCGGACGACATCTACGTCTCGCCGTCGCAGATCCGGAAGTACGGCCTGCGCACCGGCGACAGCGTCGAGGGCGCGATCCGCTCGCCGCGCGAGGGCGAGCGCTACTTCGCCCTGACCAGCGTCTCGAAGATCAATTTCGAGAGCCCCGAGAACGTGCGCCACAAGGTGCACTTCGACAACCTGACGCCGCTCTATCCCGAAGAGCGCCTGAACATGGAGCTGCCCGATCCGACCGTGAAGGATCGCTCGGGCCGCGTGATCGACATCGTCGCTCCGCTGGGCAAGGGCCAGCGCTGCCTGATCGTAGCCCCGCCGCGCGTCGGTAAGACGGTGATGCTGCAGAACATCGCCAAGTCGATCGAGACCAACCATCCCGAGTGCTACCTGATCGTCCTCTTGATCGACGAGCGCCCGGAAGAAGTCACCGACATGCAGCGCACGGTGAAGGGCGAGGTCATCGCCTCGACCTTCGACGAGCCGGCGACCCGCCACGTTCAGGTGGCCGAGATGGTCATCGAGAAGGCCAAGCGCCTGGTCGAGCACAAGCGCGACGTCGTCATCCTGCTGGACTCGGTCACCCGTCTGGGCCGCGCCTACAACACCACGGTCCCGTCGTCGGGCAAGGTGCTGACCGGCGGTGTCGACGCCAACGCCCTGCAGCGCCCGAAGCGCTTCTTCGGCGCGGCGCGGAA
>NZ_CALCDX010000006.1 GCF_937900395.1 uncultured Caulobacter sp.
GCGTGCGGGCGGCGGCCTGCTGCGTCTCCGACAGCATGGCGACGATGTCGCGCGCGGCCGGGCCTTGCTGGCCGTAAAGCAGGATGTCGGCGCGACGGACATAGTCGTCGGGCGTCAGCATGGCGCCGAAGCGGGCGATCATGGCGCGCTGGACGTCGGCCTCGAACACCTTGTCGCGGAAGGTGCGGCGGATCAGGTCCGTCGCCTCCTGCTGGCGGCCGATCGCCTGCAGGCTGCTGGCCAGGGTCATGACGCCTTCCGCCGTCGCGGGCTGGGCGCCGCCGAACCAGGCGACGATGCGGGCCGGGTCGAGGCCGGAGGTCGCTAGCGCGCGCTCGGTGGCGGCGTCGCGCCGCGCGCCGCGCGGCCAGCCGGCCAACTCGCGGCGGGCGGAATCAAGATCGTAGAAGCCCAGCGCCTCGGCGTTGCTGTCGACCAGCGCCCACAGCGCGATCTTACGGGCGATCGGATCGCTGAGACTGGCCATGGCGGCCCGCGCGCCGGACACGTCGCCCCGCTTGGCCGCGGAAAGCGCCGTGCGCAGCGTGGCGGCGTCGATGTCGGAAATCGAGGCGGCGCCGGCGCTGATCGACGAGCTGACCAGGTCGGGCGCGGCCGTCTGGGCGTCGGCGACGCCGCACAGGGCGATGATGCAGGCTCCCCCGAGCATGATGCGGCGCAGAACTGAAGCCAAAACGCACTCCTCAACCCGGCCCGGACCAGGGCCTTCGATCCATCCATCAGCCGGATACGCGCCGACGGAAGGGCCGTCCTCGAATCACAAGTCCGCGCCCGCAACAAGATCAGGCCGGATTATGTTTAAAGGAGGGTTGGCGGGACTTGACCCGAAGGCCTCGTCCGATCAAACCGCTCCAGCCTCGACGCGCCCGGTTGCGGGACGGCGGGGCAGGGACATATTGTCCGCCTCCTTCGTCCTGCCGCAACCGACGCGGCGCCATCCTCACGGCAATTTGCAAGTCATGGTCCATTCCCCGTTCAAGGGCGTCATTCCGGCCCTCGTCACGCCGTTCAAGGACGGGGAGGTCGACGAGAAAGCCTTCGTGGCGCTGGTCGAGCGCCAGATCGCGGGCGGCGTCCATGGCCTGGTGCCCGTCGGCACCACCGGCGAGACCTCGACCCTGTCGCACGAGGAGCACCGTCGCGTCGTCGAGCTGTGCGTGAAGACCGCCGCCGGCCGCGTGCCGGTGATCGCCGGCGCCGGCAGCAACTCGACCGACGAAGCCATCGAGCTGGCGCGCCACGCCAAGGCCATCGGCGCCGACGCCTGCCTGGTCGTGACCCCGTACTACAATCGTCCGAGCCAGGAAGGCCTCTACCGCCACTACGAGGCGATCAACGACGCCGTCCAGCTGCCGATCTTCGTCTACAACGTGCCCGGTCGCACGGGCGTCGACATCTCCAACGAGACCCTGGCGCGCCTGTCCAAGCTGCCCAACATCGTCGGCATCAAGGACGCGACCGGCGACCTGACCCGCATCAGCATGCAGCGCCTGATGTGCGGCGAGGACTGGGTGATGCTTTCGGGCGATGATCCGACGGCCCTGGGCTACATGGCCCATGGCGGCCACGGCGTGATCTCGGTGACCTCGAACGTCGCGCCGGACGCCTGCTCGGCCTTCATGAACGCCTGCCTGCAAGGGCAGTGGGAGACGGGCCTCTACTGGCAGGATCGGCTGGTGCGCCTGCACAAGGCCCTGTTCCTGGATTCGTCGCCGGCCCCGACCAAGTTCGCCCTGTCGCACCTGGGTCTGTGCGCGGAAGACGTCCGCCTGCCGATCACGCCCTGCGCCGAGGCTGTGCGTCCGACGATCCTGGACGCCATGCGCGAGGCTGGTCTCTAAACATGGTCAAGCCGATCGCGGAAAATCGGCGCGCGCGCTTCGATTACTTCATCGAGGAGACGTTCGAAGCGGGCATCATGCTGACCGGCACCGAGGTGAAGAGCCTGCGGACCGGGCGGGCGAACATCGCCGAGTCCTACGCCTCGGTCGAAGGGCGCGAGATCGTGCTGATCAACGCCGACATCCCGCCCTACGGCCACGCCAACCGCTTCAACCACGAGCCGCGTCGGCATCGGAAGCTGCTGCTGCATCGCCGCCAGATCGACAAGCTGATCGGCGCGGTGCAGCGGGAAGGGCGCACGCTGATCCCGATCAAGCTCTATTGGAACGACAAGGGGCTGGCGAAGCTGGAAGTTGGTCTCGCCAAGGGCAAGAAGCTGCACGACAAGCGCGACACCGCCGCCGAGCGCGACTGGCAGCGCGACAAGGCGCGCCTGATGAAAGGCGATCGCGGCGACTGAGAAATCAGGCGCGTTCTGCTGGGGTGGGTCTCGCTCAGCCCAGGCCGAACATCATCAGGAAGCCCAAGGTCACGCCCAGGCAAAAGCCGGCGGCGCTGGCGACGAGATATCGGCGGACGTCGGCTCGGACGTCGGTACGCGGTTGGGCCATCTGAAATCCGCTCCCCCACACGCCTCTTTGGCGTGACGAATCAGTCCATGATTCAGTGTTAACGTGTGTTGCGCTCGAGCAATGACGCCGAATACGCGGGCGCGACAATTGTTCGCAGCGCAACTTTGAATAACGTCGTTATTCAAAGTTGTTTCGCGCCCTTTATGCTTGGGCGAATTCCGGAGGAAAAGATTCTGCCCGGCGGTCGGTTGAAGAGCTTTACTTCGCCGGTCGACTACCCGTTCTCCAGCGCCAGAAGCGCGAAAGTAGCGAGCCAGTGCTCGCCCATGTAATCGCCGGAGACATGCGGTATCGCCGCCGCCAGATGATTCAAGGCGGCGCTGATCGCGTGAGTCTTCGCGGGGTCGGACTCCGACATGGCGCTGGCCAGCGTGCGCCAACACCAGGCGCGCGACAGGTTCAGGCCGTCGAGATGGGCGATCTTGCCGTCGGTGCGGTCGCTGACCCGCGCGGGCGTGAACAGCGTGGCCGGCTGCTTGTCGGCGAGGTCCGGCAGGAAGCGGGGAAACCACAGATCGAAGCTCTCGCGCGGCAGCAGCCGGCGCATGGCCTCGGCTTCGATCAGGGCGGGAGAGAGGAAATCATCGCCGGACGGCTCCCAGGCCTGGCAAGCGGCGTCCTGACCGTACCAGACCAGGGCGCGGGTCTGGAGCAGCTGGCGCAGGGCGGGATCGCCGGCCATATCGGCGTACTCGCTGGCCAGCACCAGCGCGAAGGCGGTGTTGTGGTGTGCGCCCGACCGGATTGGATAGTCCGCGCGCGGCAGGAAGTCCCCCAGGCGACGGGCGAAGGCGCTGGCCAGCGGCGCGTGGAGCCTTGCCCACGGCCTGTCGTGACGCAGCAGCTCGGCCTGCAGCATCAGGCTCCAGGCCCAGCCATACGGGCGCTCGAAGCCTCGGCTTTCCGGACGGTCCAGATAGGCCAGCTCGCCGGCGACCTTTTCGGCGGTGAACGCGTCGTCGAACAGCGCGACGATCGTTTCGGCCTCGGGCATCTCGGGACGCAGGCGCAGCAGGGTGGCCAGCAGCCAGTATCCGTGCACGCACGAATGCCAGTCGAAGCTGCCGAAGAAGATCGGGTGCAGGTCGCGCGGGGAGCGGACGTCCTCCGCCCCGCCCATGACGTGGTCCAGCTTGTTCGGATATTCGCGGGTCAGGTGCCCCAGCGCGATCTTGGCGAAGCGCGAGGCCGTGGAGCGGGCCAGACTCATGGGCGGGCGTGGAAGGCGAGGGCGTTCATCAGGATCACATTGACGATCAGCATCAGGACGGCCGTCGGCGCCTGGGCGCGGATCACGGCGTAGCGGTCCTTCAACTGCAGCAGGGCGGCCGGCACAAGATTGAAATTGGCCGCCAGCGGCGTCAGCAGCGTGCCGCAGAAGCCCGACAGCATGCCGATGGCGCAGACCACGGCCGGGTCGCCGCCGAACCGGCCGATCACCAGGGGGAGGGCGATGCCGGCGGTCATCACCGGAAAGGCGGCGAAGGCGTTGCCCATCATGACGGTGAAGGCGGCCATGCCCAGGCAGTAGGCCGCGACCGCCGCGAACCGGCTGTCGCCGGGGGTGATCATCACCGCGATCTCGCCGATGGCCTTGCCGACACCCGCCAGGGCGAACACCGCGCCCAGCGCCGCCAGCATCTGCGGCAGCAGGGCGGCCCAGCCGACCAGATCCATCAGCCGCCGGCCTTCCTGCACGGCCGAGGGGGGAGGCTGACGGAACAGGATCTGGGCCAGCACGGCCGCGACCAGAGCGGCCAGGGCCAGGGCGATCAGGGTCGCCTGCTTGGGATCGACCAGCGGGGTCCCGTGCAGCGTTAGACGCTTGAACGCCAGGGAGCCCGCCAGCACGAACACGGGAATGGCCAGGGCCGGGATGAACAGGCGCGCGCCATATCGAGCGGCCAGGGTCTCGCGCTCGCCTTGCGAGGTGGTCGAGGGCGCGCCGACGCCGAGCTGTCCTGTCCCCGCGATCAGCGCCAGGGCCAGCACCAGGACCCCGTTGCCCAGGTCGCCAAGGCGATCGCCGGCCAGGAAGCTCAAAGCGAACAGTCCCCAGAACGCGGCGTTGCCGAAACGCTTCCTGTTCTCGCGATCCGCAAGGCTCAAGGCCGAGAAGGCGGCGAACATCAGGCCCGCGAGCAGATAGACGAGGGGGAGGCCGATCACGCGGCGTCCTCCGCCCGGGGCTTCAGCGTCCGATCGAACAGCAGCAGGCGGGCGCCGTGAACCAGGAAGGCCGCGATCGCCGTCGGGATCGCCCAGACCGACAGCGCCAGCGGCTCGACCGTGATCCCGCTCTGGTCCAGAAAGCCGACGATCAGCAGGATCGAGCCGATCGCCAGGAAGATGTCCTCGCCGAAGAACAGGCCAACATTGTCGGTCGCCGCGCTCATGGCCCGCACCCGCTGGCGGTCGTCCTCGGACAGCGGCTCGGCCGCCGCCTCAGCCATCGGCGCCAAAAGCGGGCGGACGGTCTGGGCCTGGCCGGCGACCTGGGTCAGGCCCAGAGCGGCCGCGACCTGGCGCAGGGCCAGATAGGCCAGCAGGATCCGCCCGGCGGTCGCCGCGCGCAGGCTCTGGATCGTTCGCCGCGCCTGCTCCCGCAGCCCGGCGCGCTCCAGCACGCCGATCGCGGGCAGGACCAGCCAGGCGACGCTGACATAGCGGTTGGTGTTGAAGGCCTTGCCGAACGCGGCCAGCACCTCGACCGGCGTGAGGCCGGCGGCCAGCCCCGAGGTCATGGCGGCGGCGACCACGACCAGCAGCGGATTGAAGCGCAGGGCGAAGCCCAGCACGATCACCGCGACGCCCAGAAGGGTCAGCATCCCCCGCGACTCCCCCAAATCCGCGGCGACCGTCCGACGCCGCAGCTTGCTTGGCAAGCCCGCAAAGCGGAACGGGCCAGGTAGTGCTTGACGCCTCGACGCCCTGGCGCGACGCTCAAGTCAACAATGATAACTTACGGGAGGCTCCCATGGCCGACGGCTCACTGCCGATTACATCCCTGAAGGGCAAGGTCAGCGACGCCGAGTGGCAGGCGCGCGTGGACCTGGCGGCGCTCTACCGTCTGGTCGCCCTGCACGGGTGGGACGACATGATCTTCACCCATATCTCGGCCCGCATTCCGGGCCCCGAGCATCACTTCCTGATCAATCCGTACGGCATGTTCTTCGGCGAGATCACCGCCTCGAGCCTGGTGAAGGTCGATCTCGATGGAAACGTCATCGACAAGACGCCGTACTACATCAACCCGGCGGGCTTCACGATCCACTCGGCCGTGCACGCCGCGCGGGAAGACGCCCACTACGTGATGCATTTGCACTCGGATCAGGGCGTGGCGGTGTCGGCGCATCGCGAAGGCCTGCTGCCTCTGACGCAACACGCGTTGATCGTCTTGCCTCAGCTCGCCTATCACGACTATGAAGGCATTGCTCTCAACTTGGACGAGCGAGAGCGGCTGGTGGCCGACCTGGGCGACAAGAAGCTGATGATGCTGCGAAACCACGGCACCTTGTCCGTGGGCGGCACGGCGGCCGAGTGCTGGTTGGGGATGTTCTTCCTGGAGCGAGCGTGCGCGCAGCAGGTGATGGCTCTGTCGATCGGACGCGACAACGTCCTGCTGGCGCCCGACGCGGCCCAGGAGGAAGTGCGTCGCCAGACCGGCATGGGCATGGGTATGATCGGCGGCCTGGCTTGGCCGGGCTGCCTGCGAAAGCTGGATCGCGAGCTGCCGGGCTACGCGGAGTAAGCCCATCTTCAAAGGCTTCTTCCAAGACTTCGAAAGCCGTCGCGATCCTGTGGGGCGCGGCGGCTTTTTCGTGTCTGGAGGGCGGGACGGCGCTGGCCGGCGCGTGGCCGATCGAGCCCGGTCGCGCTCAGGTGATCGCCAAGTACGAGCGCACGACCGCGGACCAGGGCTATGATCCGACCGCCAACCTCGCGCCGATCGCGCCTCGCCGCGATGAAATACTGTCCGTGTTCTTCGAGCGCGGCCTGACATCGCGTCTCACGTTGCAAGCCAAGGTTGGCGCGACTCGCGGCCACGACCGATGGGCGGCCTATTCGGGGCGAGGGCCGGTGGAAGCCGGTCTTCGCTGGACCGCGCGGCGCGATGACCGGTCGTCGCTTGCCGTTTATCTGGGCGCCGGCGAGGCGGGGGTCGGACGCAACGCCGGCTACGCCGCGCCGGGAAAAGGCAGCTTGGATCTCGAAGCGCGGGTGCTCTACGGCCGTTCCGCGACCTGGCGAGGGCGCGAGGTCTTCGTCGATCTGGAAGCCGCGCGCCTGAAGCGTCAGGGTCTCGCCGACGAGACACGGCTCGATACGACGCTTGGTTTCAGGCCCGCCAGGTCCTGGCTGCTCTTGGCCCAGACCTATGCGGGGCAGGCCGATCGCGACCAAATCAACGCCCGCTGGGTGAAGAGCGAAGTCTCTGTCGTGCGGACGTTCGGCGACTGGAGCGTCCAGGCCGGATGGCGTGACACGGTCGCCGGACGCGAGGTCGCTCGTGATCGCGGCGTCGTGCTGGCCTTGTGGCGTCGCTTATAGCTTGTTTCAGGACTGCAACACTCAGTCATCCGCCTGTCACTGGACGCCGCTTTAGGCTGCGGTCATATCTCGCCGCACTTACAACTTCGCCGTTCGCGGCGCCCGGAGCCGTTCGTTGATCCGCAGGCACTTCTTCCTCGTCGTGGCCCTGGTCGCCGTCGTTCTGATGCTGGTCGTCGGTGGGCTGAAGCTCGCCTTGGGCGGAAAGGAAAAGCAGGGCGCGGGCGGCGGCGCTCGCGCGACCAGCGTGACCCAGACGGTGGTGGGCCAGCGTCCGTTCACGGATCGCATCGAAGTGCTGGGCGCCGCCAAGGGCCGTCAGTCGGTCACGATCACGTCGAACACCACCGAACTGATCACCGCCGTCCACTTCACGGACGGCCAGGCCGTGTCGCGTGGTCAGGTGCTGGTCGAGCTGAAGGCCGACCAGGAAAACGCGGGCATCGCCGAGGCTCGAGCCAACCTCGCGCAGGCCGAACGCAACTACCAACGCTGGAAGACGCTGGCGGACAAGGGGATCGCCCCCCGCGCCACGGCCGAACAGTATCTGGCGTCGCTGGAGACGGCGAGGGCGGTGGTCGGCTCCGCCCAGGCCCAGAAGCTAGACCGCGTTATCCGTGCGCCCTTCTCGGGCCGGGTCGGCATTTCGGATATCGCGCCGGGCGCCCTGATCAGCCCGGGCACCGCGATCGTCAGCCTGGATGACGTCTCGGTGATCCGTGTCGATTTCTCGGTGCCGGACCGCTACCTGCCCACCCTGCGCGTCGGCCTGCCGATCGTTGCGCGCCCTGACGCTTTGCCGGGCGAGGTGTTCCAGGGCCGCATCGCTCAGATCGACACCCGCATCGATCCCGCCACGCGCGCCATCAAGGCTCGCGCCGAGTTCCCGAACGCCAACGGTCGCCTGCTGCCGGGCATGTTGGTCAAGGTCGCGATCGACCAAGGCGTGCGCACGGCCGTGGCCGTGCCCGAAGCCGCCGTCCAGTTCGAGGGAACCCAGGCCTCGGTCTATCGCATCGCCAAGGGCGACAAGGGCATGATCGCCCGACGCACGGACGTCGATACGGGCATCATTCAGGACGGCTTCGTCGAGATCCGCGCGGGCCTGAAGCCGGGCGACGAGATCGTGGGCGATGGCCTCAACCGCATCCAGGACGGCGCGGCCATCGGCGGCGGCAAGAAGCCGGGCCAGAACGGCGGCGACAAGAAGGCTGGCCAAAAGGGCGGAGAGCAGGGCGGCGCTGACCGCAAGGCCGGCTGATGCTTTCCGATCTTTCCGTCCGTCGTCCCGTTTTCGCCGCCGTCGCGGCGATCATCCTCTGCGTCATCGGCCTGGCGGCCTACACGTCGCTGCCGATCCGCGAGCTGCCAAGCGTCGATCCGCCCGTGGTGTCGGTCTCGACCACCTATCGCGGGGCTTCGGCCGAAGTCATCGAAGAGCGCATCACCCAGGTGATCGAGCGCCAGGTGGCGGGCATCCAGGGCATCGACCGCGTCAACAGCTCGTCGCGCGACGGCCGCTCGCAGATCACCATCACCTTCAACCTCGACCGCGACCTCGACGCGGCCGCCAACGACGTGCGCGACGCCGTCAGCCGGGTGACCAGCAATCTGCCCGATCAGGCCGATCCGCCGCAGATCGCCAAGGCCAACGCCGACTCCTCGCCGATCATCATCCTGAACCTGACCTCGACCACGCTCGATCCGCTGCAACTGGCCGACTATGCCGACCGCTATCTGGTCGAGCGGATGTCGACGATCGACGGCGTGGCCCAGGCCAACCTGTTCGGCGCCAAGATCTACGCCATGCGCATCTGGCTGGACGCCAACGAGATGGCCGCCCGCGGCGTCACCGTGGACGATGTCGAAAGCGCGCTGAACGCCCAGAACCTTGAGCTGCCCGCGGGCTCGCTGGAAAGCGCCGCCAAGGACTTCACGATCCGGGTGGCCCGCGCCTACGCCAAGCCCGAGGACTTCGCGCGCCTGCCGCTGCGCGCCGCCAATTCCAGCGGCTATGTGCTGCGCCTTGGCGACGTGGCGCGGATCGAGGAGGGGCCCGACGAGCGGCGCCGCATGTTCCGCGGCAATGGGATCGACCAGGTCGGCATCGGCCTGACCCGCCAGTCGCAGGCCAACGACGTCGCCATCTCCAAGGCCGTCCGCAAGGAGGTCGAGGTGATCAACCAGACCTTGCCGCCGGGCACCAAGATGGTGGTCGCGGTGGACAACTCGGTCTTCACCGCCGAGGCCATCCATGAGGTCTGGATCACCATGGGCCTGTCGATCGGCCTCGTTGTGCTGGTCAACCTGGTGTTCCTGGGCAGCTGGCGCTCGGCGCTGATCCCGTCGATCGTCGCGCCGATCTGCATCCTCTCGACCTTCATCATCCTGGCCCCGCTGGGCTTCTCGCTGAACCTGCTGACGCTGCTGGCCCTGGTGCTGGCCGTTGGTCTCGTCGTCGACGACGCGATCGTGGTGGTCGAGAACATCCAGCGCCGGGTGGACGAGGGCGAGCCGGCCCTGGTCGCCGCCGAACGCGGCACGCGCCAGGTGTTCTTCGCGGTCGTCGCCACCACCATCGTGCTGGTCTCGGTGTTCGCGCCGCTGATGTTCCTGCCCGGCTATATCGGCCGGCTGTTCGTCGAGCTGGCGGTGGCCATCGCCGCCGCCGTGGCCTTTTCGGCGCTGCTGGCGCTGTCGCTGTCGCCGATGATGGCCTCCAAGCTGCTGCGGCCCGCCCATGGCGAAGGCTGGCTGGCGCGGCGCGTCGACCGGGCGATGGACGCGCTGAAGAACTCCTACCGCGCTTCGCTCGAGGGCATCCTCGGCGGCTGGTCGGCGGCCCTGGCCGGCGTGCTGGTCGTGGTGCTGGCGGGCTTCGCGGCCCTGCTGTTCACGGCCTTGCCCAAGGAGCTGGTGCCGCCCGAGGACCGCGGCCGGGTCGACGTGTCGATCGCGGGCCCGGAAGGGGCGGGGTATGACTACACCGCGGCGATCGGCCTGAAGGTCGAGAAGATCATCGACAAGTACCGGGCCGAGGGCGTCTCGGAGCGGACGATCCTGACCATCCCGCGCTTTGGCGGCAATTCGTTCAACAGCGGCAACGGCGTCGTCGTGATGCGGCCGTGGGGCGAGCGGAAGAAGACGGCCGACGAGGTGGCGGCCGAGCTGAACAAGGATCTCGGCAAGATCACCAGCGTGCGGGCCGTGGCCAGCGTGCGCGGGCCGTTCCAGCGGGGCGGCGGTGGCGGCGGCGGCGGCACCAATGTCGACCTGATCGCCGTCGGCAACGACTACGTCCAACTGGCCGAGTGGCTGAAGCCGATCCTGGCCGCGGCCCAGGACAATCCGGGCATGGCCCGTCCGCGTCTCGACTACGAGCCGACCGCGCCGCGCCTGTCGGTGCAGATCGACCTCGACAAGGCCGCCAGCCTGGGTGTCTCGGCCCAGGCGATCGGCCGGTCGCTGGAGACGATGTTCGGGTCGCGCAAGGCCACGACCTACATCAAGAACGGCCAGGAATACGACGTCATCCTGCAGACCAACCTGGACCAGCGTCGCAGCATCGAGGATCTGAACCGCCTGAACGTGCGGGCCAATTCGGGCGCGCTGGTGCCGCTGTCGACGGTCGTCTCGACGGAGCTGCGGGGCGACACGCCCGACCGTCCGCGCGTCGACCGCCTGCGGTCGGTGACCCTGACGACCCAGCTGAACCCCGGCTACACGGTCGAGGACGCGGTGAGCTTCTTCCAGGCCCAGGCCGACGAACGGCCCGTGCCCGGCGTCAGCATCAAGTGGGGCGGCCAGGCCAAGGACTACCTGGAAGGCTCGGGGGGCATCGCCGTCGCCTTCGGCCTGGCGCTGCTGCTGGTGTTCCTGGTGCTGGCGGCCCAGTTCGAAAGCTGGATCCACCCGGCCGTGATCATGCTGACCGTGCCGCTGGCGGCGCTGGGCGGGTTGTTTGGCCTGCTGATCATGGGCTCGACCATCAACACCTACAGCCAGATCGGCCTGATCATCCTGATCGGCATCGCCACCAAGAACGGTATCCTGATCGTCGAGTTCGCCAACCAGCTGCGCGACGAGGGCCTGACCGTGCGCGAGGCGGTGATCGAGGCGGCGGCCCTGCGCCTGCGCCCGATCATCATGACCTCGATCTCGGCGGCCATGGGGGCCTTGCCGCTGATGCTGTGGGCCGGGGCGGGGGCGGGCAGCCGTCAGACGATCGGGGCGGTGATCTTCACCGGCGCGATCTTCGCCACCCTGCTGACGCTGTTCATCGTGCCGATCTTCTACGACCTCCTGGCGCGCTTCACGAAGTCGCCGGAGTGGACGGCCCGTCAGATCGAGGAATACGAGGCTCGGGAGAAGAGCGCCGAGGGCGACGTCACGCCGGCGTAAGGCCAATAGAGCGCGTCGGGGCGACCGACGCGCTCCACCGGCGTCAGGGTTTGGACCGATCGATCTCGAGGACTTCCATGCGCCAGAACAGGCCGTCGCGCAGGGTGTAGCGATGGCGGACCATCAGGTCCGACCAGAGCTTGCCCGTCAGGTTCCAGACGACCTGATTGGCCAGCACCACGACGCGGCCTTCGTCGTCCAGCTCCACCTTGACCGGCGTCATCTCGATCCGCAGCGCGCGATCGTTATAGGCCCAGTAGTCGCGGACAGCCTCGGGGCTGTCCAGCGTTCCGCCGCGCGTGAGGTCCGGCCATTCCAGACGCGGATGCACCAGGGCGCGAAAAGCCGTGAAATCGCGCCGCTGGTTGGTGTCGTAGAGGCGCTCGACCCGCGCCTCGATGTCGGGCGGAGCCGGTTTCACGTCACGGCGCCGGTTTGTAGCCCGTCTCGACCTTCAGGTAGGCGATCAGGTCCACCCGGTCCTGCGGGTTCTTCAGGCCCGCGAAGGTCATCTTGGTGCCCGGCATGAAGCCGCGCGGGTCGGCCAACCACTTGTCCAGATGCTCGGCGTCCCAGATGAAGCCGGCGGCCTTCACGGCGTCGGAATAGCTGTAGCCGGGCTTGGAACCCGCCTTGCGGCCGAAAACCCCGTAGAGGTTCGGGCCGGTCATGTCCGGACCGCCCTGCGTGATCGTGTGGCACGAGCGGCAGAGGGCGAACTTGCTCTGGCCGTTGGCGAGGTCGCCGGTGTTGTAGGGGGGCGGCAGGGCGGCCAGGGCCGCGGCCTTATCGGCGTCGGTCGGGGCGGCCGGAGCCGCGGCGGGGGCCGAAGCCGGGGCGTCCGCCGGCGCCTCCGAGGAGCTGCCGCCATCCTTCGAGCAGGCGACGAGCGAGGCGGCGAGGAGGGCGAAGGCGGTCAGTTTCAGCGTGCGCATGAGGGTTTCCGACTGACGTTTCGTCGCGGGCTCTGCGACGCCGCGACGCATTCCAAAACCTTATAAAATCTGGGCCCCGGCCTTGTCACCTAACAAGGGTCCCTAACAGTCAAGCCTGCGACAATTGGCGATATCTATGTGATTCTCTAAGCGAAAAGTGAAATCGCAAACCGTGGGTTCGCACATAACCATTTGACGCTCGTTAACCATAAATCTTACCCCTTTCTCCACGGAGCGGGCTGGCTCCGGGCAGGGCTGGAAAACAAGATCATGGACTGGAGCGAAGAACGCACAGCGACCCTCAAGAAGCTGTGGCTGGAGGGTCTCAGCGCGAGCCAGGTCGCGCGGCAACTGGGCGGCGTCAGCCGCAGCGCGGTGATCGGCAAGGTGCACCGCCTGGGCATCACCGTCCGCGAGACGCCAGTTCGACAGCGCGCTTCGTCCATCCGCGTTCCGTCGCGCATGGCCTCCCGCCAACGCCCCGTCCGCGAAGCGACCTCTGTCGCCCGTCCGGCCGCTGCGTTCGAGCGGGTCGAGGAGGATCTGCTGCCGACCTCCGGCATCCTGGGCCTGGGCGCCCACTCGTGCCGCTGGCCGATCGGCCACCCCGACAGCGAGGACTTCGGCTTCTGCGGTCGTCCCAAGGTCAGCGCTCGCGGCTCGTACTGCGAGCAGCACAGCCAGGGCGCCTTCCGCCGGGTCGGCTCGAACGAAGCCCTCGAAGCCTGGGCCCTGAAGGGCGTCAACGACAAGCGCGTCCAGCCCATCCTGGGCTGAACCGATCCTCTTCCGCTTCCCATTCCTCTTGAGCACGATCGCCGAGACACCCCCATGAACATGGTCCTGATCGAGAACGTCGCCGGCAGCAGCCAAGTGATCACCATCATCGAGGAGTTCGCCGGTCACTCGGTGTCGCGCGACCTCAATCCCGGTGACCACGCCGAGATCCCGGTCACCCAGTTCAAGTCGATCACCGTGCGGGAGACCTATCCCGACGACTGGTTGACCCGCGGCCGCAATCGTAACCGCGCGGCGGTGAACGCCTGAGCCGACAGCCCGTGTCTAGCGGTTCATTTCCCGCTTAAATTGAACGAATTGACCCCGCGAAGCCTTTCGCGGGGTTTTTCGTTTCCGTTGCGGCCGCGCTGATTGCGTGGGCGTTAACCTTGTGACAGACAGAGCGCCGCTTTGCGGGGGAGCAAAACGACTATGCGTGAGGGGGAAGAGCGCGCGGGGGTGGTAGAAGACCACGCTCTGCCGCTGCCGAGCTATTTGAGTTATCTGCTCTACCAGACCGAGCAGCATCGTCGCGCGATGGCCGCGGACCTGCTGTCGCGCCATGGGCTGAGTTTCCCGAAATGGGTGGCGATGATCTCGCTGCGCCGGTTCGGCGACCTGTCGATGACGCGCCTGGCCAAGCTGTCGGCCACGGACCGCACGACGCTGACCCGATCGATCGACAGCCTGATCGCCGATGGCCTCGTCCGCCGCGAAGCCTCGCCGGCCGACCGCCGCATCGTGGTCATCGGCCTGACCGACGCCGGTCGCACCTTGCTCGCGAAGATCCGCGCCGAGATCCGCCCCTTGAACCAGGATGTCTGCGCCAACCTCACGCCCGAGGAGCAGGCGGCCATGACGCGCGCCTTGCAGAAGATGCTGGGCGGCCTGATCGCCGAACCGGACTGGAAGGACGCCGTCCTGGCGTTCAGCGCGCCGGCTCCGTTGGAGGCTGTTTAGGGCAGGTCGACTTTCAAAACAGCGAACAATTCCTGCCTTCCTGGGCCCTGGGCCCAGGACCCATTGTTCCGCAGCTATTGAAGCGGCCTGCGTATTTGGCCGTGCAGCCTAGACTCGTCCCGAGGCCACAGCCGGCCGCTCGCATGGGTCCTGGGCACAGGGCCCAGGAAGGCGAGTTGAAGGGTTCAGGCGTAGCGCTGAATGTCGAAGGACCCTAGTCGTCGAACCGGACGCGGCCGCGCCCAGACTTCACCGTCCCGCGCTTGGCCTTGGTCTCCAGCCGCTTGAGCTTGCTGGAATAGGTCGGCTTGGTCGCCTTGCGCGGCTTGGGCTTTTCGGTGGCGCGGCGGATCAGGTCGACGAGACGCGCCTGGGCGTCCTGGCGGTTCATCTCCTGAGAGCGCGAGCCCTGGGCGAACAGGATCAGCACGCCGTCCTGGGTCAGGCGGCTGCCAGCCAGCTTTTCCAAGCGCGCCTTGACGTCCTCGGGCAGGGACGGGGAGTTCCTAACGTCGAAGCGCAGCTCCAGCGCCGTCGAGGTCTTGTTGACGTGCTGGCCGCCGGGGCCCGAGGCGCGTGTGGCCTTCCAGACCAGCTCATCCTCGTCGATCCGCAGCCAGGAGGTGATCTCGATCATCTCGGGACCGCGCGCTTGGCTTTCACGACCAACTGGTCCAGCGCCTGCAGGAACCGCGAGCGGTCGGCGTTGGCGAAGGCGGCGGGGCCCTTGGTGACCTCGCCCATCGAGCGCAGGTGCTCGCCGATCGACCGTGAGGCCAGGGCCGAGCCGATCATGTCGGGTGTGAACACCCGTCCGTTCGGCGCCACGGCCGCGCCGCCGGCCTTCAGCACGCGATCGGCCAGCGGAATGTCGTTGGTCACCACCACGTCGCCGGGCCCCACGCGCTCGGCGATCCAGTCGTCGGCCACGTCCGGGCCCGCGTCGACCACGATCTGCTCGATGATCGGCGTGGCCGGCACGCGGATCCAGCTGTTGGACACCACGAAGGTCTTGAAGCCGTGGCGGGCGGCGACCTTGTAGGCCTCGTCCTTCACGGGGCAGGCGTCGGCGTCGATGAAGAGCGTGGCGGCCATCGCGCGACCCGAGGAAAGAGAGTGGTGCCGGCTGAGGGGATCGAACCCCCGACCTTCGGTTTACAAAACCGCTGCACTACCGCTGTGCTAAGCCGGCGCCCCGTTTCGGGCTGGACGCCCTTACTATCAGAAGATGCCGAAGGTCCAGCCCTCAGTTCGGGCAATCTCATCGCTCATGGCGGCGGGGCTCCACAGCCGGGTGTCGGTGCTCGCGCGGCGCATCCAGGCGGCCGTCACTAATGCGTCGGCGCCATGGTCGTCGGGCATCGCACCGTCATGAGGCGCGCAATCCAGTGCCATCAGCGCGGCGTTCAGCGTGGCAAGGTCGCGCATCTTGCTCCGCCCCTTGGGCCGCCCGCCCGCCCGCGCCGCGATGCTGGTATAGATTTCGACGATCAGCGACCCGTCGCCGGGCAGCGGATCGAACGGCCATATCGGCACGGCCGGGCGTAGATGGTGCAACAGGCGCATTCCCGCAAAGCTCGCTTTGGCCACCTGTGCCGCGCCGATCGCGTCATAGACGGTCGACGGCTTGCCGCCGCCCCCGGCATTATAATGCACCTCGCACGCGCGATTGTGCATATAGGCGGCCTTTGCCCCGTCTGCCTTGCCGAAATAGAAATGGCGGCGATGGTGCCGCTCCAGCAGACTCGCCGCGCCCAGGTCATCATCGTCGCAGATCGCATCGACATAGGCCCAGAAGCCCGGCCCGTCCTGCGGCACGGCTTCGCCGGGCAGATAGCTTCCCCGCGCCACGAAGGGCGGGGCAAAGCTGAAATCGAAACCGAACAGGGTGGGGTCCTGCGCCGCCGTTTGCGCCAGCCAGTCGGCGACCGCCCGGCGTGACCAGATGCCGCCGGGCGCCGTGACCAGCCGGGGCGCCTGCGTCCCCGCCTCGCACAGGCCGATGGCGATACCCCGGTGCCGCGTGCCCTTGGCGCCGGACCAGTCGATGGCCACGAACCGTTCGAAATACGGCCTCACGCCGGGCCGCGTTCCGCCCGCAACCTGTTCCAATGGGCGATGCGTTCGGCGATTCGCGCCTCGAACCCCCGCTCGCTGGGCGCATAGAATGTCTGCGGCGTCATCTCTTCGGGCCAGTAATTGTCGCCTGAAAATCCGTCCGCCGCGTCATGATCATAATGATAGCCCTTGCCATAGCCCACCTGCTTCATCAGCTTTGTCGGCGCGTTCAATATATTGGCGGGCGGCGTCAGCGATCCGGTGTCGCGGGCCGTGCGGAAGGCGGTTTTCATCGCCATATAGGCGGCGTTGGATTTGGGCGCGGTCGCGCAATAGAGACAGGCCTGCACGATGGCCAGCTCGCCTTCCGGGCTGCCCAGAAACTCATAGGCGTCCTTCGCGGCCAGGCACTGAACCACCGCCTGCGGATC
>NZ_CALCDX010000007.1 GCF_937900395.1 uncultured Caulobacter sp.
CCAGGGCGTAGGACGTCGAGTTGTTGTAGGTCCGGATCGCGAAGTGGTTCGGCAGCACCAGGAAGGCCGGGCCCGCCGCGCCCGCGGGCAGGATCAGGCCGGCCGGCTGGGCCGCGTCCGTCGCCGTCCAGGGCAGGCCGTCGGCGCGGCGAACGCCCTTCTCCTCCCACCAGGCGGGGATCTCGCGCGGTCCTTCGGCTAGGCCATAGTCGAAGCCGGCCGGCAGGATCACTTCCTTGGCCCAGCCCACGCCGGGCTTCCAACCGCCCTTGACCAGCAGATTGGCGGCCGAGGCCAGGGAATCGGCGTCCGAGCCCCAGATGTCGCGCCGACCGTCGCCGTCGAAGTCGACGGCCGTGGCGCGGTAGCTCGACGGGAGAAACTGGGTCTGACCCATGGCTCCGGCCCAGGAACCCTTCAGTTGCTCGCGGGTGTCCTCGCCCGACTCGATGATCTTCAGGGCGGCGATTAGTTCGCCTTCGGCCCAGGCGCGTCGGCGACCGTCGTAGGCCAGGCTGGCCATCGAGCGGACGACGTCAAAATCGCCCTGCAGCTTGCCGAACGCCGACTCCATGGCCCAGACGGCCAGCAAGATGTCGCGCGGCACGCCATAACGCGCCTCGATCTGCGGCAGGAAGGCCAGCTGCTCGCGCTTAGCGCGGCCGATGGCGATGCGGTCGTCGCTGATCACGCCGGCGATATAGGCGCCCACGGGCTTGGAGAACTCCGGCTGCCGGCTGTCCAGGCTGATGACTCTGGGATTGGGCGTGACGCCAGAGAGCTCGCGATCGAACACCTGCGGCGAGACCCCGGCGGCGATGGCGCGGGGCCTGAAGTCCGACAGCCAGGCGTCGAACGCCAGAGTCTCGGTGTCAACGGGCGTCGGCGGGGCGGCGGAGGGCGTCTGCGGCGCTTGGGATTGCGGCGCGGTTTGGGGCGCCGGCGCCGGGGTCATCGGCGGATGCGGAGCGGTCTCCGCGCAGCCAGCAAGGAACAGGACAAGAAGGACGCGACGATCAAGAGCCATGCGAGGGAAGCTACCGGCGTTCGGAGGATGGGTTCAATCACAAGCGCGCGGCCCGGGGTAAGTTCCCTCAAACGTGCGTGAGAGCCTTGGAGCGCATTGACTCAAGCGCCCGTCGCACTTATACGCACCGCCTCCGAAACACCCGGATGTTCCGGCCGCTCTCTTGGCGCGCCCGAACCTCTCCGCTGAGTACAGAGACGGTCATGAAGGTTCGCAGCTCGCTGAAGTCGCTGAAGGGTCGCCACCGCGACTGCAAGATGGTCCGCCGCAAGGGCGTCATCTACATCATCAACAAGACCGACCCGCGCTTCAAGGCCAAGCAGGGCTGATGACGGCTGCCGCGTCTCCCAGAGCCGTTCTCTGGGATGTCGGCAATGTCATCGTGCGCTGGGATCCCCGCGCACTCTACGCGAAGATTTTCAAGGAACCGGCCGATATCGACCGGTTCCTTTCGCATGTCTGCACCCTGGATTGGCACGTCGAGCACGATAAAGGCGTCGACTTCGCCGAGAACGCCGCGCCGCTGATCGCGCGCTTCCCCGAACACGAAGCCGAGATCCGCGCCTGGGATCACCGTTTCGACGAGATGCTGTCGGGGCCTATTCCTGAAACCGCCGCGGTGATCGAGGCCCTTGCCGCGCGCGACGTGCCGCAGTTCGCCTTGACCAACATGCCGCAAAGCAAGTGGCCGGGCGTCCAGGCGATCTCGCCCGCCCACTTTGGCCTGTTCCGCGACGCGATCGTCTCGGGCGACGAGAAGGTCATCAAGCCTCACCGCCGAATCTACGAGATCGTGCTGGAGCGGACCGGCCTTGAGGCCAGCGATCTGTTGTTCATCGATGACAGCGTCGCCAACATCGCCGCGGCTCGGGAGCTCGGCTTCCACACCCACCACTTCACCGACCCGGGCCAGCTGCGCGGCGCGGTCGAGGCGCACGGCCTGATCTGACAGGGCTCACCGCCTCGCATGGCGCGTTAGACCGAAGACGCCTATCTGGGGCGCGGTGTAGCGATGCGGAGCCTCCTCATGAATGTCTCGATGATCGGCCTCGGCGCCATGGGCGCGGCCATGGTCCGCAACCTCCTGGCCAAGGGCGTGAAAGTGACGGTCTGGAACCGCTCGCGCGCCATTGTCGACGAGCTGGCCGCCGAGGGCGCGATCCCCGCCGCTGATGTCGATGAAGCGTTCAAGGCCGACGTCGTGCTCACCATGCTGGCGCACGACCAGGCGGTGAAGGACGTGCTGCTCGACAGCGGCGTCCTGGCCCGCGCGCGCAAGGGCGTGGTCCACGTCAACCTCGCCACCATCTCCACCGCCCTGGCCGGCGAGCTGGCCGCGCTTCACGCCGAGCTCGGCCTTGGCTATGTCGCGGCCCCGGTGTTCGGACGGCCGCCGGTGGCCCAGGCCGGCGGGTTGAACGTCTTGGCCGCCGGCGCGCCCGACGCGATCGCCACCGCCATGCCGATCCTGGAGCAACTGGCCGCCAAGGTCTGGCCGCTGGGCGAGGATCCCGTCCGCGCCAACGCCCTGAAGCTGGCCGGCAACTTCATGATCGTCTCGGCCATCGAGTCGATGGGCGAGGCCGTGGCGCTGGGCGAGGCCTATGGCGTGCCCGCGCCGGAGCTCTTGGACATGCTGAGCAGCACCCTGTTCGCCGCGCCGATCTACAAGATCTACGGCGCCATGATCGCCGAGCGCCGCTATACCCCGCCCGGCTTCGCCGCGGAGCTGGGCCTGAAGGACGTGCGCCTCGTGCTCGACGCCGCCGAGGCCAAGGGCCTGTCGATGCCGCAGGCCGATCTGGCCGAGGCGAGCCTGGAGATGCTGCTGGGCGGCGAGGACCAGGATCTCGACCTAGCGGCCCTGGCCGAGGTGGCGCGAGGGCGTGTGGAAGGAAGGTAGTGGACGGCCGCTGAATCGCGCTTCCCAGCGGCGCGGCTTCGAACTAGGTTCCGCGCCTCCGATTTCCAGCCTTTCCGCGAGACCGCCCCATGGCCGACGACGCCATTCCCCACGCCGACGTCCTGAACTCCACCGCCCAGAACCAGCTGAAGTCGATCATCGAGCGCGTCGAACGCCTCGAGGTCGAGAAGACCGAGATCATGGAGCAGATGAAGGAGGTCTACGCCGAGGCCAAGGGCAACGGCTTCGACGTGAAGATCCTCAAGAAGGTCGTCCGGCTGCGCAAGCAGGACCGCGCCAAGCGCCAGGAAGAGGACGCGATCCTCGACCTCTATCTCTCGGCCATCGGCGAGATTTAAGAATGCGTCCCTCTCCCAGAGGGAGAGGGAAGGACCCATCGCTGAGCGATGGGAAGGGTGAGGGGGTTCGGCGGCTGACGTCTTATCCCCTCACCCCTACCCCTCTCCCCATGGGAGAGGGATCGCGCTAGCGTTCCCGGTATGCGCGCCAAGCCGCCCAACCCCAAGGAACAAGCCAAGCGGGCCGCGCTGAACGCCCTCAAGCGCGCTCGCCGCGCGGCCGAGAAGTCGGGCGTCGAGCTCTCCGAATGGGAGGGCGAGTTCCTGACCAGCGTCGCCCAGCGCGTCGAGACCTATGGCCGCGCCTTCGCCGACCCCGAGAAGGGCGCGCGGGGCCAAGCCCTGTCGGGCAACCAGGCCATCAAGCTCAAGGAAATCGCCGCCAAGGCCAAGGGTGACAAGACCAAGGGCGACGGGGCCGCCGACGCCAAGGGCGCCCGCAAGCCGATGCGCCGGGGCGGCGGCTTCGGACGCGGTCCACGCCGCGAAATAGCGCGTCCGGAGGACGACGAATGATGGTCGCCTCGGAAGAAGCTTGAGCATAACCCGGATGGCGTGTGTCGTGATTTTCGACGCCACCCTAAATAATTCCCAAAAGGCTTACCAAAAACCGCCGTTCGCCCCGTCGCGTTAAGGCCTTGGTAATCATACGCCCCGAAAATACAAACGATTGTAATGGTTTAAAGTCTTAATGGACGTGGGGTTCCGGGTCGTGTGCTCACGGCGGCCCGCCCTCGATGCGCACGGGCCCTTGGGCCTGGCTCGGCGCAGAGCGAACCCTGCCATTCGCTGGATTAGGGACTATGGCGACCACCTATCAGATGCTGATGCGCCGCAAGTCGGAGCTCGAAAACCGCATGATCGAGGCGCAGCGACGCGCCCAGGCGCCGTTCGAAAGCGAGCTGCGCGCCATCGTGCTGGCGCTCGACGCCCTCAAGCAGGCCGGCATGGCCGAGCGTCTGTCGTCGGGTGAGCCGGCGCCGTTCGCCGCGCCTCAGCCCAGCCGTCGCGGCCGCCGCGGTCGCACCACGCGCGACATGATCCTGATGGCCCTGGCCCAGTCGCCGGGCCTCAACGAAGCCGAGATCGCCCGTCAACTGGACCATCGCTGGAGCCGCCCGGTGACGCCGACGGCGGTCGGTCGCGAGCTGGAAGCGATGGCCGCCGAAGGCCTGACGCGCCGCTCGGGGCCGGGCTGGATCCGCCTGGACCTGACGGCCGCCGAAGCGCCGCGCGCGGACGCCGAGGACGAAGAGCGTCTCAGCGTGGCGGCGGGGCACTAGGCTTTTCCGCGCTTCCTGCGGGAAGACGACACAATAGCCCGACCTCCCCGGCGAATGCCGGGGCCCAGATGCAAGAGCGCCCGCGTCCTGGAGGGGATCGCGGGCTTTTTTGCATGCGCCTCAGAGCTATACGATCTGGGTCCCGGCATTCGCCGGGAAGGTCGGATTAAAGAGCGCTAAGCCTTTTACCGCCGCGGCATCTTCCCCACCGGCCGGGCCGGCTTCAGAAGACTTTTCAGCCGCTGTTCCCGCGAGACGGGGCGGAACATCATCAGCGGCGCGGGCGCGCGGCCTTGCGGCGCTTGGTCGGTGTCGGTGGGACGCATGGTCAGCCGGCTTCCTTGAGATCAACTTCGATGCCCTGCTCGCGGACCTTGCGGTACAGGGTCGAGCGGCCGATGCCGAGGCGGCGGGCCACCTCGCTCATGTGACCGGCATAGACGTCGATGGCGTGTTGGATCAGGTCGCGCTCGATCTCCTCGAGCGTGCGCAGGTGACCGCGCTCGTCGAGGATGCGCACCGGCGCTTCGGCCGCCGGGGCGGCCATGGCGGCGTGGGCGGCCTGCAGCATGGCGGCGGCGGTCGGCGGCGGAGTCGGGGTCGCGGCCTCCAGCGGCGCGGCCTGGCCCGAGATGGCCGGGAAATCGTAGGGCTGCAGATAGGGCGCGTCGGCCAGGACGATGGCGCGATAGACCGCGTTCTCCAGCTGGCGGACGTTGCCCGGCCAGTCGAAGGCGGTCAGCAGCTGCAGCGTCTCGGGCGCGGCGCCGATGACGCGCTTGCCTTCCTCGACATTGAAGCGGCGGATAAAGGCCTCGACCAGGGCCGGGATGTCCTCGCGACGCTCGCGCAGGGACGGGGCCTCGATCGGGAAGACGTTCAGGCGGTAGTAGAGGTCCTCGCGGAACCGGCCCGCCGACACGGCCTGGGCCAGGTCGCGATTGGTCGCCGAGACGATGCGGACATCGACCTTGATCGAGCGCTTGGAGCCGATCGGGTCGATCTCGCCCTCCTGCAGGGCGCGCAGAAGCTTGACCTGCATGTCCAGCGGCAGCTCGCCCACCTCGTCGAGGAACAGGGTGCCGCCGTCGGCTTCCTTGAACTTGCCCAGATGCTTGTCGGTGGCGCCGGTGAAGGATCCCTTCTCGTGGCCGAACAGGATCGACTCCACCAGGTTTTCCGGGATGGCGCCGCAGTTGACGGCCACGAACGGCTTGCCGGCGCGGTCGGACGAGCCGTGCACCGCGCGGGCGATCAGCTCCTTGCCGACGCCGCTTTCGCCGGTGATCAGCACGGGAATGGCGCTCTTGGCCGCGCGCTCGCCCATGCGCTTGACCAGGGTCATGGCCGGCGAGGCGCCGATCAGGTCCGCGAAGGTGGTCTTGCCGACGGCGCGCTTGGTCAGCCGCTCGACCTCGCCCTTCAGGTCGCCCATCGACAGGACGTTGCGGATCGAGACGGTGATGCGTTCCGGGCTGGCCGGCTTGATGAAGAAGTCGCTGGCCCCGGCCTGCATGGCCTTGACCACGGTGTCGACGCCGCCGCTGGCGGTCAGGACGATGACGGGCTGGGAAAAGCCGCGCGCGCGCATCTCGGCCAGGGCGTCCTGGCCGGACAGGCCGGGCATGA
>NZ_CALCDX010000008.1 GCF_937900395.1 uncultured Caulobacter sp.
CGGCCACGCGCCAGCAGCGGCCGACGTCGCGGCTGTAGAAATAGGCCGCCAAGCCAAAGGGCGTGGCGTTGGCCAGTTCGACCGCCTCGGCCTCGGTCTCGAACTTCACGATCGGGGCGACCGGCCCGAAGATCTCCTCCTGGAAGATGCGCATGGCTGGCGTGACATTGACGAGCACCGTAGGACTGAAGAACCGCTCCGTATTGTAAGGATCGTCTCCACCACCGACCGTCACCTCCGCGCCCCCGAGGATCGCTTCGTTTACGAGGTCTCCGACTTTCCGCAGCGCCTTTGCGTTTATCAGCGGACCGATTTGCACACCTTCGGTCATGCCGTTGCCAACCTTCAGTGCGGCGACCTTTTCGCTTAGCCGCGCAGCGAAGGCGTCGTGGATGCCCGACTGCACCAGGAGGCGGTTGGCGCAGACGCAGGTCTGGCCGGCGTTGCGGTACTTGGAGGCGATGGCGCCGTCGACGGCGGCCTCCAGATCGGCGTCGTCGAAGACGATGAAGGGCGCGTTGCCGCCCAGCTCCAGCGAGAGCTTCTTCATCGTGCCGGCGCACTGCTGGTACAGCACCTTGCCGATCGGGGTGGAGCCGGTGAACGACAGCTTCCGAACCCGGCTGTCCTCGCACAGCGTCTTGCCGACGGCGCTGGAGTTGGTGGTCGTCACCACGTTCAGAACGCCGGCCGGCACGCCCGCCTCGATCGCCAGGCGCGCGATGGCCAGGGCGCACAGCGGCGTCTCGGCCGCCGGCTTGACCACCACCGTGCAACCCGAGGCCAGAGCCGGCCCGACCTTGCGGGTGATCATGGCGATCGGGAAGTTCCACGGCGCGATGGCCGCGCACACCCCGACCGGCTGCTTGATCGAGGCCAGGCGCTTGCCCGGCATCGGGGTCGGGATGGTGTGGCCGTAGGCGCGCTTGGCCTCGTCGGCGAACCAGTCGATGAACGCCGCGCCGTAGGCGACCTCGCCCTTGGCCTCGGCCAAGGGTTTGCCCTGCTCGGCCGTCATCAGCCGCGCCAGGTCGTCGGCGTGGGCGAGCATCAGGTCGCTCCACTTGCGCAGGATCGCCCCGCGCTCCTTGGCCGTCCGCGCGGCCCAAGCCGGGAAGGCGCGATGGGCCGCGTCGATCGCCAGTTTCGTCTCGTCGGGCCCCAGGTCGGCGACCTTGGCGATCACCGTCCCGTCGGCCGGATTGAGCACGTCGAAGGTCTTGTCGCCCTGGACCCAAAGGCCGTCGATGAAGGCTTCGGTTTCAACGAGATTGAGCGTGGTCATGGGGGTCACCTCAGCGTCACGGACACCGACTTCAGGTCGGCGTATTTGTGCAACGCATGAAGGCTGCGGTCACGGCCAAAGCCGGACTGCTTGAAGCCCCCGAACGGCATGGTGATGTCGCAAGCGTCCCAGCCGTTGACCCAGACCAGCCCCGCCTTCAGCCGCCGCGCCCCGCGCAGGGCGCGGTTGACGTCGGACGTCCAAAGACCGGCGGCCAGGCCATAGACGGTGTCGTTGGCCAGAGCGATCGCCTCGTCCTCGGTCGTGAAGCTCATCACCCCCAGCACCGGGCCGAACACCTCCTCGCGGGCCAGGGCGTGGCTGGGCTGCAGGCGGTCGAAGATGGTCGGCTCGACATAGAAGCCGCCGGTCTCCTTCAGCACCTGGCCGCCGCCCAGCACCCGCCGCGCGCCTTGCGTGCCGGCGATGGCGATGTAGCCCAGGGCGGTGTTCATCTGCCGCTCGCTGACCATGGCGCCGAACTGGGTCGAGGGGTCCAGCGGATCGCCGACCTTCATGCCCTTGGCGACCTCGGCCACCCGCTCGACGAAGGCCTCCTTGATCGAGGCCTCGACCAAGAGGCGCGAGGCGGCGGTGCACACCTCGCCCTGGTTATAGAACACGCCCCAGGCGGCGGCCTGGGCGGCGGCCTCCAGGTCTGGGCAGTCGGCGAAGACGATCTGGGGCGACTTGCCGCCCAGCTCTAGCGAGATGCGCTTCAGGTTCGAGCGGGCCGAATACTCCATCAGCTTGCGGCCGACGGGTCCTGAGCCTGTGAAGGCGATCATGTCGACGTCCATCGACAGGGCCAAGGCCTCGCCGGTGACCGCGCCGGGACCGGGAACGACGTTCAGGACCCCGGCCGGGAGCCCGGACTCCAGGGCCAGGGCGCCCAGCTTCAGGGCCGTCAGCGGCGACTCCTCGGCGGGCTTGAGCACCACCGAATTGCCCATGGCCAGGGCCGGGGCGACCTTCCACATCGCCATGTGCAGCGGGAAGTTCCACGGCACGATCGCCCCGATCACGCCCAGCGGCTCGTGGACGGCGTAGCTCAGCCGATCGACCGGTGAGGCCCCGACCTCGCCATAGATCTTGTCCAGCGCCTCCGCGTACCAGCGACAGGTGTTGATCGCGAGGGGCACGTCGACGTTGCGGGCGTCGCTGATCGGCTTGCCGACGTCGAGGCTTTCCAAGAGGGCCAGCTCGTCGGCGTCGCGCTCCATCAGCTCGGCCAGGCGGAACAGCACCGCCTTCTTGGCGCGCGGACCCTGGTCGCGCCAGCGGCCGTCCTCGAAGGCCGTGCGAGCGGCGAACACCGCCTGGGCCACGTCCTCCTTCTGGCAGGCCGCGACCTGGTTCAGCAGCTTGCCGTCGCGCGGCGAGACGTTGTCGAAGGTCTCGCCCGAGATCGCGTCGACCAGCGCGCCGTCGATCACCGCCTGGCTCGGAAGAGCAAGACGCGCCAGGCGCTCGGCGATATCGGCGGGCAGGGTCATTGATCCCTCTTATTGTGATCACAGTTCGCGCGAGCTTGAGCGCTGTCAAGCCGGCCGCTCACGCGATGGCCTCCACGGCGGCGCGCATCTTGTCCATGCCTTCGGAAAGATCAGCGGCGATGGCGCGGCGGGCGCCGTCGGGATCCTTGGCCTTGAGCGCGGCGATCGCCTCGGCGTGGCGGTCGGCGGCCAGGCCGTCGGCCCCGACCCGCCCGAACACCACCCGCATGAACGGCCCGACCTGAAGCCACAGCCCCCCGGCCATGGCCTCCAGCACCTCGGCCCCCGCCCGTTCGTAGATCGCGAAGTGGAAGGCGTGGTTGGCGGTCATGTAGCGGTCGACGTCGCCCAGCCGCAGGGCCTCGTCTACGTCGGCGTCGATGGCCTGCAGCTGGCGGACGAGACTGGCGTCGGCGTTCAGCGCCGCCCGCGCCGCCAGCTCCGGCTCGACCCAAAGCCGCGCCAACGAGAGCTGCTCAAGCCGGTCGGCGGTCAGGGAGGGCACGGACAGGCGCTTGTTGGCCGGGTTGATCGCCAGGGCCCGCTCGGCCGCCAGCCGCCGCACGGCGTCGCGCACCGGCATGGGCGAGACGCCGAGTTCAGCGGCCAGGCTGCGCAGGGACACGCCCTTGCCCGGCGCGATGCGGCCGGTGATCAGCGCCCGCCGGATCGCCTCGTACACCTGGTCGTGCACGGCCTGGGAGTCGGCGAGGGGTCTGTGGGCTTTGATCATCTCACCTCCCTCCCCCGACCTTCCCGGCGAATGCCGGGACCCAGATTCAGCCTGAGCGTCCCATGGTTTCATCTGGGCCCCGGCATTCGCCGGGGAGGTCGGATGAAGAAGGGCTCTTTACGAGAGGGGCGCAATTGCGATCACAATGCAAGACCCGGATGGAGCACCCCGCCATGTCCAGCGCCAACGATCTCGACGCCTTCTGGATGCCGTTCACGCCGAACCGGCGGTTCAAGGCGCACCCCCGGATGCTCTCCTCGGCCAGCGGCATGTGGTACCGCACGCCCGAGGGGCGCGAGGTGCTGGACGCGACCTCGGGCCTCTGGTGCGTCAACGCCGGCCACGATCGCCCGAGGATCCGCGAGGCGATCCAGAAGCAGGCGGCCGAGATGGACTACGCGCCCTGCTTCAACATGGGCCACCCGCTGGCCTTCCAGTTCGCCTCGCGCCTGGCGCAGATCACGCCCAAGGGCCTGGACCGCATCTTCTTCACCAACAGCGGCTCGGAGTCGGTCGACACGGCGCTGAAGATCGCCCTGGCCTACCACCGCGCCCGGGGCAAGGGGACCAAGACCCGACTGATCGGACGCGAGCGCGGCTATCACGGCGTCGGCTTCGGCGGCATCTCGGTCGGCGGCATTCCCAAGAACCGGATGTACTTCGGCTCGCTGCTGACCGGCGTCGACCACCTGCCCCACACCCACGGCCTGCCGGGCAACCAGTTCGCCAAGGGCCAGCCGGAGCACGGCGCGCACCTGGCCGACGACCTGGAAAAGATCGTCGCCCTGCACGACGCCTCCAACATCGCCGCGGTGATCGTCGAGCCGGTGGCCGGATCGACCGGCGTACTGATCCCGCCGAAGGGGTATCTGGAGCGCCTGCGGGCGATCTGCGACAAGCACGACATCCTGCTGATCTTCGACGAGGTGATCACGGGCTTCGGCCGCGTCTCAGCCCCGTTCGCCGCCGACCGCTTCGGCGTCACGCCCGACCTGATCTGCATGGCCA
>NZ_CALCDX010000009.1 GCF_937900395.1 uncultured Caulobacter sp.
AGACCTCGGCGCCGACTTCGACGATCTCGCCCGCGGCTTGATAGCCGACGATGTGCGGACTGCCGGCCATCTGGCCGCCGCCGCGATTCAGCGTGTCGCCGCCCTCGATGCTGACGGCTTCGACGCGGATGACCACACCCTGGGGATGACAGACCGGGTCCGGAACGTCCTCATAGCGAAAGACGTCCGGCGCCCCGGTCTCGTAGTACACGGCGGCCTTCATGCCGTTGCTCCCTATCGTTCTTATGGGCCTTAGGGCCTACTTCTCGGGGTCCTTCAGGGCGTCGTAGACGAGCTTGGCGCTGTCGTCGTCGATGTCCTTGATCGCTGGATCGCCGTCCTTGTTCAGGATGTGGATCATGCCCAGGAAGAAGAGGTCGTTCTTCGGGTCGATCCAGAACCAAGTGCCAGCGGCGCCGCCCCAGCTGAACGTCCCATCGCCTTGCGGACCCGCCTTGGCGCTGTCGAGCACGACGGCGAAGTCGAGACCAAAGCCTCGCCCCTTGGCCGTGTTGAACGGCGGGACGTCGGCGTTCATGATCGTGTCGCTGAGGGCGTTGGTCCGCATCAGCTTGACGGTCTCGGACTTCAGGATCCGCTTGCCGTCCAGCGTTCCGCCGTTCAGCAGCATCTGGGCGAAGCGGGCATAGTCGGCGTTGGTCGAAACCAGGCCGCCCCCGCCCGAGGCCATGACCGGAGGCTTGGTGATGTCCAGCACCATGAAGCCGCTAGCCGGGACCAGCTTCTGTTCCTTGGGGCTCCACAGGTAGAGCGAGGCCAGGCGGTCCATCTTCTCGGCCGGCAGCCAGAAGCCGGTGTCGGTCATGTTCAGCGGGTCGAAGATCCGCGTCTTCATGAAGTCGCCGAGCGACATGCCCGACAGCTTCTCGACGATCAGCCCCTGGATATCGACGGAAACGCTGTACTTCCAACGGGTCCCGGGCTGGGCGACCAGCGGCAGCTTGGCGATGTTGTCGACGAACTCCTGCTGCGTCCGCGCCGCCAGCACGTTGCGGGCATAGGCCTTGTCGATCGGATTGTCAGGGACCAGGCCGTAGGCGAAGCCGCCCGAGTGGCTCAAGAGCTCGCGCATGGTCGGCGGACGATCGGTGGGGACGGTGTCAAACGAGCCGTCGGGATTCACGGCCTTGAAGACGCGCAGGGAAGCGAATTCCGGGATGTACTTGCTGACCGGATCGTCCAGCTTCCACTTGCCCTCCTCGTACAGGATCATCATGGCCACGCCCGTGACCGGCTTGGTCTGGGAATAGATCCTGAAGATCGTGTCCTTGGTCATCGGCGGGCCGTCGAAGCCCTTCTTGCCGTGGACCTGATAGTTCACGACCTTGCCATGCCGGACTAGCATCGTGGTCACGCCGGGGAGATGGCCGGTATCGACCAGGCCCTGCATGTGGGCGTCCAACTTGGCGAGGCCCTCTGACGTGAAGCCCACGCTTTCAGGAGCCGCCGCGACGAAAGCTGCCGTCTTAGGAGTCGCCGCAATCGCGGGGCCGCCCGCGAGCATGGTCGCGGCCAGAACCGTCCCGACCAGTCTACGAAACGCCAAACCACCCTCCCGAACATATGTTTGACACGACCTTAGAGCGCGCGCCCCTGCGTTGAAACCGCTTTTTGAACGGCCATCGAGCGCCCTCCACCGTCGCTTCCAACGGTGAAGGTTATTTAATGCTGAGCCCGATTGACCGAACAGCGTTCATGTATATTTTTTACTGCACGAGGGATTACGAAATAGACATGTTAGGCAACCGATGGCCACGCTCGCCAATCTGATCAGCATCTATCGCAACGTTCATCGCGTCCCCACCGATGCGGAACTCCCCGCCGACGTGACCGCTCAACTGAACATGATGGCCGGCGGCATCGACGCCGCGCGCAACGGCATGATGGGCGATGGCTGGACCTACGCCTCCGCCGTCCAGTGGATCATGGACAGCGCCAAGGCGACGACCGCCGTGGCCGTGATGGCCTACGGCTTCATCGCCGATCTGCCGCTGAACACGGCGGGATTGGACTATCTGGTGTCCCCAGCGGGCGGGAATCCGAACAACCTGAACAGCGCCTACTACGCGAAGTTCGACACCACGAACCGCTACATCAACTTCGCGGTCAGCTTGGCGAAGAGCGGCGAAGGCCGCGCCAACTTCATAGAGACGTACGGCGAGAACGGGACGATGTTCGCGACGCTTCAGAAGGCTTATCTGAAGCTATTCGGCGTCTCCCTGTCGCACGATGCGACCCTCGATTATCTGGATGCGGAAGTGCCCAACGGCCGCGGCGGGACCTATACGCGCGGAGAGTATTTCGTCGAGTTGGGCGGCGACGGCGGCAACGGGATCGGCAGCCGCGCGGCCATGGTCGGGGCCCTGATGGCCGAAGCCATGAAAAGCGGCCAAGGTCCCTACGCGGACGCCGTGCGCGCCTACCTGAACGAGGTCGCGGTGACCGGCAAGGGTGTTCCCTTCGCTCACTTCTATTCGATTTATGGCGCGGGCGGCGATCACGCGCAGGGCGGTCCCTCTGACCCGGGCCTGCCGGGCGAGAGCGCCCGCTTCGCCCATGACTGGAACGTCGACGCCTATAATCAGGAACCTGACGATAACACCCACGTCCTGGCCAGCGACGGCAATGACGTGATCAAGCCTATCATCACCGATGGACCGGGCGGGCTCGACGCCGGCAAGCACATCCGCACGGCCGGCGGCAACGACATCATCATCGTCGACAACGGCGTCGTGCGCGGCCTGATCGACGCGGGCAAGGGCAACGACTCGATCTTCCTAGAGAAGTTCGACGGTCGCCTCATCACCGGCGAAGGCTACGACAACATCGACATCGGCTCGTTCGCCAGCCTGCATCTGTCGAACGGCAAGGTGACCGACATCGCGGTCATCGAGGACTTCCAAAAGGGCTTCGACATGCTGACCTTCGCCGGCGCCGCGGGTCCCGGCGAAAAGAAGCAACTCTATTTCGTCGCCACCGCCACGTTCGACGACGCCCTTACGGCCTATGCTAGCGCGACGGCCGCCAACAGCAACACCGTCTTCGAATGGAACGGCGACACCTATGTCTTCCACCAGAACGGTCTGCTCGGGCTCGACGCTGGCGATGGCCTGATCAAGCTGGCCGGCGTCACGGGCCTCAAGGTCAGCAAGGTCACCGACGGCGGCGACCTCTTGTTCGCGGCCTAGGATCTTCAGCCCTCCAAGGCCACGACGGAGCTCCCCTCGCTCGGCGGGGGAGCTTTTTCGTATACGCGATGGTCGTCGCTATCGCGCCACGGCCGGCTTGCTCAAGGTCTTGGCCGGATGCTGTCCCGACTGCGGTCCAAGAGCGACCTCCGTCGGCCGCTCGATCGCTTGATAGACAAGGCTACGCGACTGAGCGTCCAGACCAGGCCCCACGCCGCCCAGGCGCTGGATCATGCCGATGAAGAAGAGATCGTTGGCCGGATCGATCCAGAACCAGGTGCCGGCGCTGCCGCCCCAGCTGATCGTGCCGGGGCCCACGGGCGCGCCAGAGGCGGCCGGATCGACGGCCACCGCCACGTCCAGGCCATAGCCCATGCCTGCCGCGAACGGGAAAGGACGCGGCCCCGGCTTCAAGACGCCCGTCGTGCCGTTTGTCGTCACCACGAAGCCTGGCGGCAGGTGGTTCTGGGTCATCAGGGCCACGGACTCGGGCTTCAAGATCCGTACGCCATCGAACTCGCCCTTGTTCAAGATCATCTGAGCGAAGCGCGCGAAGTCGCCGGCGGTCGACAACAGGCCGCCGCCGCCCAAAGGCGCGGCCGGCAAACGGCTGACGTCGCGCCAGGCGCCTTCGACGGCGGGAACCAGCTTTCCCGTGACCGGGTCGGCGTCGTAGAGCGCCGCCAGCCGCCCCATCTTCTCGGCGGGCACATAGAAGGCCGTGTCCTTCATGCCCAGCGGCGCGAAAATGTGCTCCTCCATGAACACCGGCAGGCTCTCGCCCGACAGCTTCTCGACGATGTAGCCCTGAATGTCGGCGGCGACGCTGTAGCGCCAAAGCTGACCCGGCTCCGAGAACATCGGCAGGCCGGAGACCTTGCGCACCAGTTCCTCCAGCGACCCCGACTGAAGGACGCCCGCCTGATAATAGGCCTTGTCCGGAGGACTACTGGGATCGTCCGCGATGCCGTAGGCGAAGCCCGCCGTATGGGTCATCAGCTCCCGCATAGTCGGCGGGCGCGAGATGGGAGTGAGGATCGGCTGCCCCGCCGCATCGACGCCGCTGGCGATCCGCAGATTGGCGAATTCCGGCACGTACTTGCTGATCGGGTCGTCCAGCTGCCAGAGACCCCGTTCGTACAGGATCATCATCGCCACGCCGGTGACCGGCTTGGTCTCCGAACGGAT
>NZ_CALCDX010000010.1 GCF_937900395.1 uncultured Caulobacter sp.
CGAGAGCCGGATCAGCGCGGTCAACGCCAACGCCGAGGTCGCCGGCCTGCTGGCCCTGGACGAAGGCGCGGCTTGCCTGGTCGTCGATCGCCGCACCTGGCGCGAAGGCCGTGGCGTCACCCGCGTCCGCCAAATCTTCCCCGGCGAGGCCTACGACCTGGTGGCGCGGTTCGGGCCGGGCGCCTAAGTCCTCTGAGCGCGCGCGACCGGCGCCGCTTGGAGAAGACGCCATGGATCCGTACGCGATCGCCGTTCCGACCTATCTTCAGATGATCAAGGGCCTGTCGGCTCAGCTGACCAAGGCAGAGGCCTTCGCGGCCGAAAGCGGTCTTTCGCCCGAGGACTTGATTGGCGCGCGCCTGGCGCCGGACATGTTCCCCCTGTCCACTCAGGTGCGTTTCGTCTGCACCCAGGCCAGCGATCTGTTGCGCCACCTGACCGGCGCGGACTCTTTCGCGCCCACCGAGGACGCGACGGACTTCGAGGGACTGCGAGCCCAACTCGCCGACGCCGTGGCGCGACTGGAAGCGACCCCCGCCTCGGCCTTCGACGGCGCGGCCGAAAAGATGATCGAGCTGAAGCTGCCCAACGGAATCGTCTTCGACATGACCGGCGAGCAGTTCGTCCGCGACTGGGCCCTGGCGCAGTTCTATTTCCACGCGACCACCGCCTATGCGATCCTGCGCCACAAGGGCGTTCCGCTGGGCAAGCCCGACTGGGTCAGCCACATGTTCGCCTATATCCGACCGGGCACGCTGCCGGGCGGCTAGTCGAGCGGCGCGCTACTCGGGCATCGCCGGGTAGCGCGTCAGACCCTCGGGCGGAACCACCCAGTCCGGCCGGTCGCGGTCGAACAGCAGCATGGTCGGCTTGAACAGGCCGGGGTCGTCGAGGCTGCCGGCATAGATCGTGTGGCTGTCGTGCAGGCCGTGCTCGCCGCCGAACACGAGGCCGCCGCAGGTCGGGCAGGAATTGCGGGTCGATACGCCGCCCCGGAAGGCGCGGCTGCGATACTGGCGCGTGGGACCCGTGATCGTCAGCGCCGAGGCCGAAAATCCCATGAACGGGATAAAGCCCGAGCCAGAGGCTTTGCGACAGTCGGCGCAGCAGCACAGCCCCATGTAGTCGGGCGCGCTCTCAGCTTGCCATCTGAGCGCGCCGCACAGGCATCCGCCTTTAAAGCTGCTGGTGGTCATGGACCTATAGAGCCATAGCGTGAGGTGCGGTCAAACCCTTGCCGGAGAACAGGTTGCGGCCATGTCCAGCCTCGGGGCAAGACAAGTTGTCGCACCAATATCCGTAAATAATGACTCCAGAATTCACTGCGTCTCGGCCCAGTGTGGCAATTCGCCGCGCATGTAAACGTGCGTTTTCATTGGGAGCTTGTGGCGACGCGCGGCAATATATTCAGGTGGCCGTTGCGACAAGGAGTGTCGAAATGGAAATGCCTGACCAACCTTCTCTGTTGCAGATCCAGACGGGTCTGTTCGCGGCCCTCGTCGGCGTGCTGTCCGCCAAGGGCGCGGCGTCGCGACAGGAATTCGCCGAGGCGATGGATGTTCTGGCGCGCCACGAGCAGGACAGCCGGATCGCCGACTACTTCCACATGCTGGGCGAGGAGCTGCGGGGCTCAAGTCCGGCGGCGACGCGGCCGCTGCTGAAGCTGGTGGTGGGCGGGCTGGACAACGAGCGTCCGCCGATCTCGGCCTGAGCCCGAGTATTTGTCCTGGTGGCGGGGGGCGGGATCGAACCGCCGACCTGTGGGTTATGAATCCACCGCTCTAACCATCTGAGCTACCCAGCCAGACCAGGAGGCGGGGCTTATAGGCGAGAACCGCGCGGGATTTCAAGCCCGCCCCGTCCGCCTTGCTAATCCGCCACGATCGCCGCCGTCGTCCCGCCCAGCGCCTTCACCGCGTCGGCCGGCGCGAGCTTGACCTGCAAGCCCCGCTGTCCGCCATTGATGAAGACATAGGGCTCGGCGAGGGCCGCCGCTTCCATCACCGTCGGCAGGCGCTTCTTCTGGCCGAAGGGACTGACGCCGCCGACCTTGTAGCCGGTGATCCGCTCGGCGTCGGGCACGGGCGCCATGGCCGCCGACTTGCCTTTCAGCGCCGCGGCCAGCTTTTTCATGCTGACCTCCTTGTCGGAGGGCAGGATGGCGCAGGCGGGCTTGCCGTCGAGCATCACCACCAGGGTCTTGAGCACCCGGCGCGGGTCCTCGCCCAGCGCCTCGGCGGCCTGGAGACCAACACGTTCCGATCCAGGATCGTAGTCGTACGTATAAAGGTCGAACGCGACGCCGGCCTTGGTGAGTGCGATCGTGGCGGGAGTGCTCTTGGACATGATCCCGGTCATACCCAAGTGCTTCCGACGGTGGAATACGGAACAGTGATGACAGCTTTCGATCGACGGACCCTGCTGCGCGGCGCTCTTGGCCTAAGCGCGTTGGGACTACTTCCGGCCTGGGCGCGGGCCGCCGAGGGGGCGCGGTCGCCGGCGGCGCTGAGCGGCGAGGATATCAAGCTGACCATCGGTCACGTCATGCCGCGCATCGACGGCCGAGCGGGCCATGGCGTGGCGATCAACGGCACGATCCCGGGACCGCTGATCCGCTTGAAGGAAGGCCAGAACGTCCGGATCGCCGTGACCAACGCGCTCGATGAGGACACCTCGATCCACTGGCACGGCCTGCTCGTTCCGTTCCAGATGGACGGCGTGCCGGGCGTCAGCTTCCCGGGGATCAAGCCCGGCG
>NZ_CALCDX010000011.1 GCF_937900395.1 uncultured Caulobacter sp.
AAGCGATGGCCTTCGACCGGGTCGAAGTCGACGCCGGGCGCGGTGCAGACGCCGGTGTCGCGCAGCAGGTCCTTGCAGAAGGTCAGCGAGTCTTCGGTCAGGTGGCCGATGTCGGCCCAGATGTAGAAGGCCCCGTCGGGCGGAGCGATCTTGCGCAGGCCCAGAGCCGGCAGGGCCTCGAGCATCAATTCGCGATTGCGGCGGTAGACGGCGATGTGGCCTTCCAGCTCGTCGAGGCAGTCCATGGCCGCCAGGCCCGCGTGCTGGGCCAGGGACGGGGCGGTCAGGAACAGGTTGCCGACATAGGCCCGAGCCCGTTCCAGATCCTCGCCCGCCGGCGTCAGAAGCCAGCCCAGCCGCCAGCCGGCCATGCTGAAGTACTTGCTGAAGCTGTTGACGATCAGGGCGTCGGGGGCGAACTCCAGCATCGAGGGCGTACGGCCCGTGTAACTCAGGCCGTGATAGATCTCGTCGCTGATGATCCGGATGCCGCGCTCGCGGCAGACCTTGGCGATCGCGGCGAGTTCCTCGGGGGCGATGATCGTGCCGGTGGGATTGGCGGGGCTGGCGACGATGACGCCGGCCGGGGCGGGCTCCAGCTCGGCCAGGTGCTTCGCTGTCAGCTGGAAGCGGTCTTCCGGCCCGCAGGCGATCTCGACCGGTTCCAGGTGCAGGGCCTTGATGGTGTTGCGGTACGCGACATAGCCGGGGCGAGCGATGGCGATGCGGTCGCCGGGCTGGAACACGCTGGACAGGGCCAGCACCAGGGCCGGGGACGCGCCGCATGTCAGGACGATCCGCTCGGGCTCGACCGTGACGCCGTAGAGGTCCTGGTAACGCTGGGCGATGCGCTCGCGCAGGTGCGGGCTCTCCCAATAGCCCATCGCCTCGGCGTCGAGGATCTCGTGGGCCTTGGCGATCGCCTTGCTCGGGGCGCCGGTCGAGGGTTGGCCGAACTCCATGTGAATGATGGAGCGGCCCTGCATTTTCAGCTCATGGGCCAGCCGGCTGATGGCGATGGCGTGGAAGGGTTCGATCTCGGCGCGCATGGTCGCGGTTTAGCGGGGTTTGACGCGGCGCGCATCCCACATGAGAAGAGGGCATGCTCGCTCTGCTGCTCGCCGCCGCCATCGTCCAGACCCCGCTGCCGCTGAACATCGGCGGTCGCGTCGCCCCCGCGCCTAACAGCGCCTACGACTTCGGCTGGCCGGGGGTCTATTTCGAGGGGCGCTTCACGGGGCCCTCCGTCGAGATCGCGGTCGATACGGGCGTCGAGCACCTGGCCGTCAGCGTCGACGGCGTGCGCAAGGCCGAGCTGATCAAGTCCGGCGAGACGCGCCTGAAGCTGGATCGCCTCGGTCCCGGCGAGCACGTCGTGCGTCTCGACAAGCTCACGGAGAGCCAGACGGGTTCGGCGCGGTTTGAGGGGTTCTTCGTCGACAAGGGCAGTGCGTTGCCGGCATCCTCGCGCCCGCATCGCATCGAGTTCATCGGCGACTCGCACACCGTCGCCTACGGCGTCCGCTCAGCGACTCGTGACTGCACCGAGAGCCAAGTCCACGACCTGACCGACACCAGCCTGTCCTTCGCCCCGATCCTGGCCGCCCGGCTCGACGCCGACTACCGGATCGAGGCCTTCTCGGGACGCGGCGTCGTGCGCAACTACAACGGCTTGGCGCCAGGCGAACCTCTGCCGGCGCTCTTTCCGCGCCTGATCCCGGGCCAGGGCGAGCCGCGCATCGCCGCGAACGATCCGTGGGAGCCCGAGATCGTGGTGATCGGCCTGGGCACCAACGATTTCTCCACCGCCCTGCATCCTGGCGAGGCGTGGGCCGACGAGGCGGCGCTGCGGAGGGACTATCGCGACAGCTATGTCGCCTTCATCGAAGGGCTAAAGGCCAGCCGTCCGGGCGCGCGCTTCTTCCTGATCCAGGGCGACACCTTCGTCGACGACGTCGCCGAGGTCGCGGGCCGCACGGGCGCGACGGCGGTGCGGATCACCGGGATGGAGCGCACGGCGTGCCATTCGCACCCGTCGGCGGCGGATCAGAAGATGATGGCGGATCGACTGGAGGCGGCGATCACGGCGAACTAGATCCTCCCCCGCGTTGCGGGGGAGGTGGCCCAGAGGGCCGGAGGGGGCTCACGCGGTGTTCGCCCAGCTTGCCCCCTCAGTCGCGGAGTTTATCCTCGGGCCGACCTTTGGTCGGTCCCGGGGGCGACAGCTCCCCCGCCATGCGGGGGAGCATCTATCCGGCGCTCTACCGCCGCTTGCCGCGGCGCACGCCCTTCGGCAAACCCCCGCGCGGCTTCACCGCCGCTTGCCGCCGCGCGCCGAGCCGTGGGCGCGGCATCTTCGGATCCGGCGGCAACGGGTCGCTGAGCATTTCGAACAGCAAGCCGCCGGTCACGGGCGTGGCCTCGACCAGCTTGACCTCGACGCCCATGCCTAGGGGCCAACGCTTGCCCGTCCGCTCGCCGACCAGGGCGTGCATCTTGTCGTCGTGGACGAAGAACTCCGCGCCCAGGGACGAGACCGGCACGAGGCCGTCGGCGCCGGTGTCGGTCAGCTTGATGAACAGGCCAAAGCGGGTGACGCCGGTGATCCGGCCCTCGAAGGTCGCGCCCACGCGGTCGGCCAGGAAGGCGGCGATATAGCGGTCGGTGGCGTCGCGCTCGGCGGCCATGGCCCGCCGCTCGGCGTGGGTGATGACCTCGGCCGTGTCCTTGATCTGGGCGATGTCCTGGTCCGTGAGACCGTCCGTCCCCAGGCCCAAGGCCCGGATCAGGCCCCGGTGCACGATCAGGTCGGCGTAGCGGCGGATCGGGCTGGTGAAGTGGGCGTACTTGGCGAGATTCAGGCCGAAGTGGCCGATATTCTCGGCGCTGTAGTGCGCCTGCATCTGGGTGCGCAGGACCACCTCGTTGATGATCGCCGCGTTCGGGCTCTCGCGGGTCTCGTCCAGCAGCTTGTTGAACCGTGAGGTCTGCGGCGCCTCGCCCTTGTTCCAGCGGATCTCGAGCGTCTGCAGGAAGTCGGCGAGGTTCTGCACCTTCTCGAGGCTCGGCGTGTCGTGCACCCGGTAGATCAGGGGCGAGCGTTTGGCCTCCAGGCTCTCGGCGGCGCAGACATTGGCCTGCACCATCATCTCCTCGATCAGCTTGTGGGCTTCGAGGGAGGCGCGCTTGGTGATCGAGGCGATCTCGCCCTCGCGGATGATGATCCGGCGCTCGTCGCTCTCGATGGCCAGCGGCGAGCGGGCCTCGCGGCCGATCTTCATCGTGTGATAGGCGGCCCACAGGGGCTTGAGGATCGGATCCAGCAGCGGCCCGGTCTTGTCGTCGGGCTGGCCGTCGATGGCCGCCTGCGCCTGCTCGTACGAGAGCTTGGCGGCCGAGCGCATCAGGCCGCGCACGAACTTGTGGCCCTTCTTGCGGCCGGACTTGTCGAACACCATCCGCACGGCCAGGGTCGCGCGGTTCTCGCCCTCGCGCAGCGAGCATAGGCCGTTCGACAGGGTTTCGGGCAGCATCGGCTCGACGCGGTCGGGGAAGTAGACGCTGTTGCCCTTCTCGCGGGCGTCGCGGTCCAGGGCCGAGCCGGGGCGGACATAGGCGGCGACGTCGGCGATGGCGACCCAGACCACCCAGCCGCCGACATTGGTCGCGTCCGGATCGGGATGGGCGTAGACGGCGTCGTCGTGGTCGCGGGCGTCCACCGGGTCGATGGTCACGAAAGGCAGGTCGCGCAGATCGTCGCGCCCCGACAGGGTCGGTTCGACGGCGGACTTGGCCTCGCGTTCGGCTTCCTCGGAGAAACCGGTCGGGATGCCGTGGCTGTGGATGGCGATCAGCGAGGCGGCGCGGGGATCGTTCTCGGATCCGACCACCTCTAGCACCTTGCCGGGCTTGGGGCCGTAGCGGCCGCCATGCGTGCCGACCTGGGCGACGACCAGGTCGCCGTCCTTGAAGTCGTGGGCCACGCTGGGGTCGAGGACCAGGCTTTCCTTGGACTTGCGGTCGACCGGCTCGACGCGAACCTCGCGGCGATGCTTGCGGATGACGCCCAGGATCTTGTGGGCGCTCTGGCCCAGCTTCTTGATCAGGCGGGCCTCGAACTCGCCGGTCTCCAGCCGCTCGAAGCGGACCAGCAGGCGATCGCCCAGGCCCGGCGCGCCGCCGGCGACCTCGCCCTTGCCGGGCGCCAGGCGGACATTGGGGACGTCGTCGTCGGACTTGGTCAGCTTCACATAGAGCTCGCCGTCGCCGTCGCGCTCAACCACATCGGCCACGCCCACGGGCGGCAGGGAGCCGGCCTCGGCGAAGCCCTTGCGGCCCCGCTTGGCCAGCGCGCCTTGGGCCTCGAGCTCGCGGATCATCTCGCGTAGGGCCCGGCGGTCGGCGCCCTTGAGGCCGAAGTGCCGGGCGATATCGGCCTTGCCGGTCTCACCGGCGTCGCGCAGGAACGCGAGCAGCGTCTCGCGATCGGGCAGGCCCGCCGGCGGGCGAGGCTTGAAGGTTTTGGGCGGGCGAAGTTTAGCCATGTCCTGCCTTAACGCGTTCGGCGGACTTAGGGAAACGCGAGCTGGGGGGCTTCCATTTGCCAGCGCCCAAGAGCCCGCCTTCCTGGGCCTTGGGCCCAGGACCCATCGTTCCGAAACAGGTGAACCTAAAGAAGCCCTGGGCCTGGAAGCTTCAGCTCATCCCAATGGCCGAGCCTGCCTCAAGCCTGGGTCCTGGGCACAAGGCCCAGGAAGGCGATGTTTCAGCAGGCGGAAATCCCAACCTAAGGGGAAGAACGATCAGTACAGATCCTCGATCGACTTCGGGACCTGCGGTTCGGCCGGCTTGGGGGCGGCTTCCGCGGCGGGCGTCGTCGCGGCGGGCGGGGCCTCGATCACCGGCGCGGGGGCTTCCTGCTCGGGCGTCTCGACCTCGACGGCCTTCGGCTTGGGCGCCTCGACCGGCGGCGGCTCGTAGGCGAGGGCGGGCGCGGCGTCCTTGACCGGGACGCCGGAGACCTCGGCCAGCGGCTGGGTGGAGGTCGTCGCGCCGCCGCGATCGATCTTCATCGCGTTGGTCAGGCCGAAGGCGAAGCCGCCGACGCAGCACAGGACCAGCGCCGTCAGCACGACATTCAGCGGCAGGGGACGTTCCAGCGTCGTCATCCGCGCAATCTACTCTCGTCCAACCCGGCTGAACAGGCTCAGGCCTCGTCGTCCCACGGCGCGGCGCCGTCGTCCGAGCCGGCGGTCGCCTTGACCTTGGCTTTGGGCGCGGCCTTCTTGGCGGCGGGCTTTTGGGCCGCCGCCTTCTTCGCGGGTTTGTCACCGTCGGCCTTGGTCGCCGCCTTCTTGGGCGCAGCGGCCTTCTTGGCCGGCTTCTTGCCGCCGCCCTTGGCCGCGCGCTCGGCGATCAGGGCTACAGCTTCTTCCAGCGTGATCGCGGCCGGGTCCTTGCCCTTGGGGACGTTGGCGTTGGTGTCGCCGTGCTTGATGTAGGGACCAAAGCGGCCCGACAGCACGCGGATCGGCTTGCCGTCCTCGGGGTGATTGCCAAGTTCCGCCAGGGCCGCCGCGGCCGCCCGCTGCGGACGCCCGCCGCCGGCGCGCTTGTCGGCCAGGATGGCGACGGCGCGGTTCAGGCCCACGTCGAACACCTCGTCGGCGTTCTCCAGATTGGCGTAGGTGCCGTCGTGCAGCACGAAGGGGCCAAAGCGCCCCAGGCCCGCCGTGATCGGCTTGCCGTCGTCCGGGTGCTTGCCCACCTCGCGCGGCAGGGAGAGCAGGCGCAGGGCCTTTTCCAGGTCCATCGCCGAGGCGATCCAGCCCTTGGGTAGAGACGAGCGCTTGGGCTTGTCGCCCTCGGCCGCCAGTTCCTCGACATAGGGGCCAAAGCGGCCGTTCTTCAGCCACACGGCCCGGCCAGTCGCCGGATTGACGCCCAGCTCCTTGTCGGCGCTCTCGGCCTCGCCGTCGCCTTCCGACACGCCCAGCTGGCGTGTGTACCGGCATTCCGGATAGTTCGAGCAGCCGATGAAGGCGCCGAACTTACCGGTCTTCAAGGAGAGCTGCCCCGTGCCGCAGGTCGGGCACAGGCGCGGGTTCGAGCCATCCCCCTTGTCGGGGAAGATGTGCGGGCCCAGGGCCTCGTTCAGGGCGTCCAGGACGTTGGTCGTTCGCAGCTCGGCGATCTCGCCGACGGCGGCGTGGAAGTCCTTCCAGAAGTCGCGGAGGAACTGTTTCCAGTCCAGCTTGCCGTCCGAAACCAGGTCCAGCTGCTCTTCGAGCGCGGCCGTGAAGTCGTACTCGACGTAGCGCTTGAAGAACTGCTCCAGGAACGCCGTGACCAGGCGGCCCTTGTCCTCGGGGATGAAGCGCTGCTTCTCCATGCGGACATATTCGCGGTCGCGCAGCACGCCCAGCACCGAGGCGTAGGTCGACGGACGGCCGATGCCCAGCTCTTCCATCTTCTTGACCAGGCTGGCTTCCGAATAGCGCGGGGGCGGCTCGGTGAAGTGCTGGTCGGCGCGGCTTTCGATGACCTTGGCGGCCGCGCCTTCGGTGATGGCGGGCAGGCGGGCGCTGTCCTCGTCGCCCTCATCGTCACGGCCTTCCTCATAGACGGCGAGGTAGCCAGGGAACTGCACGACCTGGCCGGTGGCGCGCAGGCCGGTCTTGCCGTCGGCGCTTTCCAGATCGACCGTGGTGCGCTCGATGCGGGCGCTTTCCATCTGCGAGGCGATGGTGCGCTTCCAGATCAGCTCGTACAGGCGGCCCAGCTCCGGCTCCAGGCGCAGGGAGCCAGGATTGCGGTTCAGGCTGGTCGGACGGATGGCTTCGTGGGCCTCCTGGGCGTTCTTGGCCTTGGACTTGTAGAGGCGCGGCGCGTCCGGCACGTAGTCCGCGCCATAGACCTTGCCGATCACGTCGCGGGCTTCGCTGATGGCCTCGGGCGCCATCGAGACGCCGTCGGTCCGCATGTAGGTGATCAGACCCACGGTCTCGCCGCCAATGTCGACGCCCTCGTACAGCTTCTGCGCCGCCTGCATGGTGCGCTGGGCCGAGAAACCGAGCTTGCGCGCGGCTTCCTGCTGCAGGGTCGAGGTGGTGAAGGGCGGGGCGGGCGAGCGCTTGCCGGGCTTCTTCTCGACGGCCGCGACCTTGAACGCAGCCGCTTCCACGGCCGCCTTGGCGGCCAGGGCCGAGGCCTCGTTGGCCAGGTCGAACTTGGTGAGCTTCTTGCCCTCGTGCTTGACGAGGCGCGCCAGGAACGGGTCCGAGCCGGCCGAGACGTCGGCCTCGACGGTCCAGTATTCCTGGGTCTTGAAGCGCTCGATCTCGATCTCGCGGTCGACGACCAGGCGCAGGGCCACCGACTGCACGCGGCCGGCCGAGCGCGAACCGGGGAGCTTGCGCCACAGCACCGGCGAGAGGGTGAAGCCGACCAGATAGTCGAGGGCGCGACGGGCCAGGTAGGCCTCGACCAGCTCCATGTCGAGGTCGCGCGGGGCCTTCATGGCCTCGGTCACGGCGGTCTTGGTGATGGCGTTGAAGGTGACGCGCTGGACCGACTTGTCCTTCAGCGCCTTCTTCTTGTTCAGCACTTCCAGAACGTGCCAGCTGATCGCTTCCCCTTCGCGATCCGGGTCGGTGGCGAGAATCAGGCGGTCGGCCTTCTTCATCGCCTCGACGATGTCGCTGACGCGCTTGGAGGCCTTGGCGTCGACTTCCCAGCTCATGGCGAAGTCGTTGTCGGGTTCCACCGAGCCGTCCTTGGACGGCAGGTCGCGGATATGGCCGTAGGAAGCGAGAACCGTGTAGTCGGACCCGAGATACTTGTTGATGGTCTTGGCCTTGGCCGGGCTCTCGACGACGACGACGTTCATTATAACTCTGGGCTGGAAGGCGGATCGCCTGGGAGGCGAGCGCCGGGGAAAGTGGGGCCCGCTTGGGGGTCTGTCAACGCGGGCTCTGCCGAACGGCCCTGCTTTGGGGCGCTGGTAGCCGCTTGTTAAGACGCTTGTGCGAGTTTTATGGCCTGGTTTTGTGACTGCTCGCCGATGGACCTGACCGTCAACAGGATCGCCACCGAGGCCTATGTCTCGCCGATCCGCCCGATCAAGCCCGTGACCTCGAACGCCGAACGCGCGGAAATCGCCGATCGGTTGAAGGAAGCCGTGCGCGCCGCGCCGGCCGCCGGCACCGGCCTGCTGGTCGACCTCAGCGTCTAGAGCGCCGTTCCGCGCAGGGCTTCGCAGTCTCGCGGGCCATAATACTCGTTCTTCGCCGCGATCACCTTGACCTGGCGATGCAGCACAGGCGCGAGCGGCCATTTGCGATGGACGTGCAGTTCGTAGCCGCCGCTGGGACCGCCGCCTTCAATCCGCGTGCATACGAGGTTCCTGGCCAGGCGCGTTTCCTTCTGTGGCGCGGCGTAAGCGCCCACGACGAACATGATGCCCAGGAGCCCCACCGTGCCCAGGAAATAGCCGAAGGCGATGGGCAGGACGCCGATGCTCACGGCGGTGTTCCTCAGGATGGCGCTCAGGGGCAGGCGGCCAATCCCGAAGACAAGCAGGCAATAGGCGAAATAGGCCGCGCCCAGCGCCCAGAGATTGGCGGTCAGCGACACGAACCGGACGCCGGAGAAGCTCGCCAACGTCACGACGCCCAGAACAGCGCATGCGGATAGGGAAAGCGGCTTGACGACGGTTCGCTCGACGCGCGCCGGCCCCCAATCGATAGCCGCTTGCAGCGCCAAGGCCGCGACAGGAGCCGCCAGCAGCAGGATCCAGGCCAGCTTCGTCGGAAAGTCCACGATCGCGTCCCCACAGAGGGCTCGATCTTCGGTTGTGAGCGAGCCTGTGACAAGCTGAACCATTCGCCCACTTCCTGACGTGGAGCCATGCTCCACAGACGCTCGGGCCGGCGCTTCGGCCCGTGACGTGGCGAGCCGATGGCGCACTGGAAACGACGTGGCGGGAAGGGGGCGGCCCTGGTCGTGAGCCTCGCCGCGCACGCCGCCGCCGTGGCGGTGTTGCTGACCGCCCATGTGACGCCTTCGCCGCCCGAGCCGCCGTCAGTGCTGGTCTCGCTGGTCGATCCGCCGCCGCCACCACCCCCTCCGCCACCGCCCGCGCCGCATGACGCGCCCAAGTCTCCGGTGAAGGCGCCGAAGAAGCCGCCGTCGCCCGAGAAGCCCAAGGACACCGCCAGGGCCGCGCCGCGCTCGCCCTTGCGGGTGACCAAGGCCCCGATTCCCAAGGACGTGACGCCGCTGCCGGCTAGCCCCAAACCCGCGCCGAGCCGGGTCATGGGCCTGGGCGAGGCCGAGTTGATGGGGGCGGCGACGGCCGGATCAGGCGCTGGCGGCGGTGGCGGCGGCGCGGGCTGCGACATGGTCCGGCTGCTGCAGGAGGGCCTGCGCAAGAACCCCCGCGCCCGGGCCTCGCTGATGCGCGCCCACGCCGCGACGGTCAGCGCCGGCCGCGCGCCGCTGGTCTGGAGCGGCGACTGGGTCCGCACCGACGGCGAGGAGGGCGACGGCCTGTCGGGCCTCCGCGAAATGATCATGATGGAGGTCGCCTTCGCCCCGGCCGCCTGCCGCGCCGAGCCCATGCGGGGCCTTGTGCTCATTTCGCTGAACGATGGGCCTGGCGCGGCCCGCTTCGCCCTGGGCGGCGGTCACTGGCGGTGGTCGGATCTGCTGTTCGCCAAGGGGGCGCGAAGGGGCGGCTAGAGCCCCGCTACCAGACCGCCGTCCAAGAACTCCGCGCGACCGGCCAGGCTCAGCTCGACCAGCGCCGCCATGACCGCCGAGGTCGGGGCGGCCACGGCGCGGATCAGGTCGTTGCGCGAGACGGGCGTTGGGGAGAGCAGGGCGGCGACGCGCTCCCGCAGGGCGTCCGCGTCGATGTCGGCCGGAGGCTCGGCGTCATAGCCTCGGTCGCGCTCGCGCAGCCGGGCCTCGCCCGCCAGCGACCGCAGCACGTCCTCGGCGCCCTCGCAAAGGATCGCGCCCTGGCGGATCAGGTCGTTGGTCCCCTTCGAGCGCGGATCCAGCGGCGAACCTGGAACGGCGAACACGTCGCGGCCCTGTTCGGCGGCCAGGCGCGCGGTGATCAGCGAGCCCGACTTCAGCTCAGCCTCGACCACGACCACGCCTTGCGACAGGCCGGCGATGATCCGGTTGCGGCGCGGGAAGTCCTTGGCCTGGGCCCGGCGGTCGGGCGCGCTCTCCGAAACCACGCAGCCCTCGGCGGCGAGGCGCGCGTGCAGCTTGTCGTGTTCGGGCGGATAGATGTCGCCGACCCCGCCGCCCAGCACCGCGACCGTTCCGGTGGTCAGCGCACCCTCGTGCGCCGCGCCGTCGATGCCGCGCGCCATGCCGGAAACGACCACGTAGCCGGCCGTCCCGAGGTCCGTCGCCAACTGGCGGGCGAAGCGCTGCCCCGCGGCCGAGGCGATGCGGGCGCCGACGATGGCGATCGAGGGTTCGGAGAGAAGCTCCGCGCGACCCAGGGCCCACAGCACCGGCGGGGGCGGATCGAGGGCGGCCAGACGCGGAGGGAAGTCGGGCTCGCAGCCGCAGATCAGCCGTGCGCCCAGTTTTTCGCCGGCCTCAAGTTCTTGCTCGATCGCCTCGCGCGGCGGCAGGGACAGCGGGACGGCGCGCCCGCCCCTGCGGGAAAGGTCGGGCAGGGCGGAAAGGGCCCGCTCGGGCGTTCCGTAGCGGGCCAGCAGATGGTCGAAGGCGACGGGGCCGACCGTCTCGGTGCGCGCCAGGCGAAGCCAGGCTAGACGCTGGATGTCCGAGAGGCGGCCTGGGGTCACGGGGCCTCGGCGGACGCCGGCTCGGCCGGCTTCTTCTTGCCGATCTTCGGCTCCTCGCCTTTGAGCAGGCGCGCGATGTTCTCGCGATGGCGGATGAAGATCAGGATGGCCATGAAGATCGCCAGGCCGATCAGAGCATGCGGTTGGTCGGTGGCGATGGCGAAGGGGGCGGCCAGGACCGCGGCGGTCAGGGCGGCCAGCGAGCTGATGCGGAAGAGGGCGGCCATGGCCAGCCAGGTGACGGCCGCCAGCACGCCGACCGGCCAGCAGGCGCTGAGCAGCACGCCGTAGAAGGTCGCGACGCCCTTGCCGCCCTTGAACTTCAGCCAGACCGGGAACAGGTGGCCCAGAAAGGCCGCGCCGCCGGCCAGGGCGATCACGGTGGGGTTTCCGTGGGTCAGGTAGCGAGCCAGCAGCACCGCCACCACGCCCTTGCCGCCGTCGCCCAGCAGGGTGATCAAGGCGAGATCCTTGCGGCCCGAGCGCAGCACGTTGGTCGCACCGATGTTGCCCGAGCCGATCTTGCGGATGTCGCCCGCGCCGCCCAGGCGCGTGGCGATCAGGCCGAACGGAATCGAACCCAGCAGGTAACCGCCGACAACGGCGATCGCGAGCGTCAGATAAACGGCAGAGGCGAGACTTTCCACGTTTTCTACCTTAGAGAGAGTTTTGTGCGAGCTCAAGCGCGCCGTGTCGACGAAGGGTGTAAATCGGTTCGATCCGCTGGCAAAGTCGCGCGGAATTTTCGTGGGGGAGCGTAATGGCGGGGACGATGAGCGCGGTTCGCGGCGTTGAGGGGCGAGGCGGCTGGAGCGTGTGGATTCTGCTGACCGCTCTGGCCGAGCTGGTCGGAATACTTCTGGGCGCGTCCTGGTGGGTCTGGGCCGACGGGCTTCTGCCCGAACCGGACGGGCTGTTCTGGCAGATCTCCATGCTTTTGCTGAAGGCGTTGTCGGGCGTGCCCGAGGGCATGGTGCTGGGCCTGGTCCAGGCCAACATGATGAGCCGCAGGTTGCCCGACATCTCGATCGTGCGCTGGACGACGGCGACCTGCGTCGTCGCCATGATCGGCTGGGCGGCGGGGTCGTCGTTCTCGATCTTCGCGCCCAACGCCGGCGGCGCCGACAGCTTCGATCCGACCATCTCGCAGACGGTCGTGATGGCGGCGGGCTTTGGCCTGCTGGTGGGCGCGCTGTTCGGCGGCGTGCAGTCGCTGGCCCTGGGCGGCCTGGGCGTGCCGCGCTGGCCCTGGATCGCCGGCAATGCGATCGGCTGGGCGCTGGGCCTGCCGGCGATCTATCTGGCCGCTTCGGGCTTTGCGCTGGGGCCTGTCTGGGCGCTGGGCGCGATCGGCGGCTTGGTGGCCGGCGCGCTGGTCGGGGCGGCGACCGCCATCGCCTTCGCCTTCATGACGCGGAGGGCCTAGCCCTCCGCGCGGTGGACGACGCGGCCGTCGACCACGGTCATCAGCACCTGGCCCTGCAGGCGACGGCCGTCGAACGGCGAGTTCTTGGATTTTGACAGCAGGCGGGCGGCGTCGATGATGATCGGCGCGTCCATGTCGCATAGCACCAGATCCGCCGGGGCTCCCGGCGCGATCCGCCCGCCGCGCAGGCTCAACAGCTCGGCCGGCGCCAGGGTAACGGCGCGGATCAGGTCGACGAGAGCGATGCGCTCCTCGTGATACAGCGACAGCAGGGCCGGCAGCAGGGTCTCCAGGCCCACGGCGCCCGGCGCGGCCTCGTCGAACGGCAGGCGCTTGTCCTCGGCGGGTGCGGGGCTGTGCGAGGAGACGACGACGTCGATCAGGCCCGAGGCGAGCGCCTCGATCAGCGCCTGGCGGTCGTCCTCGCCGCGCAGAGGCGGGTTCAGCTTGGCGAAGGTGCGGTAGTCGCCGATGTCCAGCTCGTTGAACGACAGATGGTTGATCGACACCGAGGCGCTGATCCGCAGGCCCTTGCCCTTGGCGCGCGACAGCGTCTCCAGCGCCTGGGCCGAGGTGATCTGGTCGACCAGCAGCCGTCCGCCGGTGGCTTCCAGCAGGGCGACGTCGCGCTCCAGCATGATCCGCTCGGCCATCGGCGAGATCGAGGGCAGGCCCATGCGTCCGGCGAACTCGCCGCCGATCGCCGCGCCGCCCTTGCCCAGCCACGGGTCCATCGGCCGGTGCGCCAGGAGGGCGTCGAAGCTCTTCGCATAGGTCAGGACCCGCTGCATCACCTTGCTGTCGACGATGGGTTTCCCCGCGTCGGTGACATAGACGCAGCCGGCCTCGCGCATCAGGCCGATCTCGGCCATCTGCTCGCCCTTCAGGCCGCGCGTCGCCGCGCCCGCCACCAGGATGCGGGCGCTGTCGATGTCGCGCGCCCGGCGCAGGATGAAGTCGACGACGCTGGGATCGTCGATCGCCGGCGCGGTGTCGGGCTGGACCACGAACGAGGTGACGCCGCCAGCCGCCGCGGCCTTGGCCGCCGAGGCCAGGGTTTCCTTGGTCTCGGCGCCGGGCTCGCCGGTGCGAACGCGCAGGTCGATCAGGCCGGGGGCGAGCAGGGCGCCGCTGCAGTCGATGACCCGCACGGCCTTGCTGAGCTTGCCGAACTCGCGGCCCTTGGCGACGTCGGTGATGACGCCTTCCGAGACGATGACGCCGCCGGGGCCGTCATAGCCGCTTTCCGGATCGACCAGGCGGGCGTTGACGAAGGCGAGGGGCTGGGACGCGTTCATGATTTCGGGCCTCGCGAACCGAACACAAACATCCGACCTTCCCGGCGAATGCCGGGACCCAGATTCATCCGGTGAATTTGGGGTGATCGCGCCATCCGGCTTGGCTTCAAGCGGCGCTGTTCGCGGGTTCGATCTGGGCCCCGGCATTCGCCGGGGAGGTCGTGAATGTTCAACGGAGCGGTGATCATCGGCCAGCCTCGTCCAAACGAGCGGCCAAGCTGGTCAGCACCGCCATTCGGGCGGCGACGCCCATCTCGACCTGGTCCTGGATCAGGCTGACGGCCGGATCGTCGGCGACGTCGGAGTCGATCTCGACGCCGCGGTTCATCGGGCCGGGGTGCATGACCTTGGCGCCCGGCGCGGCGCGGGAAAGCTTTTCGCGATCGAGGCCGTAGAAGCGGAAGTACTCGCGGGTCGAGGGCACGAAGGCGCCCTGCATGCGCTCCAGCTGCAGGCGCAGCATCATGACGACGTCGGCGCCGGCCAGGCCCGACTTCATGTCGTGGTGGACGGTCACGCCCCAGCGCTCGGCCTGGGCCGGCATCAGGGTGGGCGGGCCGACCAGCCGCACGCTGGCCCCCAGGGTGTGCAGCAGGGCGACGTTCGAGCGGGCCACGCGGCTGTGCAGCACGTCGCCGCAGATCGCCACGGTCAGCCCGGAGACGCGGCCGAAGGCGCGGCGGATCGACAGGGCGTCGAGCAGGGCCTGGGTCGGGTGCTCGTGCTGGCCGTCGCCGGCGTTGATGACGTGGCCGCTGACTTTCTGGCTGAGCAGGCTGGCCGCGCCCGACGAGGCATGGCGGATGACCAGCAGGTCGGGCCGCATGGCGTTCAATGTGACCGCCGTGTCGATCAGGGTCTCGCCCTTGGCCACCGACGAGGTCTTGGGGTTCATGTTGACGACGTCGGCGCCCAGCCGCTTGCCGGCCAGCTCGAACGAACTCTGCGTGCGGGTGCTGTTCTCGAAGAACAGGTTCATCAGCGTCCGACCCTTGAGGATGTCGAGGGTCTTGGACGTCTGCCGGTTCAGGGCCACGAAGGCCTCGGCCAGGTCCAGCAGCTCGACGGCCTGAAGCGCGTTCAGGTCGCCGGCGGACAGGAAATGGCGCTTGGGAAAGGCGAAGACGCGGGCGCGGATCGCATCGATGGCCGCGCGGGCGGGGTCATGGGCTGAAGCCGTCATGAGCCCGCGTCATAGGCGGCTTTGGGCGGGAAGGGAAGGTTGGGGGCGCAAACGCTCTGTGGAGGACGGGCGTCGAACACCCTCTCCCATCGGGAGAGGGCGGGGCCCGCGCCGAAGGCGTGGGAGGGTGAGGGCATGGCGAAGCCGGTTGTGAGTCCGCGCAAGCCTTTGTCTTCCAAACGTTTTAAGCGGCGAGGGCTGAAATCCTCACCCTCCCATGCTGCGCATGGGCCCCGCCCTCTCCCTCAGGAGAGGGTGATGGACGGAACGAGCGTTCGCGCCGACTTATCCACCCCTCCAAAACTTGCCGTATTCTCTAACCACCTCGTCGCGAGGAAAGGGCGCATGGCCAGCGACCATCGTGGCGGCGGGGGGCGATCGAGCGGGGACAGGTTCGAGGG
>NZ_CALCDX010000012.1 GCF_937900395.1 uncultured Caulobacter sp.
TCCTCCCCCGCGATGCGGGGGAGGTGGCCCGGAGGGCCGGAGGGGGCTAGCTCGGCCAAGGCAGCACTCGCCCCCTCAGTCGCTCCGCGACAGTTCCCCCGTGACACGGGGGAGCAGCTTTCAGCCCCCCTCCTCCACCTCATAGGGATCATCCCCGCGATCGCGCATCAGGTCCGTCGCGGTGAAGTCCAGCGCATCCTCGGCGTCGTCGAAGCACAGTTCCGACACCGTCTGGTCGCGCACCGAGATCCCGGCCTTGTGGGTGCTTTCCGGATCGCCGGTGACCAATGGATGCCATTGCGGCAGGTCCTTGCCCTCGTGCAGGCGCCGGTAGGCGCAGGACCGCGGCATCCACTCCAGGTCCTCGATATTGTAGGGCGTCAGCTTGATGCAGTCGGGCACCGTCTTCTTGCGGTTCGGATAGTCCTTGCAGCGGCACAGGTGCTCGTCGAACAGCTGGCAATGCACGCGCGTGGGGACGATCTCGCCGGTGTCCTCGTCCTCGAAGCGGACCAGGCAGCACAGGCCGCAGCCGTCGCACAGGCTCTCCCACTCGGGGACGGTCATCTCGGCCAGCGTCTTCGTCAGCCAGAAAGGTTTGCTTGAACTCATGGGCTCGTCCTAAACCCGAATGACCCGGCGACCAAACAGAGCCTAAACTTAACCGTGACCGACTCGACGCCGCCGACCGACGAGACCCCGCCGCCAGAGGCTTCCGCCCCGGCGCCGCAGCCGGTGGAAAGACCGCTTCGCCTTGAGACCAAGCCCGTCAAGTCACGTGGCGTGTGGCGCGTCTGGGCCTGGGTCTTCGCCGGACTGACGGTCGCGATCCTGGTCGCCGCCCTGGCCGTCGCCGGCGGCGCCTATGTCGTCTGGAACAAGTACCTCAAGGACACGCCGCAGCTGCCGCCGCGCGAGGCGCTGTTCGCCCTGAACCGCGCGCCCGCCATCCGCTTCGAGGACCGCTATGGCCAGGTGATCGCCACGCGCGGCCCGCGTTATGGCCGGCGCGTCACGGTCGACGAGCTGCCGCCCTACGTCTCCCAGGCCTTCCTGGCCGCCGAGGACCGGCGGTTCTACCAGCACGGCGCGATCGATGTTCAGGGCGTCTTCCGGGCCGCCTGGATCAACTGGAGGGCCGGCCGCACGGTACAGGGCGCCTCGACCCTGAGCCAGCAGCTGGCCAAGGGCCTGTTCCTCAGCCCCGACCGGGTCATAAAGCGCAAGCTGCAGGAGATGCTGCTGGCCTACCGGCTTGAGCAGGTGCTGACCAAGGACGAGATCCTCGAGATCTACCTGAACCGCATCTATTTCGGCGCGGGCACCTATGGCCTGGACGGCGCGGCCCAGACCTATTTCGGGAAGTCGGCCAGCCAGCTGACCCTGTCGGAGGCCGCGCTGCTGGCTAGCCTGCCCAAGGCGCCCTCGCGCCTGGCCCTCAACCGCGACCTGGAGCGGGCCCTGATCCGCTCGCGCCTGATCCTGGCCAATATGCGCGCCGAGGGCTGGATCAGCGCCCAGCAGGAGCGCGAGGCGCTGGAGGACCGCCCCGCCCTCTCCCCGATCGGTCAGGACGAGGGCGACTTCGGCTGGGTGCTGGACTACGCCACGGCCGAGGCGGTCAAGATCGCGGGGCCAAACGCGCCGGACCTGGTCGTGCGCCTGACGATCGATCCGCTGCTGCAACGCGAGGCGGCGGAGACCATCCGCCAGACCATCGCCGTCGACGGCCCGGTGTCCGGCGTCTCGCAGGCCGCCCTGTTGTCGCTATCGGCCGACGGGGCCATCCGGGCGATGATCGGCGGGACGGACTATGTCGAGAGTCCGTTCAACCGCGCCATCCAGGCCCGCCGCCAGCCCGGCTCGACCTTCAAGCCGTTCGTCTATGCGACGGCCGTCGAGCATGGCGTGCTGCCGACCGACATCCGGGTCGACGAGCCCGTGAAGTTCGGGGATTGGGCGCCGGAGAACTATGGCGGCGGCTATCGCGGCCCGATGACCGTCGAGCAGGCCCTGATCGCCTCGACCAACACCATCGCCGCCCAGCTGGGCGCCGAGGTCGGCGGGGCGGCGATCGGCGAGCTGGCGCACCGCTTCGGCTTCACCAGCCTGCCCGACACGCCGGACCTGTCGGTCGCTCTGGGCTCCTACGAGGTGACGCTGCTGCAGCTGACCTCCGGCTTCCAGGTGTTCCAGCTGGGCGGGATCCGGCTGGAGCCCTACCTGATCGAGTCGATCGGCACCCAGGGCGGCCAGGAGATCTGGGCCCACCAGCCGCCGTCCGGCGAGCGGCGCGTCTATGACCTGGGCCACGCCAGCATCATGGTGCGAATGATGGAGAAGGTCGTGACCGAGGGCACCGCCCGCCGCGCCGAGTTCGGCCGTCCCGCGGCCGGCAAGACCGGCACCAGCCAGAACTGGCGCGACGCCTGGTTCGTCGGCTTCACGCCCGACTACGTCACCGGCGTCTGGGTCGGCAACGACGACGAGCGGCCGATGAACAAGGTGGTCGGCGGCGACATCCCCGCGGGCGTCTGGCGACGCTTCATGGTGGCGGCCCACGCCTCCCTGGCGGTCAGCGACTTCCCGTGGCTGCTGGCCGATCCGGTCGTCGACACCAAGCCCGACCCGCGCAACGGCTTCTACGAAACCCTCGCCGCCGAGCTCGCCCGGACGGCTTCGGAGCGCGAGGGCGCCGATGGGGCGGCGGCGGAGCCGGTGAACTAGCCTCCAAATCCGATTTCCCCGGCGAATGCCGGGGCCCAGATACATCCTGAGCGACCTGAGTGCTCGCGCCTTCGGGCCTCGCCAGGAGCACAGGCCCCTCTGGTTCGATCTGGGCCCCGGCATTCGCCGGGGAAGTCGGAACGATGGTCTAACGATATCCCGTCATCGAGGTCGGCCGGTCCTGAGGCCGGGTCGCCCAGGTCTTGTTGGGCTTCGCGCTCATCGTGAAGACCAGCTCGCCGCCGGCGACGATCTCCTCGTGCTTCAGGAAGGCCCGGGTCAGCGGCTTGCCGTTCAGGGTGACCTTAGCGACGTAGGGGGCCGCATCGGACAGGCCCACCGTGCGCACGGCGAAGCGCTTGCCGTTCGGCAGGTTCAGGTTCGCCCGCTCCACGAACGGCCGGCCGATGGCGTACTCGCTCGAGGCGGGCGTCACCGGATAGAAGCCCAGGCTCGTGAACATCAGCCAGGCCGACATCTGGCCCAGATCGTCATTGCCCGACAGGCCGTCGGGCGTCGGCTTGTACTGGCTGTTCACGATCTGGGTCAGCCGGGCCTGGGTGCGCCACGGCGCGCCGGCGTAGTTGTACATATAGGCGACGTGGTGGCTGGGCTCGTTGCCGTGGATGTATTGGCCGATCAGGCCGGCGATGTCCTCGGCGTGTGAGTAGTCGATCTTGGAGTTGTCGAAGTCGAACATGGCGTCCAGCTTCTTCACGGTCGCCGCATCGCCGCCCAGCGTCTTGACCACCCCGCCCAGGTCCTGCGGCGCGAACCACGAGTACTGCCAAGCGTTGCCCTCGGTGTAGTCCGAGCCGTAGTTGATGGCGGTCGGGTTGAACGGCTCGCGATAGGTCCCGTCGGACTTGCGCGCCCGCAGGAAGCCGGTCTTGGCGTCGAAGCTGTTGCGCCAATAGCCGGCGCGCTTCTCGAAGGTCGCGGCGACGTCGGCCTGTCCCAGGTCGCGGGCCATGCGAGCGATAGTCCAGTCGTCATAGGCGTATTCGACCGTCTTGGAGGCCGCCTCAGGCTCCTTGTCGATCGGGACGTAGCCGAGCGTCATGTAGTCGCCGAGACCGCCGTACGGGGCGTAGGTGGCGCTCTTGACCATGGCGTCGAGGGCGGCCTTGCCATCGTAGCCGCGGATGCCCTTCATCCAGGCGTCGGCGATGACCGGAACGGCGTGGTAGCCGATCATCGTCCAGGTCTCCTGGCCGTGGAACTGCCAGACCGGCAGGATCTGGTAGGGGCTCTGGCGCTGCGAGGCGATCAGCGAGTTGACGACGTCGTTGGTGTAGTCGGCCGGCTGGACCAGCGTCAGCAGCGGGTGCTCGGCCCGGAAGGTGTCCCACAGCGAAAAGGTCGAGTGGAAGGTGAACGGCCGGCCGTCCAGGGTCCCATCGTGCACCTGGTCGTCGGGGCCACGATAGCGGCCGTCGGCGTCGGCGAAGACGCTGGGCGCCAGCAGGGTGTGGTAAAGCGCCGTGTAGAGCGTCTTGCGCATCGGGGCGGGCGCCTGGATGTCCACGGCCGCCAGGGCCTTCTCCCAGGCCGCCTTGGCGCGGGCGCGCTGGGCGTCGAAGTCGAAGCCGGGCTCGTCGCTGGCGAGGTTGGCGATCGCGCCGTCCTCGCTGACCGACGACAGCGCCACCTTCACGGTTAGAGGGCCGTCCAGCTGGCCGAAGTCGAAGACGCCGACCAGGGCCCGTCCCTGGATCTGCGCGCGGTCGTTCGGCGTCCGCCCAGGCTGGGCGAAGCCCTTGTAGGGCACGTCGGTCTCGCGGTTGTGGAAGGCCTGGCCGACCAGCGGCTTGTCGAAACGGATGGCGAAGAACAGCTTGCGGCCAGGCGCCCAGCCGCGCGTCTCGCGGTAGCCGGTGATCGTCCCGTCCGGCGCGACGCGCAGGCGCGACCACAAGACCTTGCCCGGATAGTTGTAGATCGAGCTGCGCAGGTCGATCAGCACCTGGGCGCGCTGGCCCTTTGGGAACGCATAGCGGTGCAGGCCCGTGCGCAGGCCGGCGGTCAGCTCGGCGCGCACCTGGCTGTCGCTGAGGGTGACGGCGTAATAGCCCGGCTGCGCGACCTCGCTGTCGTGGCTGTAGCGCGAGCGGTAGCCCGAGCCGGGCTTGTCGACCTCGCCCGGCTCCAGCTTGGCCTCGCCGGCGACCGGCGTCAGCAGGATGTCGCCGAGGTCGGAATGGCCCGCCCCGGAGAAGTGGGTGTGCGAGAAGCCCAGGATCGTGGGATCGCCGAAGCGATAGCCGGCCGCCCGGGCATAGCTCTGCTTGAACGGCAGGATGTCGGTGTCGGGGCTCAGCTGCACCATGCCGAACGGAACCACCGCGCCAGGGAAGGTGTGGCCGTCGCCGCCCGTGCCGATGAACGGATCGACGGCGTCGTAGGCGGAGGTCTGGGCGTGCGCCGTCGCCGCCAGGAGAGCGAGGCTGGCGGTCAGGGCGGGAAGCAGGCGCATGGGGAACTCCGCAACTCAGGCGGAAGGCACCCTATCGGCTAGGCGACGCCTTTCAAGGCCCGCTCGACGGCCGCCAAGGCGTGCAGGGTCGTGGTGTCGAACACCGGGACCGGGCTGTCGTCCTGGCCGATCAGCAGCATGATCTCGGTGCAGCCCAGGATGATCGCCTCCGCCCCGCGTTCAACGAGGCGCGCGATCACCGCTCGGTAGGCGTCGCGCGAGGCGTCGAGCACCCGGCCGGCGACCAGCTCCTCGTAGATGATCCGGTGAACGATGGCGCGGTCGTCGGCGTCGGGAGTCAGCACCGTCAGTCCGTGCTTGGCTTCCAGCCGGCCGCGATAGAAGTCGTGCTCCATGGTGAAGGCCGTGCCGAGCAGGCCGACGGTGGACAGGCCCGCCGCCGTGATCGCCTCGCCCGTCGGATCGGCGATGTGCAGCAGCGGGATGCGGACGGCCGCCTCGATCGCATCGGCCTCGCGGTGCATGGTGTTGGTGCAGAGCACCAGGAAGTCCGCCCCGCCCGCCTCCAGCGCCCGCGCGGCGTCGGCCAGACGTCGCGACAGCTCGGGCCACCGGCCGGCGTGCTGCAGGCGCTCGATCTCGGCGAAGTCGAACGACCACATCAGCGTCCGCGCCGAGGCCACGCCGCCCAGCCGCTCGCGCGCGGCCTCGTTGATCAGCCGATAGTACTGGGCCGAGCTTTCCCAGCTCATGCCGCCGATGAGTCCAATGAGCGCCTGCTGGGTCATGATCTCGCCTTGCGTCCGTCAGTCCGCCTAACCCAGAACACGAGCCGCGCGCCAGTCCTCGGCGGTCTGGCCCCACATCTGGGTTGGCCCGGCGACGTCCATCGGCGACGGCAAGACGACCATCTCGACCAGGCGAGAGCCCAACCGCCGGGCCACGGCCTGGGACGGCAGATTGTCGGGGTGGATCATGTGGCCGACGAAGTCCCAGCCCAGGGTTCCGAAGACGTGGTCCAGACACGCGCTCCCCGCCTCGGTGGCGTATCCCTTGCCCCAAGCGTCCCGATGGAACAGCCAGCCGACTTCCGGCGCGGGCCAGCCTTCGGGACGCCAGGGGCCGACCCGCCCCACCCAACGGCCGGTGGCCTTCTCGATCGCCGAGAACTGGCCAAAGCCCAGCAGCGACCACATGCCGACCACCTGGGTCAGGGCGCGCCAGGCGACGCTTCTCGGCATCGCGCCGCCCAGATACCGCATGCATTCGGGATCGGTGTGGAACGCGGCCCAGCCGGCGTCGAAGTCGTCCTGCGTCGGCACGCGCAGAAGAAGCCGGTCCGTCTCCAGGATCATCGCCATGAAATCTCCCCCGTTCTTGCCGGACCCTCCGATCCGAGCTCTAAGTCCCTTGGGGACTGCATCACGGGGGGGCCATGGGGGGCTATGACTATCTGCGGCTAGCCGCGGCGATTCTGGTGATCGCGCATCACGCGCGGGTCCTCGATGGCCAGCCGCCGATGATCCTTGGCGCCGGAGCCGACCTCGGGGCGCTGGGCGTGGGGATCTTCTTCGTGATCAGCGGCTATCTGGTCGGAGGCAGCCTGGCGCGAGCGTCCGGCCTCGGGATCTTTGTCGCCAAGCGCGCCCTCAGGATCTTTCCCGGTCTGGCGGTCGCACTGCTGTTCACCGCCTTTGCGCTAGGCCCGATGGTCAGCACGTTGGGTCTCGCCGACTATCTCCGAGATCAGGCCCCCTACGGCTACGTACTGAAGAACCTGAGCCTGTACGCGGTCACCTATGACCTGCCCGGAGTGTTCCTGGCGGTCCCTCTGGCCGGCGTCGTCAACGGCTCGCTGTGGACGCTGCGGCTGGAGTTCACGGCCTATATGGCGCTCGCGACGCTGGGCGCCGCGCGGCGAGCGACGCCGAAAGTCCTGACCGCCCTGGCGCTCTCGGCGGCCATGGGGGCGATCGTGATCCACGCCCTGGGCCTGGACGCGAGAGACGACCTCTTCCGCCTTGCCTATCTGGCCGCAACGAACGGCTTCCTGTTCCTGACCGGCGCGGCGCTGCAGGCGAGCGCCCAGCGCCCCCCACTCTGGCTGACTGTCGCGGCCGTGACGCTGTTGCTGACGCCCGTCTGGTTCCTAGGCCTGCCGCTGATCGCGCTCCGCCTGGGCGCCTTGAACGCGCCCCGCGTGCCGGTCGACCTGTCGTACGGCCTCTACATCTACAGCTTTCCGCTGCAGCAGGTCCTGGCCCAGCGGGATGAGCTGACCCTGACGAGCTCGCTGATCGTCGCCCTGCCCTGCGCGCTTCTATCCTGGCTGCTGGTCGAGAAGCCGGCGCTGAAGCTCAAGGCGCGACTGACTGAAGGCTCGCCTCGCGCCGCCCTCAGTCCCGCAGCGGCCGCAGTCGATTGACGTGGCCCATCTTGCGGCCGGGGCGGGCTTCGCCCTTGCCGTAGAGGTGGACGCGGGTCTCCGGCTCGGCGGCCAGCTTCTTCCAGGCGTCGACATCGGCGCCCAAAAGGTTGGTCATCTCGACGTGATGGTGCGGCTGGGTCGGGCCCAGCGGCCAGCCGGCGACGGCGCGGATATGCTGCTCGAACTGGTCGACCTCACAGCCGTCCTGGGTCCAGTGGCCGGTGTTGTGGACGCGCGGGGCGAACTCGTTGACCAGCAGCTTGCCGCCGGCCAGCTCGAACAGCTCGACCCCGATCACGCCGACATAGTCGAGCGCGGTCAGGATCTTGGCGGCGATGGCCTCGGCCTGGTCGCGGGTGGCCGGCGTGATCTTGGCCGGCGCCACGGTGCGGCGCAGGACGCCGCCCTCGTGATGGTTCTCGCTGACCGGATAGCAGGCGATCTCGCCGTCGCGACCGCGCGCGGCGATTACCGACAGCTCGCGGCCGAAGTCGGCCGGCGCCTCCAGGATCGCCGCCTGGCGGCCGATGCGGTCGTAGGCGGCCTCGGCCTCGCCGGCGACGCAATGGCCCAGGCCATGAAAAACACGCCTCCGCAGCCCTTCGGAAGTGCCGCTCATCCAAGCCCAAAGGCCTCGAAAAGCAACATCAGAGCCCTGCCGACAAGGACCGGCACACTGTCTGCTCTGGACTGGAAGGCCCACTGAGCGATAAGTGGATCGGGCATTTGTGCTCGATCACCACTTCGATCCCTCTGTCAGAGTCAAGCCGAAGGTGGCCAGCCCCGGCGGCAGCCTGACCTGCTTCGATGACAACAGGGCGCGCTGCGCGGGGCGAAGTCATCCCGATAGAGGAGCCCCGCCCCCGCAACCAGGTCATTCGAGCACTAAAAGAAGATCAAGCACAAGCCTCTGATTTAGCTCGATGAGGCGGCGTAAGACTGATGCCGCCCCATCCATTCGCCGCCTGGATTCAATCAATACATGCTGTACAAATCAATACATGAACTGCGGCTGGGCAAGTCAGAATTTGCGAGAAAAGCACGCAAAAGAATGTGCCTGCAGCACGACGTCCTCCAGCGGGACGAGCGAACCAAAATGGTCTTCGACCTGGAGATGCATCTGGCCGTGCTTTGCGAGTCGCTGATATTTGATTCTTCAAAGATATTCTTCGA
>NZ_CALCDX010000013.1 GCF_937900395.1 uncultured Caulobacter sp.
GCCATTCCGGGGATGAAGATCGAAATTCAAGGTATGGCGGTCTTGAATGACGACTGCTCCACGGAACGGCCATGCCTCAAGAAGTAGCCCATTGCGGGACAGCCACCGTCCGGCTGGCAGACCATGCTAGACCGGGGTGCCGGTAGCAAACACCGGAAACGCTTGAACCCAAGACAGCGACGTCAAGGATCTTGGGGTTGGCACACACCACTGAATGGGTCGGGGCAGTCTTCGGGGATGTGTTCCTCGGGAAAGTGTTCTCGAATGCGATCCTATTGATCGTCGCGCAGACGCACCATACGGACGCATGACAGGATCTTTTCTTATGGAGACCACCATTTTGAACGAGGTTCTAGTGTGCCTGCCAGGCATCTTGCGCGATCAACACCAGCAGCGAGAGGCACAGGACCGCCAGCGCGGCAAGACCGGAGACCAGGACTGAGCAGGCCGCATACTGCCTGAACCGTTCCCGACGCATATGGGGGAATCGCATGAGACAGTACGTCGTGACCGACGCCCCCATCCCGACAATCGCGATCAGCACCCGTGCCACGTCCATCGTATCTCCGTAGGTAGAACACTGGTGCCACCCTACGCGCGAACAGGAGAGCCGTCAAGAAACACGGCGAAAACCGACCGTTGTGTCTTACCCAGACGATGTGATGAGATCGACCCATGCCCGCTGTTCCCACCATTCGCACCGAACGACTGCGTCTCCGGCCATTTCAGACGGCGGATGCTGAAGCGGTGCATCACCTGGCTGGAGCCAAAGAGGTGGCCGCCGGCACCTTCCTCCCGCACCCGATGGACAGGCAGGCGGCTCACGACTGGATCGCGGAACGTCAGAAGGACGCGGCGGCAGGAACGAGCGTGACCTTTGCCGTCACCCTCGCAGAGAGCGGGGACGTCATCGGCTCAATCGGCCTGGAGATCCTCGCCGAACATGAACAGGGACGGTTGAGTTATTGGCTGGGCCAGGCCTATTGGAATCGTGGCTTCGGCACTGAGGTCGTCACGGCGCTTCTGGAGTACGGCTTCAACAGCCTGACGCTGCATCGCCTGTACGCGCCGCACTTCCATACCAACCCGGCTTCGGGGCGAGTGTTACAAAAGGTGGGCATGACGCACGAGGGCCGCCTGCGCGAACACTATCTTCGCTTCGGGCAACGGATCGACGTGGAGCTCTACGGCATGTTGCGACAGGAATTTATCGCCCGCCGATCGGCGACCGTCGGCGCGACGACGCCACACACCTTTCCTCCTCCGATCCTCCCAGGACCGTTTCATGACCTACCAGCCGCCCGTTCGCGATCACGCTTTCATCCTGCGCGACGTGCTCAATATCGACCAGCATGGCGACCTGCCCGGCTTCTCCGACGCGCCGTTCGACGTCGTCGAGCAGATCCTGGACGCCGCCGCCCAGTTCACGGGCGACGTCCTGGCGCCGCTGAACACGGTCGGCGACAAGAACGGCTGCAAGCTGGACCCGGCGACGAACACCGTCACCACCCCGCCCGGCTTCAAGGACGCCTACAAGCAGCTGTGCGAAGGCGGCTGGACCGGCCTCGGCTCGGATCCCGCCTATGGCGGCCAAGGCCTGCCCTACGTCGTGAACCTGGCGTTCAGCGAGATGTCGAGCTCGGCCAACATGGCCTTCTCGATGTATCCGGGCCTGGCCCACGGCGCCTATTCGGCCATCCACTTCGGCGGCACCGACGAGCAGAAGCAGACCTATCTGCCGAAGATGGTGACCGGCGAATGGACCGGCACCATGAACCTGACCGAGCCGCACTGCGGCACGGACCTGGGCTTGCTGCGCACCAAGGCGGTTCCGCAGGCCGATGGCAGCTACCGCATCACCGGCCAGAAGATCTGGATCTCGGCCGGCGAGCACGACATGTCGGACAACATCGTCCACCTGGTGCTGGCCCGCATCGAGGGCGCCCCGGCCGGCGTGAAGGGCATCAGCCTGTTCATCGTGCCGAAATTCTTCCCGAAGGCCGACGGCTCGGTCGGCGAGCGCAACCAGGGCGTCAAGTGCGTCGGCCTGGAAGAGAAGATGGGCATCCACGGCAACGCCACTTGCGTGATGCAGTATGACGACGCCGTCGGCTATCTGATCGGCGAAGAAAACGCCGGCCTGAAGATCATGTTCGTGATGATGAACGAGGCGCGCCTCGGCGTCGGCATGCAGGGCGTGGCGCAAGGCGAGGCCGCCTACCAGGCCGCCGTCGCCTTCGCCAAGGACCGCCTGCAAGGCCGGTCGCTGACGGGTCCGAAGAACGCCGACGGCCCGGCCGATCCGATCATCGTCCACCCGGACGTCCGCCGCATGCTGCTGGAGAGCAAGGCCCTGATCGAAGGCGGCCGCGCCTTCCTGTTCTGGACCGCCCTACACGGCGACCTGTCGCACGTCCACCCCGACGAGAAGGTCCGCGAGAAGTCGGCCGACTACATGAGCCTGATGACGCCGGTGCTGAAGGGCTACCTGACCGACAAGGGCTTCCAGGTCTGCTCGAACGCGGTGCAGGTGCACGGCGGCAGCGGCTTCACCGAGCACTTCCCGGTCAGCCAGTTCATGCGCGACTGCCGCATCGCCCTGATCTACGAGGGCACCAACGGCGTGCAGGCCCTGGACCTGGTCGGCCGCAAGCTGGCGGCCAAGGGCGGCCGCGCGGTCATGACCTTCTTCCAGGAGATCGACCAGTTCATCGGCGAGAACGACGCCGACGAGTCGATCAAGCCGTTCATCGAGGCCCTGGCCGCCGCGAAGGGCCAGCTGCAGGACGGCACGATGTGGCTGATGCAGAACGGCCTGCAGAACCCCGACAACGCCGGCGCGGCCTCGACCGACTACATGCACCTCTTCGGCCTGACGGGCCTGGCGTACATGTGGGCGCTGATGGCCAAGGCCGCCCAGGCCAAGATCGCCGCCGGCTCGTCGGACCCGTTCTTCACGACCAAGCTGACGACCGGCCGATATTTCATCGAACGCATCTTGCCTGACGCTGCGTCGCATCTGGCCAAGCTGAAGACCGGTTCGGCGACCCTGATGGCGCTGCCTGCGGAGGCTTTCTGATCATGAGCGTGCTCAACGTTGAAAAGCCGGCCTTCATGGCCGAGGAAGACATCGCGATCTTCGAGGACGCGGTCGGCAAATTCTTCGACGAGCACGCCCCTGAAGAGACCGTCGCCAAGTGGCGCAAGAACCATTGCGTCGACCGCGACATGTGGACCAAGGCGGGAGAGGCCGGACTGCTCGGCCTCTCCACGCCCGAGCAATACGGCGGCGCCGGCGGCGACTACCGGCACGAGGTCGTGCTAATGGAGCAGCTGGGCAAGAAGGGCGTCGACGGTTTCGGCGCCAGCCTGCACAACGCCATCGTCATGCCGTACATCTTCCACTACGGCACCGAGGAGCAGAAGCAACGCTGGCTGCCGCGCATGGCGACCGGCGAGCTGGTCAGCGCCATCGCCATGACCGAACCGGGCGCCGGCTCGGACCTGCAAGGCATCAAGACCACCGCCAAGAAGGTCGGCAACCAGTACGTCATCAACGGCTCCAAGACCTTCATCACCAACGGCCAGACCGCCAACCTGATCTGCGTGGTGGCCAAGACCGACCCGGCCGGGGGCGCGCGCGGCACCTCGCTGATCTTCGTCGAGACCGACGGCGCCGAGGGCTTCGAGCGCGGCCGCAACCTCGACAAGCTGGGCCAGGAGGCCCAGGACACGTCGGAGCTGTTCTTCAACGACGTGAAGGTGCCGACCGAGAACCTGCTGGGGACCGACGAGGGCCAGGGCTTCTTCCAGCTGATGAGCCAGCTGCCGCAGGAGCGCCTGAACATCGCCGTCCAGGGCATGGCGACCATCGAGCGGGCGCTGGAGCTGACCATCGCCTACGTCAAGGACCGCAAGGCTTTCGGCAAGGCGATCATCGACTTCCAGAACACCCAGTTCGTCCTGGCCGAGTGCAAGACCGAGGCGACCGTCGCCAAGGTCTTCGTCAACCACTGCATCGGCCAGCACCTCGAAGGCAAGCTCGACGCGGCCACCGCCTCGATGGCCAAGTACTGGGTCTCGGACCTGGAGAACAAGATCGTCGACCGCTGCCTGCAGCTGTTCGGCGGCTACGGCTTCATGAACGAGTACCCGATCGCGCGCATGTACAAGGACAGCCGCATCCAGCGCATCTACGGCGGCACCAACGAGATCATGAAACTGCTGATCGCGAGGACCCTATGACGGCCTTGTCTCTGATCGCCCTGCCTCTGATCGCGCTGCTGGCCGGCCCGGCCGCCGCGGCGCCGGCTAACGACGCCCGCTCGGCCGTGGTCTGCGTGCGCGCCGTGCAAAACCCTCGCTCGCTCACCTTTTCCGGCGCGCTGGTTGGCAAGACGCCGCAGCCCGGCGCCTTCAAGCTGCCGCTGACGCCGGCCGGCCAGGACATCTGCCAGACGCTGCTGCGCTCCAAGATCGCCGAGTGGAAGCTGGAGGTGACCACCTCGGGCTTCACCGCGTGCGAACTGCCGCCGCCCGAGTTCGGCTCGCGCCTCTACTACCGCGCCAAGGTCTCGGCCCGAGGCCTCAAGTGCGAGCCGATCGGCAAGTACCCGATCGGCAACTGGAAACAATGACGACGCCTGGCCGCACAGGACCGGCGCGCCGCTAAACGACACGAACAACGCTTCGCAGGAAGGAGCCATTCCATGGCTGACGCTTACATTTTCGACGCCGTGCGCACGCCGCGCGGCAAGGGCAAGAAGGACGGGTCTCTGCACGAGATCACCTCGCTGTCCCTGGCCACCCAGGTGCTGGAAGCCCTGCGCGACCGCAACAACCTGGACACCAGCAAGGTCGACGACGTCGTCCTGGGCTGCGTCGCCCCGGTCGGCGAGCAAGGCAGCGACATCGCCCGCACCGCCGTGCTGACCGCCGACTACGCCGAGAGCGTCGCCGGCGTGCAGATCAACCGCTTCTGCGCCTCGGGCCTGGAAGCCGTGAACATGGCCGCGGCCAAGGTCGCCTCGGGCGAAGCCCAGCTGGCGATCGGCGGCGGCGTCGAGAGCATGAGCCGCGTGCCGATGGGCAGCGACGGCGGCGCCTGGCCGACCGACCCGTCCTCGGCCTTCAAGACCTACTTCGCCCCGCAGGGCGTTTCGGCTGACCTGATCGCCTCGCTCTACGGTTTCTCGCGCGACGACGTCGACGCCTACGCCGTCGAGAGCCAGAAGCGCGCCGCCGCCGCCTGGGCCGACGGCCGCTTCAAGAAGTCGGTCGTGCCGGTGAAGGACCAGCTGGGCCTGACCATCCTGGACCATGACGAGACCGTGCGCGGCAATACGACCATGCAGACCCTGGCCGCGCTGAACCCGTCATTCACGGGCATGGGCGAGATGGCCTTCGACGCCGTCGTCACCCAGCGCTACCCGCAGGTCGAGAAGGTCAACCACGTCCACCACGCCGGCAACAGCTCGGGCATCGTCGACGGCGCGGCCGGCGTGCTGATCGGCACCAAGGAAATGGGCGAGGCCCTGGGCCTGAAGGCCCGCGCGCGCATCAAGGGCGCGGCCTCGATCGGCAGCGAGCCGTCGATCATGCTGACCGGCCCCTCGCTGGTCACCGAAAAGCTGCTCAAGAAGCTGAAGATGGAGGTCTCCGACATCGACCTCTACGAGCTGAACGAGGCCTTCGCCGCCGTCGTCCTGCGCATGATGCAGGCGCTCGACATCCCGCACGACAAGATGAACGTGAACGGCGGCGCCATCGCCATGGGCCACCCGCTGGGCGCCACCGGCGCGATGATCCTGGGCACCATGGTCGACGAGCTGGAACGCTCGGACAAGGAAACCGCCCTGATCACCCTGTGCGTCGGCGCCGGCATGGGCACCGCCACGGTCATCGAACGCGTCTAACCCTCTCGATCAGGAACTAGTCACATGGAAAACTTCAAGATCGAGGTCGATTCCGACGGCGTGGCCCTCGTCACCTTCGACGTGCCCGGCCGTTCGATGAACACCCTGACCGCTTCGGTCATCAAGGAAATCGGCGAGATCGTCGAGCGCATCAAGATCGACGACGCCATCAAGGGCGCGGTCATCACCTCGGGCAAGGCCAGCGGCTTCTGCGCCGGCGCCGACCTCGGCGAACTGGGCGGCTCGGGCGGCCTGGGCGGCGGCTCGGCCGGCGGTGAAGCGGGCCTGAAGGCGGCGTTCGACGCCGGCTTCGCCCTCAACAAGGCGTTCCGCGCGCTGGAAACCTGCGGCAAGCCGGTCGCCGCGGCGATCAATGGCCTGGCCATGGGCGGCGGCCTCGAGATCTGCCTGGCCTGCCACTACCGCGTGGTCGGCGACAATCCGAAGACCCAGCTGGCCCTGCCGGAAGCCAAGGTCGGCCTGCTGCCGGGCGCCGGCGGCACCCAGCGCCTGCCGCGCCTGATGGGCGTGATGGCGGCCGCGCCGTACCTGCTGGAAGGCAAGTCGATGAAGCCGCAGGAGGCCCTGGCCCTGAAGGTCGTCCACGAAGTGGTCGCCCCGGGTTCGGAAGTCGAAGCGGCCAAGACCTGGGTCAAAACCAAGGGCGACCCCGTCGCGCCGTGGGACAAGAAGGACTTCAAGCTGCCCGGCGGCGGTCCCTACACCCCGACCGGCAGCCAGGTCTTTGTCATGGGCAACGCCATGCTGCGCAAGCAGACCTATGGCAACTACCCCGCCCAGCTGAACATCCTGAAGGCGGTCTATGAAGGCACGCAGGTGCCGTTCGACGCGGCCATCCGCATCGAGACCCGCTACTTCCTGAAGACGATGATGTCGCCCCAGGCCAAGGGCATGATCCGCACCCTGTTCCTGTCCCTGCAGGAGCTGGGCAAGGGCTCGGGCCGTCCGGCCAACGTCCCGCCGTCGGAAGCCAAGAAGGTCGCCGTGCTGGGCGCCGGCATGATGGGCGCGGGCATCGCCTACGTCCAAGCCATGGCCGGCATCGAGACGGTGCTGATCGACCAGTCGCAAGAAGCCGCCGACAAGGGCAAGTCGTACGCAGAGGGCCTGCTGAAGAAGGCCGTGTCGCGCGGGAAGATGACCCAGGAGAAGGCCGACAAGGTCCTCGCCCTGATCACCCCGACCACCGACTATGATCACGTCAAGGGCAGCGACCTCGTCATCGAGGCGGTGTTCGAGAACCGCGAGATCAAGGCCGACGTGACCAAGAAGGCCGAGGCCCAACTGGCCGAGACCGCGATCTTCGGCTCCAACACCTCGACCCTGCCGATCACCGGCCTGTCGAAGGCCAGCGTGCGTCCGAAGAACTTCATCGGCATCCACTTCTTCTCGCCGGTCGACAAGATGGGTCTGGTCGAGATCATCATGGGCGAAGAGACCAGCCAGGAAGCCCTGGCCAAGTCGATCGACTACGTCCTGAAGATCAAGAAGACCCCGATCGTCGTGAACGACAGCCGCGGCTTCTACACCAGCCGCTGCTTCGGCACCTTCGTGCAGGAAGGCCTCGAGATGCTGGCCGACGGCATCGCCCCGGCCATCATCGACAATGTCGGCCGCGCCACGGGCATGCCGCGCGGTCCGCTGGAAATGAACGACGACGTCGCTCTGGACCTTGGCTACAAGGTCACCCAGCAGACCAAGAAGGACCTCGGCGACAAGTTCGAGGACCGTCCGTTCGCCCCGATCATCGAAAAGATGGTGGTCGAGCTGCAGCGCTTCGGCCGCAAGAACGGCAAGGGCTTCTACGACTATCCGGAAAACGGCCCCAAGACCCTGTGGAAGGGCCTGTCGGAGCTGGCGCCGGTGAAGATCGCCGAGGCCGACCAGGCGCTGATCCAGGAGATCCGCACCCGGCTGCTGTACCGCCAGGCCGTCGAGGCCGCCCGCTGCTTCGAGGAAGGCGTCATCACCGACCCGCGCGAAGCCGATGTCGGCGCGATCCTGGGCTGGGGCTTCGCGCCCTGGACCGGCGGCCCGATCAGCCTGATCGACGCGGTCGGCGCCAAGGCCTTCGTCGAGACCTGCGACCAGCTGGCCCAGAAGTACGGCAAGCGGTTCGCCCCGCCGGCCCTGCTGCGCGAAATGGCCGAGAAGGGCGAGACCTTCTATGGCCGCTTCGGCGCCAAGGCGAAGGCCGCGGCGTAAGCCTAGGCCTTCAAGCTTGAAACACGGAAAGGCCCGGCGGCGACGTCGGGCCTTTTTGTTGTCCCGTATGGTCACGCTTGCGCCGCATGGCCGGCCTACCGAGACGGCGCGCCGCAGCGCCCGGAGAGACCATGAGCACGGCGATCGCCATCGGAACCTGGCGAGCGCCCTCGCGGCGAGCGTTGCGGCGCACCTTGGCGGCCTGGGCCGCGGTGCTGGCCGCCCATGCCCTGGCGCTGCTGGCCCTGGTCGCCGGCGCGCGTTGGATGCCGGACCTCGTCGAACCGCCGACCATCCAGGCCGAATTGGTCGCGCCGCCGCCCCCCGCTGCGGCGACCGCCAGAGCGCGGGTCGAACCTTCCGCTCACCCCGCCGCGCGACGCGAGGCGCCGCCCCCGGTCGCCGCGCCGACGGCGCCCGCCGCCAAACCGGCCGGCGCCCCCGCGATCGTCGCCCCGCCGGGCTTCACCGCTCGCAAGCTGGTCGAGGAGAGCGACGGGACCCGCAAGAGCCTGCGCGACAGTCTCGGCTGCCGGCACGAGAAGGTCGCGGCCCTGACCCGCGACGAGAAGGCCGCCTGCGCCGAGGCCGACGGCAAGCGCGCCCTGACGGCGCCGATGTACGCCGCGATCGATCCGGACAAGAAGGCCGCCTTCGACGGCGACTGCAAGACGGACGACGACTGGTGCCTCTACCGCACCGGCAAGGGGCCCTATCCCGGCATCTTCGCGCTGGGAAAGAAGAAGAAGCGCAAGGGCTGGGACGATTGACGCCCAGACGCGAAAAGGGCCCCGCCTCGCGGCGGAGCCCTCTCCTTTAGTCCGTGCGGACGCTTACCAGGTCTTGGTCAGCGACAGCATCACCCGGCGCTCGGCCTGCAGGCCGCTGGGGCCCTTGGCTTGCGACTGGCGGCTGGTGGTCAGGTTCTGACCGTTCAGGGCGATATCCGTGCCCTTGGCCAGGGTGTAGGCGACGCGGCCGCCGATGGCGGTGTAGCCCTTCACGCGCTCCAGATCGTTGCCGTTGTACGAGTTGAACTTGCTGACGAAGTGGGCGTAGCCGTCGACGGCCCACTTGTCGTTCGCCCAGCCGGCGGCCAGGTTGCTGCGGTACTTCGGCGAGGTGGCCTCGAAGTTCACCTTACGCAGCACGATCGTCGAGACGGTCGTGAACGGGGTGTCCTTCACGTCGGTGTAGGTCGTGTCGGTGCTCCAGCGGAAGCCGCCGTCCAGCTTGCCCGAGGCGGACAGCTCGACGCCCTTCATCTTCGAGTCCGAGACGTTCTTGTAGGTGAAGGTCGCCCAGGTCGTGGCCGTTGGCGCGATGTCCAGCAGCGAGGCGTTGAACTGGCCCTTCACGTCCTTGGTCTTCTGAGCGAAGACCTTGACGCCAACCTTGGCCTTCAGGGCCGGCAGGGCGTGGTCATAGGCCAGCTCGTAGTTGGTGACGATCGCCGGATCCAGCTGCGGATTGCCGGTGATCAGGCCGCCGGTCGGAGCCGGGGTGGCCGGCGGGATCAGCAGGCCGCCCAGCTCCAGCAGGGTCGGCGCCTGGACGCCGCGGGCGAAGGTGGCGCGCACGGTGTCGCGGTCGGTGACCTTGTAGACCGCGCCGACATTGACGCTGGTCTCGGTGATGTCACGATCCCACAGGGCGTTGTTGGCCTGCGGGGCGCCGGCCGGGAACGTGCCCGTGCGCTTCAGGCTCAGCTTGTCGAGGCGAACGGCGGTGGTCACCGACAGCTTCGGATTGACGACCCAGTTCCACATGGCCGACGGCGCGAGCACCGTGTAGCTGACCTTGGCGCCGGCGTACGAGGCCGTGTCCAGCTGGTTGTCGCGATATTCGAGACCGACCCGGATCGTGTGGGCCGCGCCGATCTTGAACAGGTCTTCCAGGCTGTAGACGGTGATGTCGTTCAGGTAGCGACGACCGGGCGTCAGGGCGTCCAGGCCGTTGTGATAGGCCTGGGCTTGCAGCAGGCCGAACTTGGTCTCGGCGTTCAGGGTCGCCTTGATCGAGTCGGTCTTCACCCGGTGAGCGGCGTAGGCGAAGGTCGAGATCACCTGGGTCGACGAGCCGTTCGACATCGAGCCCTCAACACGCAGCGTGGCCTTGTCGGTCAGCTGGGCGACGGCGTCGATGTTGGCGCGGGCGGTCGAAGGGTTGTGGATCTGCGAGGCCAGGACGACGCCCGTGCCCGAGGTGTTATTCTTCCACTCGTCTTCATGCTCGACGCCGCCCGACAGGCGGACCGACAGGCGCTCGCCCAGACGCAGCGTCTTCACGATCGAGACGCTGGTGCTGGAGTTCGTGCCGGCCTTCAGCTCGATGACGTTCGTATTGTCGAACTTCGGGTTGAAGGTGATGATGTTGACCACGCCCGACACGGCGTTGAAGCCGAAGATCGCGCTGTTGGGGCCGCGGACCACTTCGATCTGGCGGATTTCGCTCAGCTGGATCGGCAGCGAGGCCCAGTCGGTGTAGCCGAAGTGGTCCAGATAGACCTGACGACCGTTGATCAGGACCAGCAGGCGCGGCGAGCGGGCCTGGTTATAGCCGCGGATGCCGACGTCCGACTGGCCAGCGGCGAAGTTCAGCACGTCCACGCCGGCGACGCGGCTCAGGATCGTGGGCAGGTCATTGGCGCCCGACCGCTTGATGTCGGCGGCGCTGATGATGGTCATGTCGACCGGCACCTCGGTGGAGCGCTGCGGCGAGCCGGTGGCAGAGGTGGTGACCGGTTCGTTGAACAGTTGCTCCATCGCGCCGTAGTCGATGGATTGCGCGTTGGCCGCGCCGGCGAAGGCCATCAGGCACAGGCCGACCGAAGCGCCGGCGAAGAGAGTCGTCTTCATGGTGGGTCTCTTTCGTTCGCTAGGGTCAGACTTCACGGATCATCATGCGGAAGGCGGCCTTGAAGACCGCGCCGACCGCCGCGGCCGCCGAGCGGCTCACGACGATTTCCACTTTCGGATCGCCCGACACGCTCATGACGCAGGCGCCGCTGGTGGCGCACGACACGTCCGAGCCGATGGTGATGATCTTCTTACCCTTGGCGGCGCCGACCACGGCCGCGCCGTTGGCGCCCGTGGTGACATAGAGCGCGCCGACGCCGCCGAGGGCCCCCGCGTCGCCAGCTTCGACCGGCTTGCCCGTGAGCGTCACCGAGCCGGCGCTGAGGCCGCCGCCGATGGCGGCCATGACGGCGTTCTTTTCGGCCACGGAGGCGGGCTTCGACGGATCGAAGACAACGCCCATCACGACCTTGCCCGTGGGACCATTCTCAAGGAACGTCAGGGCGCGGCCCGCGATTACGATATCCTTGGCCGCATCCGCGTGCGCCGCCAGGGGCGTCATGGACGCCGCGATGATCAGCGCGATCGCGCCACTCTTGGTCTTGTTCAACATTCAGCCTATCCCCCGCTCGTTATGCCGAGCTGATGCGCATGGAGGTCGGGCTTTACTTCTGAATAGAAGGTAAATCGCCGTCGAAAATGACAGATTGTCGCAGGCCAATTCCAAACAAAACGAATATATTCGCGCGGCTCTACTTTCGACTATCGCAAATCAATGGCGTCAAATTTCATCGTCCAGAGCATCGATCAACTGAAATTGTAACGAGAAATACGCCTCAAATACAGAAAGAATTGTTTCCAACAACGCCGTTCCGCCAGGATTTACAGCGGTATGGCCGGTACAGCAAATCGGTATGGCCGCGCCAAATCAGTTGGGCGCGCAACCCAAATCCCGGAACGGGACAGATTGTCGCGCCCTGTGTTTCAAACCTGAAATGAGTGGCAAGTTTCCGCTGCGGACGAGTCGCGTCCGCCCCTCAACCTAGGGCTCTCGACGCGGCGTCGACAGGCCAAGATCCATGCCGAGGGTCGGGCCGATGCCGTCAGGATGGTCCCCGAACGGATGGTGTTCGGCCCGCTGGCGCGCCAGCGCGTCCAGTCGACGCCGCAGATCGTCATCCAGCGAAAGTCGGGGCGCATCCTCGGCGTCGTCATCCTCGGCGGCTGGAATCGAGGCGGCGATGACCTGGCGCAGCCGCGCCCCGAACCGCGCGTCGTCAGGCGTCCCGGCCGCTGGCGGCGCGCCGAGAAAGGCGAGCACTTGCTCGAGGGCGGTTTCGTCGTCGACGGGATCAAACATGGCGGCCTCCGTGGTCACGCAGCAACGAACACGCGAACGCGCGGGTTCCGGCCTGACCCGTTACGGCGCGAGTTCGAAGCGCGCCAGGCCGCCAGCTGCGTCGCTAGGAGGACACGATGTCGCCGCGAAGACGAACCCGTCGCGCCAGCGTCAATTTCACGAAGAAAGGAGAAAGTGGTGCCGCCTAGGTGACTCGAACACCTGACCTACGCATTACGAATTAGCGGCCCTGATTTCTATGGAGCACTGCCGAGTTCTACAAAATCCATACGGAACAAAGAGATAGCGATTAGTTAGTGATCGCACCTACGATCGAAAACGCGTCTCTTCTATGCCGTTTGCATCCACCTTGTTTCCACGGCGGGGACGCGGATAGGTGCCTCCATCAACATTGAAGGAGGCGCTATGCCCAAACGAACTGCCATCCGAATTACGAAAACCGTCATTGCTAATGCGAAGCCGGGCCAGTCCCTGTGGGACACGACGCCGCCAGGATTCGGCGTGCGCGTTCTGGCCTCGGGGACCTGTAGCTTCATCTTCCAGTACCGCCCCACCGGCGGGAAGCAGACGAAGATCACGATCGGCCAGTATCCCGCCATGTCGATCGATGACGCGCGGCGTGCTGCTCTCGATCACTACGCCCGGGTCAAGGAAGGCGGGAATCCATCTCTGGAGCGCCAAGCCGGCAGAAAAGCCGAGCTCGTCGCCGATTTGGCCGATGAGTACTGCGGCCCTTATGCCCAGGCTCGACAACTGAAGCCTCGCACCGTCAACGACGCTCGCAAACTGTTTGATCGCTTCATGATCCCAGCAATCGGAAATCGCCGGATCGTGGACGTCTCTTCTCCAGAAATCGACGCCATTCACGGCAAAGCTTGCAAAGTCGCCGGCAGATATCAAGCCAACCGGCTCCGCGCCGCTATGAGCAGAATCTTCAACTTGGCTATCCGCGCCAACCTTCGCACTTCCAATCCATGCAAAGGCGTCGAACGCTTTCCAGAAGATCAACGAGAGAACCACCTCTCCCCCGCAGAGGTGAAAGCGCTCTTGAAGGCATGCGACGAGTACGGCGATCAGAATGCTGCTAACGCGATCCGCTTGCTTCTGCTCTGCGGTGGTAGGCTGCAGGAAACACTCAAAGCCGAATGGTTCCATATGGATCTTGAGAGGGGGGTGTGGAGACGTCCATCCCACCACACCAAGACCAAGCGGATCACCACAGGCCATTTGGCGACTGAGGTTGTGGAAATGTTACGAGAGATGAAGGCGACCTCTTCCAGTCGCTTCCTGTTCCCGGGACGGAGTGGAGATGCGCCACGCAGAGATCTGAAGCGCCCCTGGGCGGTGATTCAAAAGGCGGCGGGGCTTTCCGGCTACTGCCTGCATGACCTCAGGCGTACTCACGCCAGCTTCATTCTCTCGTCCGGCTATGATCTAGCCACCGTCGGTCGACAGCTCGGTCACACCCAAGCCAAGACTACCGCGCGATATGCTTTTCTCAGCGATGATCGCCGCCGCGACGGCGTGCAGAGCGCGGTTACCGCTATGACGACGGGCCAGCGTTAATTCGAACGCCCTTTTCGGAACGAGGCGCCTCGCCAGCAGCTCATTCTGCTGGGAGGGCCTCGAATGTTCGAAACAGAACCTCGCCTTCGCCAATGCAGCCCGCATGGCCGAAACAACGCATACTGTGGAATCTGCCAGACCTGACACCAACGTTGGTCTGGTTCCCTGGCGGGTAGTAGCCAGATACCCTTGCTGCGGTCCTCACCGCGATCGCTTCAGCGACCTGGGCGCACTCACCATACGTAATGACGAGTTCGAGTTCGCTTAAGGCGACGGGGTTCTCCGCACTGCGCCACCCCGCCAGGCTATGATGCCTTACAGCAAATGGAGCGCGGGGATCGCCGTCCCACAAGAGCGCCCTTATTCCTTCCCGGCACCGACCTCTGAGGTAGCCTTGACTGGCGCTCCCGAACCTCAGCACGCCTCCACGAAGCGTTCGGAAGAGCGGTAGATGGGCGGGAGCAGAGCGCCAGACGAAAGCGTATAGGGCCTCTCTGTTGGCGATGCCGCGCGGCAGTAGGGGTGTCTCCCCCCTCATTGGAATGTCGCTGAGCCTGATCGCAATCGAGCCTGAATAGGTCGCTCTATCGGCGGATGGGATCCCAGTGACGACTTCGAAGTCAGATCTCTTTGCCCTTGACGCGGCCATTTATATCCATTTATGGATTTGTATCCGATTGTGGAATTTGATGATGAGCCAGACGGCGAACCGACTGCTAGCCTTAACGAAGATGCTCACAGCCAAGGAGATCGCAATGAGCACAGATGAACTTCTATGCTTTCTGGCCGTGGCCGTCAGGCCGGGGCTATCGGTGGGGGAACTCGTAACCGAGACCGGCTTACCGCAGAGCACCGTCAGCCGGCACCTCAAGCGTCTTTCATCGGGGACGCGGAAATCGAAAGGCGAATTGGGGCCGATCTCGTGGGAACTAGAGCTTGGACAGGAAGCGCTACTGGAGCAGCGCGTTCACCCCGACAATCCTAAGCAAAAAGCCTTACACTTGGCGGCAGAGGGGCAGGCTCTGATGGCGCGCTTTGAGGCCGTAATTAACCCGAACCACGCCGCCTCCTAGGGCGCCGGTATCGGGTGGCGCCTAGATGCGAAAAGCGCCCCATACCGGGGCGCTTCTCTTCGCTTCAGTTAAAGAAGCTCATGGTCTCATCAATACGGTAGCGGACAATACGTCCCACCTTATGGAAGGGAGGCCCCTTACCCTGCCAGCGCCACTGCTCCAGGGTCCGGTGTGAAATTGAAAAGATCCTGGCGAGCTCTTTGGTAGTTACGAATTCCGACTTGTACGTCGACGGGATTGAGTTCATCCGCCCTCCTTGGTTGCATGACCATCGCCCTGGGTGCTAAGCGGCGACGATCGGATAAATGAATTATCCGATCGGATTTGGCAAGGGTCTTTTATGACTTCTCCAGACGTCGAGCTCCTAACCGATGAGCAGCTCCTAGTAGCCACCGGGATTCCCTCGGTCCCGAGCCTGAAGAAGATGGTGGCGACCAAATTCATCCTGCCAATGTACGTCGCCATTCCAGGCGGTGGTCGCGAGCGACGCTGGGCGCCAGAGCAGGTCTTGCTGGCCCAGATCGCAGTGCGCATAGCGGAAGCCATGGGAGGTTCACTTCAGGGAGCAGCTGAACTCGCTTCCGGGATCGACCCGGCGTGGTGCGCCAGGGCGGTCGCCGGAGACATCTGCGAGGGAAGCAGGTTAGCCATAGGAGACAGATCTGAGCTTTGGCTAGAAGTCTCCAGGGGCCGGTTCGTCAAGCCACCCGCCAGATTAGGCGATATGGGCCTGGACGATGTATCGGAGAGATATTCGAGCACCATAGTCGTGAACCTCGCGCGACACTCGAAGTCCTAGAAAACTCCTTCATGCTCAGAGGGGCATTCCCTCATCAAGAGGGCCGAATTTCTCTTACTTCTTATACTGCGACATGAAGCAGCTTGCTTCCAGAAAGAACCCCCATAACTACCGAAAAACTTCCAATTTTCTTCCTATCTTTTTCGTAGTTTCTTCGCATTTAGAACGCCAGTCGCATCCAATTAGCTGGTCCTAACCCAACTCCCCAGCCTTACCGAAGCAGGATGGCTGGCCGAGTTTGACGGCGAACCATGCCCTATAAGGGCGCTAGGGTGTTTCAGCCTTTGCATAGCCTGGCGCCGGCGCCTCGTCTTTTTTCGCTACCCAATTTCGCAACAGCGCCAGCAACACGCGAAACCGCGTAGTAGATCATAGTAGCCGGACGGCCTCGCGCTCCATGACAGGCGCGCTACAATAGTGTCCGTAAACAACTGCTGTTCTCACCGAGCACCAGCCCGGCACCAGCGACCGTAACGAACTCCGCCCGTCTATGGCGGACACGCGATATCTCTAAACATGCAAAAAGCTATCGGGCGCGGGAACATCCCGGCGCTCCAGACGATCAATGGCGCCCACAAACAGGCGACCATCGAGGCGATATGTGACTGGGTGGCCGAAGACGGCAGCTGCTTCGCCATCACTCTCACCCCAAACTGCCCCCATCATCAGTTCTCCACGACCCTGACGAAGCTGAGGCGCCTGTCCGCCGCCCTCGCCTATGGCCCGCGCGGCGTCCCAAGGTCTTGCGAGTACAGAAACATCAAGAGGGACAAGCCGCGTCTAGTCGGTTTCGAGGAAGGGCAAGTCGATACGAAAAGCGACGCGCGCATCCGCCACTTCCACGGGCTGATCGGCCTTCGCAGTGCAGCTGAAGAGCACTTTTGCCGGGACTTCCTCGACCGATATTGGTCCGACCTTCACAACCCTCTGGGGCCGAACAACCGGACCTACGACTTGACGAACACCGCAGCCCACACTGGCGCTGCACGAGGATGGCTGCGTTACGCCACAAAGCGCGACGCGTTCACCACCACCAAAGAGCCGATCTTCATCGGCTAACGCCCAGCCCATCGACAACGTCTAGCCGAGCCCGCGCTCACCCATACCGCCTTGGAGAGGCGGGATCGGCTTAACCACACACCATTCAATCGGCCTCTCAGCAGGGGCCGATTTAAAGTTATGGAATAATTTCAATAACTAATAGCCACAGAGAGCGTACAAGTTACCTGGCTAACCAACACATCCAGCCCACTATGGGCCAAGACGTGGACTTGGGAAGGTCGGCTTCGAAGAAGCCACCCAAACCAAGGCCACTTCGCCGGCCCTCGCGAAGCGCCTGCCAAAAGTTAAGAGAAGCGCCCCAAGCTTGGGCAACTCAAATCACAGGAGGCACATAGGTTACAGTGCACTGCTTCGAGATATCGAAGAGCGCCTCAAGACCTCGCCCGATATCAATCTCATGGCGCATTATTGAACCGCCAGCATGAACAACATCGAGTTCGATGCGGCGGTCATGAAAGTCCATTTCGGTCGCCCTACGCCTTCTCCGCTGGAGCGAGAGCTTAGGACCACTGCCGAGTTGTTCTGCGAATATCTCCCCAAAGCTCCGCCTGCAAAGAGCATCATCGAACCCATCAATGTCGGGGGCATATTCGATGGTCGCAGCACTGATCCCTTTTGCAACACCGTTTAGCTCGCTCAGGAACCGCACCTGAGCTCGCCGCGAATTTACATGAGCGATAGCGTAAGGATCCCGGATAGTTACGTGGGCAATTTCCCTTCCGACGAAGGGCGACAGAATTTCGCGGATAGGGCGCTCCTGGCCCGACTCGCTTCGGAACCTCCTTATTCCCGTCTTTACGATCTCATTCTTCAGGGTGAGCGTCTTACGCTCGTTCCTATCGGGAACGGGCGCAGGAGCGGCCTCCTTCGGAGTTTCCGTCGCCCCCTCGGCGGCGTCCGAGAGAGCTTCGACGTCCGCCGCCAAAGACACCTCCCGGAACAAGTCCGTGAGTTCGGCGTCCTCGGGGTCTGGCGGCAAAAAGAGATCCTGGGTCAGCCGCCTCTTACGATCGATCAGCGCGTCCAACCTGAGATCGAAACTTGCATCCCGGATAGTTGGATCCGGGTGGACCGAGAGCGGCAGATAAACGTGGACGTCGCGCCCCTGGCCTATGCGAAACACCCGGTCGGTCGCTTGATCTTCGACCGCAGGATTCCACCACCGCGACAAATGAATGACGTGGTTGGCGGAAGTCAGCGTCAGCCCGACGCCGCCCGCTTTCGGAGACAGGATCATCACATCGAAGCGTTCGCGGTTCTGCTGAAACGCTGTGACCATCGCCTGTCGTCTAGGCCCTGGCACCGTCCCATTGATCCGCATCGGGAGACTGGGAAGCTTGAAGCGGCGCTGTATATAGCCCGCTAAGCGCTCCTGCATGGCTAGATCTTCCACGAAGACCAGCGCCTTCTCGCGGTTCGCCGCAACCTCTTCCAGAATACGCAACGTGTGCGAAAGCCGGGCGGAGTCCTGCACATACAGATCGAGGTCTGCGGGGGCCTCTCTTGGATCGACAGGGTGTAGTGAAACGCCACGCAAAGCCGCGAGCGTTGCGAGCATTTTTCCCTTGCCCGCCCCTCCCGAAGACGCGGAAGCCGCTGCCCTGAACACGATCTGCTGATACTTCTCCGCCTGCGCTTTCGGCATATCGACGGGAAGGCGGTGGACGTGCTTCGTAGGTAGCCCTTCAAGCGCGTCACTCTTCATTCGACGCAGCATATAGGCCGGTCTTCCGCTCTCAGAGCCAGTCAGCAGCCTCTTTAGGCCGGCGAGCGCTTTGACATCGTCCGGCGCGTATCTGCGCTCGAAATCGCGGCTGGCGCCTAACAGGCCGGGCGAGATGACATCCATGATCGACCAGAGGTCCTGGAGCCGATTCTCCACAGGCGTGCCGGTCATGCCGAGAGTGAAGGCCGCATTTAGGGCCTTCGCCGCCCGGGTCATCTGGCTGGTGGGGTTTTTGAGCTTTTGAATCTCGTCGTAGACGACCAAGCCGAAGCGGGTGCGCGCGAAGCTGAAATGATAGTCGCGCATCGTCTCATAGGTCGTGAGCACCACGCCCGCGTCCAGCCAGTTTTCAGCTTTGAGTGAGGCGCGTCCGGTCTCGATGTCCCGCCCGCTAAACCCGCCCTCATCGCGCAGCGTTTTCAGGTCCGAGCCGAAGGCCAACACCATCGGGCCGAGATGGTTCTTCTCAAGATGGTGAAGGATCTCCTGACGCCATGTCCCGAGCAACCCCGTAGGCGCGACGATCAGGAAAGGCGTTTTTGGCCGGCGCCCTGCCTCGGCCTCCTCTTGAAGCCATGCCATGAAAGCAATGGCCTGGAGCGTCTTTCCAAGGCCCATATCATCGGCCAAGAGCGCGCCTGGACGGCCTGTCCTAGCGCAGTTTGCTAGCCATCCCAGACCCTGGACTTGGTGTGGCTTAAGCGTGGTTCTTAGACGCTTCGGAGCGGTTACTGGTGCGTACTCGACATGCTCGGCCTCACCCGCCGCGTCGATAGACGCATATTCGACTTCCTCGAAGTTCTCCCGAACGATAAGGAAGAGCTTGTCTCCGGCCCAGCTATTGAACGATTGCGGCTCAGCTTCGGCCATTCCGTCGGCGTCGTTAGTCGCTTGAACCAGAGGCTCGAGGCTCTTCACAGCACCGATTAAAGTGTCGCTGGTCGCCAAGCTATTCGGCGGCGGTGGTCCGCCATCTACTGGATCGAGCAAGCCTTCGAGGTCCACGAGCGGCGCGCCTGAGCTCGCGGCGGCGCTGACCGCTTCAACAACCGATTTCAGGTTCTCCGACTTGATGCCGAAGTAGTCGTCTCCGACGCGGATGCCAAACCTCTCTGGAAGCCACTGGTTTTTACCGAGAGGCGTGAGCCAAGGGAGGACTGGCGCGCGCCAAACGTCGACGCCCGCCACGCGGCTGGAGAACTGGTCTGTCTCGATGAAAAGCTCGTCGAGACGCTCGGAAATAGGATTTGTTTCCCCTATCCGCTCCTGAAGGATGCGTCGAGGGTTGAGGATGAATTCGCGACGATCAGCCTCCGAGCCATCCTGAAGTCGCCGAACGACGTTCAACACCGGCCTAAGAGCGGGATCGATGAAGACATATTCGCCCTCACGAAGCGGATAGACCGCGCGGGCCTCCCCCTCACGCCTGAAGCGATCTTCCGAGAAGATCTTCTGCGCAGCGGGAGTAAGGACACTATCGATTTCCTCGTCGACAGGCCGGCCTTCGGCTTCGGCGTCCCTCGCGGCCTTTCCCCCGAACAGGACGGGATCGAATTCTGTGTGATCCGGCGTCAGCGATCGAAGTCGCAATGATAGACTCGACGCGTAGTAGACTCGGAGATCCTTCAGGAAGGCGTCGCTTTCAACAGACGCATGAGCGCCATCCGGCCACTTCTCACGAAGTTTGGCCACAGCCCGGAAGCGCTCAGACTTCTCAAGAGGCTTCGAGAGGGCCTGAGCTGCATGAAAGATTGACCACAGCGGCTCAGGCAAACGCCGCTGCCCGTCGGGCGTCTTCAGGATAGCCCCGACAAGTTCAGCCCGAACAGGCTGCCCTCCGGGGCGAACCCACTGTGATTTCAGGCAGAAATCGTCCTGGTCCAGCCTACCAATGGATTTCAAATCCAATCCAAGGTTCGTTGGCGCTGGAATATCAAGGTCAGCGGCGACGTGCGCCTCCAACCCAGCCAGAAAAGCGGCTGAAACCTGATAGCCATCGTCTTGGGCGATACAGCCTGCGCCATCCTCGGAGGCGATCTGTAGATGCTCAATACCAAGGCGCGCCTCGGGGCGCGCCTCAAGCCAAGCCACGGGAGCAACTAGTCCCTTTGGGCTTCGCAGTTCGAGCCTTCCCCCCTCCGCCGAGGGAGAGAATACAAATGTCGCGGCCTTTGTCGCCTTATCGGTCTTCCTCTGGAATAGCCCCCTCATAGTCGGACTCCCGCCTCATCTCGGAGGATGGTCGCGATCCGTCTCTCCCAGCCTATGCTATGAGTAGCGTCGAACGGCGCGCCCATCAGTTCTGAAGGATCGTAGTCCGCCCGACCTTGCTCGTTATTCCGAAAGAGCTTCGGGGCACGCTTATCGCTGTAATGCCAAAAGTAGCATCTGCCGTTGTGGCTCCACTCGGCCACTACTAGATCACCGATCCGCATAATAAGAGATGCATGCTGGGCAGTGCGCCCGCCCCCCGAAGAGAGGCGACCGAACATCGTCAGCCCTCGGTCGCCAGAGCTACGAGCGATGCGAGTTGCCCTAGACGCACCGTCACTACCAAACGCCACCCAAGCAGCCGAGATCTTGTCTGCTTTTAGGTAGCGCGTCCAAAAGCGACGGCGTTGTTCCCACATATCGGGGCGGTCGGTCATCGTTTCGCTGACGATATCGAAAAACTGCTCAACCGACGCCTTGGTCAGCCATCGTACAATGACGTCATAAGCATCGCCGTACTCATCCCGAACAGGGCGCCACCGCGCCTCGTTCACTCGGGGATCCCCGGCGTAGCCCAACGCCGACTCAATCAATTTTGCACGGTGATCATCGGCTGGCTCTTTGCCGACCCAAGGCTTGAACAGCGCGCCTGCATAGGCGGGCCAAGCCTTAGGGAAATCGAGCGGCTTACCGCTGTCGGTGGCCCAGGAAATCAACCGGTCTTGCGGGGATGGCGCTACGCCTGAAGACATCTCTGAAACGATCTGACAGGCCGCCTTGAAAGCCGTTTCGACGAGCCCACCAAGCCGCCGGCCATCCGAATCTAATCCCGCGCCTATAAGGATACCGCGCACGGGGTCCTTTGATTTGAGTATCGCCGCCGCGATCCGAGACGGAGCCTCGACCGGATCAAAAAGGTTGAAAGCCTTGAGCCTATGCGGCCATGGGTCGGTCGGTCGCCACGGCCAGGTCTTCGCGCTTTTGGCGAGGGCTTGAGCGAGACGCACGATGTCCGAGTCATCGTACGCGAAGCAATCCAGGTAGGCGTCAATCAGCGCGAGGTAAGCCGCGCGTCGCTGCAGGGTGACCACTTCCGCAACAAGTTTATCGCCGATTTCGGGAGACCGACCCGGAGGGTGTGGCGGGTACAGAAATGAGCGACAGCCTTCCCGAAGATCGCGGCGAGATAGGAGCGACATACCTTGCTCCGCAGCCCACGCGATCCGCTCTTGGATCTCCGCGATACTCGCCTCGGAGCGTTCGGCAGTAGCCGACTGCTGCAAGGCGGCGACAGCTCTCCGGAGCTTCAGAGGCTCGGGCGCCTTTGACTTGGCGCGCCGCAGGAGCAGATCGGGGGCAGCAAGGAGTTCGGCTAAATGGCTCATTCGCCGCTCACCTTGGCCTCGACGCGCTTGTACTCGTCCGTGGGAGGCGTGTGCATGACGATCCGTAGATCGATCCGCCGATTTCGATCCTTTGCCATGACGTCGCCATCGACTGGCCGGTCAGCGCCGTATCCGCTGACACTCAGTACAGGCACGCAACGCCCGCCTTCGCGATTGGTGCAGACAGCAGCTAGGCCGCCATCGGCTTCACGCAAGCGCCTGAACACATTGGCGGCGCGTTTTGCGGATAGGTCGAGATTGTCGACCATGCCGAGTCCGCTAAACCGGTCCGTATCCGTGTGGCCCTCGATGAAAAGCGACTCGATACGATGCGGGCTCTTCTCGCATGAGATCTTCGCGTTCCCCCCAGCGCCTGGGGCCTGATCTGTGTAGCAAGGTAGAACGGCGCGAAGGCTTTCGGCGAGTGACACAACCTTCCCTCGCCCCTCAACCTTCACATCTGACTGACCGCTATCGAACAGAACATTGTCCTTTAGACGCAGGACACTGCTGTTCTCCTCGATCGTCACCGCGACGCCGCGCCGTTCCAACTCCTCCTTTAGCTGAACGGCGATCTTCGCCCTCGCCTCATTGACGTCCTGAAAGCGGGATATCGTCGTGCTAAATTGGAGCACAAAGTACATAAGCAGGATGATAAAAATGAAAATGGTTCCTACCATCATGTCCGTCATGGACACGAAGTAGTTCTCTTCCTCTACTGCGTGTTCGAAGTTTTCTTCAGCGATCATTCGGCAGCCTCAAAGCGCTGCTTTTTATTGTCATCGACGAACTCATCGAGCGAGCCGGCGTACTCTTCGATCGCTGTCAGGCCCGCAGAGAACCTTTGGACAGCGGCTGACATTTCTGAATCGAAGGACTGAGCAAAGCGCCTGAACTCGTCGAAGCTGTCGCCGAGCGTTTGCCCGAGCTTTTCCGCCGTCTGTGCGAGCGCCTTGTCCACACCTTCGAAACGAGCGCGATAGTCGCGCCACGCTGTCTCAGCTGCTTCTTGGGTCTCACGGATGCCCGCCATCAGTTCCGTCAGGCCCTTCACGACACTTTCGTTGGAAGAGCGGTTCGCCTCGATCGCGCGGGCGATGCCGCTCGCGGCGTCGTTAACTGCCTGCGCTGCTTGAGCGACGGGCGCCGCCGCCGTGGCAAAGCCCTTGATAGAGTCGCTGATGGCGTTGGCCGCGAACTTGGCCTGCCCGGTGACCCCCTCCATGGCTTCTGCGGTTCGGACCGCGCTGTCACTGCTCCGCGAGAAGCTCTCCGACGCCTTCTGAACGTTCGTCGCCGCGTCACCAACAGCGCGCGTCAGCTCAGCCGCAGCCTCCTTGATGGGTGTTCCAGCAGCGTCGAGCGCCATGCCAAAGGTCCTCTGGCTCTCGGCGACACCGTCCGCAAGCGCTTTGCCGACCTCTTGCTGAATGGAACCAGCTGCCTGGGCGCTTGCCTCTTGAAGCGCCCTCACGGCTTCAGCGATGGATTCAGCGGAGCGCGCTTGAGCGGATTCCAAGCCCTCAAGAACGCGCGCTAGTGTCTGCTCCTGATTGCGAGCCACGTTTTCGCCCTGCTCCGCGAGCTTCGCGCCCATACCGTCGACATTGGCGACAAGGCGATCGAAGGCTTCGCGGATATCAGCTGCGGCCTGAGCAAAGTCAGCGCCCGCAGCGCGAATCTGCTGCGCGGCATGATCGCCAGATTGACCGACGGAAGCCGTTAGAGCGTCGAGCTTCTGTGTCAGGCCCGCAAGGGTATCGCTGAGACCTTGGAGCTGCTGCCCGCTGACGTCCTTGATCGCCTTCGCCGCCTCTGATCCGATGCCCTGCGTGACAGCGGTCATGTTCTCATTCAGCGCCGTCAGGGACGAAGCCATGGGAGCGAAAGCTTGAGTTACGCCGGCATTGATCCGGTCGGCCAACTGGAACGCGACGTCCTGGTTGAAGAACTTCAGCTGAGCGGTTTGCTCTTTCATCTCCTCCAGCTGTTCCACAGCCAGGCGCTGAGGCGGGACGTACAGAAGACCGCGCTCAAGAAGCTCGCAGATATGCTCAGTCTCTCGATAGATCCTGCGAGCCAGGCGATGCTCGACAATCCGCAGGCGCAGAGAGGCGCCGATCCCCCCGATGGAGGTAAGAAACTTCGCCGAGGCCACAGTGAGGAGAAGCGTAAGCGCCTCCTTGGCCTTCTGCGGGTCATTGAGGTTTGCTGCGGCGGTGTGGAGCGCGACCACAAGGCCAACGAAGGTCAGGATCAGACCAGCTGCAACGAACACGTTCGAGGCGAACGCAAGATCCGTCAGGCGTGGGGCCGCACGATGAAAGTAGGCGCTAGGACGGTTCGTGTTGCGGATGGGCGACGCATTCTCGTCGATAATGGACTCGTGAAACTCCCGCCACGCCTGCACGAGGGGGCCAGATCCGACGCTCGCATCGTTAAGCGCTGCCGCAACGTCGAAGTAATTACGACTGAAGGCTTCACGCTCAGCCACGGCCTCGGGAGCCTCGCCTAGAGCAGCTCTCAGCGCCTTAACCCGAGCTTGAGCGGCCTTTAGATACGGCGCCACCTGACGACGTTTACGGACCTCGATCACGCCAGCGATGGCGAACATCAAGATGAAAAAGCAAAATGCGATCCAAGGCTTGCCGTAAATGCGTTCCAGCTGCTCAAGGATAAAATTTAGTACGAGATCCATGTCCGCCTCCCCGGAGGCCGCGCGCGCCAATGCGCAGAGCGCCCCCACACTCCACCAGATCAAAAGAGCAAATGCAGCGCCTCGCCTCAACCGGCAAACGAGCGCGCCGCAACTCACCCGCCATGCTTTTGGGTTTTGGCCGCGCTCTTACGCCGCCTCCCCCTCCTCATCATCGGGGGCATCGATGTCGGGAAGCGCGGAAAGGACATCGACTCCAGCCGGCAACTCGACCGTCTCCACATCCCGCAATTTCCGTTGCACCGCCCTGGTGCGGCGGCCCGCTTCGGCGACGGTCTTCTGGGCGGTCTCAAGCTGCTTGCTGAGCTTGTCCCACACCCCGCCGTACTTGCTGAACTCGGCTTTCGCCGCCGAAAGGACCTGCCAGACCTCGCTGGAGCGCTTCTCGATCGCGAGGGTGCGGAAGCCCATTTGCAGGCTATTGAGCACCGCCGTGAGCGTCGTCGGACCTGTCACCATCACCCGATGCTTGGACTGCAAGTCGGCGCAAAGCCCGGGGCGCCGGATCACCTCGGCATAGAGACCCTCGGTTGGCAGGTACATGAACGCGAAGTCCGTCGAGTGCGGCGGGTGAATGTACTTTTCAGAGATCAGCTTGGCTTGCGCACGCACGGTGCGTTCAAGCGCCATGGCCGCTTTCTCGACTTCCTCGGGAATACCGCTGTCCTGAGCGGTCAGCAGGCGGTCGTAATCCTCATGCGGGAACTTGGCGTCGATCGGCAGATAGACCGGCGTATCGTCGAATTTCCCCGGCAGGCGAACTGCGAACTCCACCACCTCGTTGGAACCAGGCAGAATGTGGACGTTGGCTTCGAACTGATCCGGCGTCAGCATATCGCCGAGTAGCGCGCTCAGCTGCATTTCGCCCCAACCGCCGCGCGACTTCACATTGGTCAGGACGCGCTTCAGATCGCCCACGCCGGTCGCGAGGTTTTGCATCTCGCCAAGCCCCTTGTGGACCAGATCCAGACGATCGCTGACCAGCTTGAAGGACTCGCCTAGACGCGTCTCCAGCGTGCCCTGGAGCTTCTCGTCCACGGTCACGCGCATCTGCTCCAGCTTGGCCTCGTTATCCTTCCGCAGCTGGTCGAGATTGGTCGTCAGCGCCTCGCGGATCGCGTCCTGCTTCTTGTCGTTCGCCTCCGTCAGCGCCTGGATCTTCTGCGCGACCGCATCTAGCCCCTGCTTCTGCTGCTCGCGCGCCGTCTGCTGATCCTTCTGCAAGCGCTCGGCCAGCTCCTTCATCGCCTGGTTCGTTTCACCCAGCCGCGTCGTCTGTGTGTTGGCAAAGGCGTCGGTGCTGATCTTAAGCGCCTCTTCCAGCTTGGCGCGACCATCGGAGGCTTCAGTTCGCATGGCCGCGAGCTGTTCGCTCTGCGCCTGGCCGAACGACGCCAGACGCGCTTCGAGGGCCTGCTGGTGACCCAAGAGGCTGTTACGCAGTTCATCGCGCAGCGCCTGATTATCCTCGCGGGCGGCGCGCTGAATGTCCTTCAGCGCCGCCTCCAAAGCGATCAGCTTGGCGGTGGTCTCCGGATCCATCTGTGCGCGCGTGGAGCGCTTCAACAGCGACACGAGCGCAAAGGCGCAAGCCAGAACCGCCGCGATTGCGGTGGTGATGGACAGAGCGAGCATGGGGAACAGTCTCCATTCAATGCAAATCGCTAGGGGCCGCCGCGAGGCGGGTTCACCTCGCGGCGGACGGCTTAGGCGCAGTCCGGCAGAGCCAGGAGATTGTTGTTCCAGTCCCCGTCAGCGCGAGTTTGAAGGTATTGATTGGGCCGATAGCCGCGCACCTCAACGTTCGCACGGACACCGTTGACGCGGGTGTAGAACGTGTGAACGCCGCCATTGATGAGGTCGATGACCTGCTGGCGCGTCGAATACCACGCAGGGATAGCGCCGCTGCCCGGTCCGCCGAGGTGAGTGATCGCCTCGTGCGTATTTTGGCGCTGGAACTTGGTGATGCAGGTAACTTGGAGGTCGGCCATTGGAGTGATCTCGCTGTGAAGGCGGTCCGGAATTGACCGGCGGCGCCGATGGGAATAGTATTTTTATGGGTCGGGTTTTTATACCCGTCAAGTTACTATTCTGATCGGACCGCTATGACCAATCCGAGCGACGGGGCAAAAATGCGATGGGGCGCGGAGCAGCGCCTTGAATTCATTGAGTTCCGCGCCTTCTGGGAGGGGGGCGTCAATCGGTCGGACATCACAGACCGTTTCGGGGTCTCCACGCCCCAGGCATCGAACGACCTGAGCCAATATCGCGAGCTGGCCCCCACGAACCTAGTCTACGACGCTAGCGCCAAGCGCTACGTCGCGACGCCGGAGTTCGCCCCGCGTTACCTGGCCTTGAGCGCCGATCGTTACCTGTCCCAACTAAGGGCCAAGGCCGAGGGCGTCATAAGCCTGGACGAGACATGGATTGGCGTCGCGCCTGACGCCCAAGCCATGCCGGCGCCCGCCCGCCGGGTGGACCCTCAGCTCCTGAGAGACCTGCTGGCGGTCATACGCGAGGGCGCCTCGGTCGAGGTCTGGTATCAGTCGATGAGCCCGCTGCGCCCCGACGCGGAATGGCGAAGGATCACGCCGCACGCCTTCGGGTCGGACGGCCTGCGGTGGCACGTGCGCGGCTTCTGTCACATCGACGGCGTGTTTAAGGACTTCGTCCTGTCCCGCTGGCGCGGTCTTCGCGCCAAAGGTCCAGCCGGCGCCGGCCCTTCAGCCGATCAGGATTGGAGCGACACCTTCGGCGTCAAGCTCGCGCCCAACCCAGCGCTGTCAGCCAGCCAGCAGGAAGCGGTGGCCTGGGAGTACGACATGCCAATGGGTTCGGTGGAGCTTTCCGTGCGCAAAGCTCTGCTTTACTACCTGAAGAAGAGGTTGCGCCTCGATTTGGACCACGACTTGCCGTCGGAAACGCCGGTGATCGTCGCCAATCGCGAGGCTTTCGAGATGGCGCTGGCCAGCGCCAAGGGTTTAGTGCGGGGGAGCGTTTAATGCTGGTCGGCGACATCCGGAACCAGATCGACGGGATCTGGAATGACTTCTGGTCGGGCGGGGTTTCCAACCCGCTGAGCGTCATGGAGCAGCTGACCTATCTGCTGTTCATTCGCCGCCTGGACGAGCTGCAGGCTGTCGAAGAGCACAAGGCTCAGACGCTGAAGCAGCCACTGGCGCGCCGAATCTTCCCCGAGGGGCGTGACGGGCGCGGCAACAAGGAACTCCTGGAGCTTGGTGGCGAGCTGTACGAGAACCTGCGCTGGTCGCGGTTCAAGACCTTCGAAGCCCGGGAAATGTTCCGGATCGTGGACGAGCACGTCTTCCCCTTCATCCGCGAGAAGGTCGCCGCCGAAAGTGCCGTGTCCCAGCACATGAAGGATGCGCGGTTCGCCATCCCGACGCCAGCCCTTCTGGCGAAAGTCGTCGACAAGCTCGACCGGGTGCCGATGGACAATCGCGACACCAAGGGCGACGTCTATGAGTACATGCTGGGCAAGATCGCCAGCGCTGGTCAGAACGGTCAGTTCCGCACGCCGCGCCACATCATCAACCTGATGGTGGCCCTGATGCAGCCCAAACCCAAGGAAGTCATCTGCGACCCCGCCGCCGGCACCTGCGGCTTCCTGGTCGGGGCGGGCGAGTATCTACGCGCTCATCACCCGGAAATCTTCCGCGACAAGGATCTGCGCGAGCACTTCCAAGCCAAGGCGTTCCACGGCTTCGACTTCGACCCGACCATGCTGCGGATCGGCTCGATGAACATGATCCTGCACGGGGTCGACAACCCGGTGATCGAGGCGCGCGACGCCCTGTCCGAGGATATCGCCGGCGAGAAGGAAAAGTACGACCTGATCCTCGCCAACCCGCCGTTCGCGGGATCGCTGGACTACGAGCAGACCGCCGTCGACCTGCAGCGCGTGGTCAAGACCCGCAAGACCGAGCTTCTATTCCTGGCGCTGTTCTTGCGCCTGCTGAAGACCGGCGGACGCGCGGCGGTCATCGTGCCAGACGGGGTGCTGTTCGGCTCGTCAAAGGCCCACAAGGAACTGCGCCGGATGCTTGTCGAGGACCACAAGCTGGACGCGGTGATCTCGCTGCCGTCGGGCGTGTTCCGGCCCTATGCCGGGGTTTCGACCGCCATCCTGATCTTCACCAAGACGGGCGTCGGCGGTACCGACAAGGTCTGGTTCTACGACATGAAGGCTGACGGGTGGTCGCTGGACGACAAGCGCCAGCCCCTGCTGCCGGACGACAAGCTGGGCGTCGCGCCCAAGACCCCGCTGACCGAGGCCGAGCACGACAAGAACAACCTGCCCGACGTCCTGGCCCGCTGGGTGGAGCGCAACGGCGCGGAACATGAGCGCCCGCGCACGGCCCAGAGCTTCGTGGTCGATAAGGCCGCCATCGCCAGTGACGGGGCCTATGACCTCTCAATCATCCGCTACAAGGAAGCCGTCCACGAAGCCGTCGAACACCAGAGTCCGGCGGAGCTCATCGCCGAGCTGAAGCGTCTGGAGGCCGAGATCGCCGAGGGGCTGGTGAAGCTTGAGGAGATGGTGGGGTGAGCCGGTCCTTCACGCGGATCGCCTTTAGCGAAGCATTAGAGGATTTGACTGGTGGCAATATCAAGACGCTACAGAGCGACTATCTTGATAGTGGCGATTATCCAATAGTCGATCAAGGCAAGGCGCTAGTCGCGGGTTACACAAATGATGCATCCCGCCTCTGCCAGTCTCCCCTACCCCTGATCATTTTTGGGGATCACACACGTATCTTCAAATACGTCGATTTTCCTTTCGGCCTGGGGGCAGATGGAACGAAAGTCCTGCGGGCAAAGGCCGGCGTCGACCCAAAATACGTTTTTCATTTCCTCCAGCAGGTTCCGATTGAAAGTGCTGGGTACTCCAGGCACTTCAAGTTCCTGAAGGAAACCACCATCCCCCTCCCACCACTCGACGAACAGCGGCGGATCGCGGCGATCCTCGACCAAGCCGATGCCCTGCGCCGCAAGCGGCGGGAGCACTCATCGCGCATGGCGGCCTTGGTTAGCGCAAAGTTTCAAGCCATGTTCGGCGACCCCGTCGGAACCAAGCGCTTGTATCCTTCGGTCGAGCTTGTATCGCTTATAGATTCCGACAGGCCAATAACTTACGGCATTCTGAAGCCGGGCCCCGACCTACTCGATGGCGTGCCCTATGTGCGAGTTGTGGACATAAAAGGTGGGCGAGTTCTTACTGATCAACTGCGTCGCACCAGCCCCGAAATCTCACATCAATATCGACGCTCCACGTTGCGAACTGGGGATGTGCTGATAAGTATTCGAGGACACGTCGGCAGGATGGCTCTTGTTCCACCGGAGGCTGATGGCGCCAACATCACCCAAGATACGGCACGTCTAGCTATTGTGGGAGCGAACCCCATTTTTGTTCGCGCGCTAATGGAGCATCCACTCAGCAAGAGATGGATGGCCGAGCGAACCCGGGGGATCGCCGTCCAGGGGATAAACCTAGGTGACCTAAAGAAATTCCCCGTCTTGGTGCCCCCTAGGGAAGAGCAAGATAGCTTCGCTGACTTCTACAAAGAGGTTGAGCTCAACCGAAGCGCCGGAGATCGTCAACTCGCCCACCTCGACGCCCTCTTTGCCTCCCTCCAACACCGCGCGTTCCGGGGAGAGCTCTGAGCCATGCAGCAGCAGACCGTCCCGATCAGCACCTTGGTCGACATGTATCGGCGCGGCGAGCTGCGCTTGCCGGAGATCCAGCGCCACTATGTCTGGCGCGGAACCCAGGTGCGGGACCTGTTCGACAGCCTCTATCGCGGCTATCCGTCCGGTTCGATCCTGATGTGGGAAACCGACGAACCGGTCCCGACCCGCGACTTCGCCGTCGCTCAGGAGACCACCGCCTTCGCTGGTCGGAAGTTGCTACTAGATGGTCAGCAGCGCCTGACCTCGCTAACCGCCGTGCTGAGCGGCGAGCCAGTGACGGTGCGAGGCCGGAAGCGCCCCGTGCGCATCCTGTTCAATCTCGACCACCCAGATGGCCCACCCCGCGCCGAGGTCGAGGAAGAGACGCCGGACGAGAGCCCGCTGACGCCCGACGACGAGCTGACTGACGACGCCGACGAAGCCAGCGAGGAAAACGCCGTCAGCGACCGCTTCAATCAACGGACCTTCGTCGTCGCCAGCAAGGCGATCGAGGCGCAGCCGAACTGGGTCTCGGTCAGCGACGTTTTCGAGAAGGAAGAGCTCGCGATCCTCAAGAAGGCGGGCGTGAGCAGCCTGGATGACCCCCGCCTCGCCAAGTACCAAGCGCGTCTGGCTCGGCTGAAAAAGATCCGCGACTACGGCTACGTCGTCCACGTGCTGGAACGGAGCATGAGCTACGACGAGGTCACCGAGATCTTTGTGCGGGTGAACTCGGCGGGCGCCAAGCTGCGGTCCTCCGACCTGGCCCTCGCCCAGATGACCTCGCGTTGGCGGAACCTGCTGCCGCTCTTGGAAGCCTATCAGGCCGAATGCGAGACCAGCGGCTTCTTCATCGACCTGGGCCAACTTGTCCGGGCGATCGTTGTGTTCGCCACCGGGCAGTGCCTCTTCCGGAGCGTGGCTTCGACCTCGCTGGAACGCCTGCAAGCGGGCTGGGAACAGGCCAAGAGCGGCCTCAACTTCGCGATCAACTTCCTTCGGGCCAATGCGGGGATCGAGGACCAGAGCCTGCTGTCCTCGCCGATGTTCCTCCACGCACTAGCGGCCTTTGGTCACGCCAAGAACCACAAGCTGGATCAGGCCGAGGAGCGGGCGCTGCTGCACTGGCTGCTGGTCGCTAACGCCCGAGGCCGCTATTCGCGCGGTTCGACCGAGACCCTGCTAAACGAGGACCTCGCCGTCATTTTCCGGCGAGGCTGTGACGCCGCCGAGCTCCTGTCGATTGTCGAACGGCAATTCGGGCGACTGCACATCGAGCCGGGCGACCTGAAAGCCCGTGGCTCCAATAGCCCTCTGTTCTCGCTGGCCTACCTGGCCCTGAAGGATGCCGGCGCCAAGGACTGGCACAGCGGCCTTGGCCTATCCCTGACCCACCAGGGCAAGATGCACTTCATCCAGTGGCATCACATCTATCCGAAGGCGCTTCTGAAGGATCACGGCTTCGAGACCGGCGACATCAACGAGATCGCCAATATGGCCTTCATCTCGGGACGCACAAACCAGCAGCTAGGGCGCAAGCCGCCTTCGGAGTACCTGCCGGAGATCATCGCCAAGCGAGGCGTCGAGGCGCTTTCCTCGCAATGCGTGCCGACGGATCCAAGCGTGCTGACGGTCGGGACCTATCCAGACTTCCTGGCTCAGAGGCGCGAGGCGCTGGCTGAGCGCATGAACCACTTCATCCAGAAAAAGGCGGGGCTTGCCTGATGTCCCAGTTCGCCTTCCTCGCACCGGAGTTTCCAGAGGTTCACGACCTGGCGGTTCGGGTCGAGAATTTGGCGCGCACGGATGCGCGGGGGGCCTGCTTCTACGCCCGCCTGACCCTGGAGACGATCGTCGACTGGCTCTATCGCCACGACAACACACTGAAGTCGCCCTATGAGCGGACGCTATCGGCGCGGATCCATGAGCCGACGTTCAGAACCCTTGTCGGGTCCGCGCTCTCGGCTAAGGCGCGCATCCTGAAGGATCTGGGCAACCGCGCGGCACATGAGTCGCGCGCCGTCCCCGCCTCGGACGGCATAGCGGCGGCGCGGGAGCTCTTCCACGTCGGCTATTGGCTGGCGCGGACCTATGCCCGTGGGGAAAAGCCCTCCGGCTCGCTGACATTCTCGGCGGACACCCTCCCCCTCAACAAGGCGGTGCCCGCGCAACGCCTGGAGCAGCTGAACGCCGCTGCGGAGCGTTTCGTCGAAGCCGTGAAGGCCCGCGAGGCCGCCGAGGCCAAGGCCCGGGCCAGTGAGGAGGGACGCCTAGCCCTGGAGGCGGAGCTTGCCGCCGTTCGCGCCGAGATCGCCGCCACGAAGGCCACGAACAGCGCCAAGCCCGATGACCACGACTACGGCGAGGCGGCGACCCGCGATCTCTTTATCGACAAGTTGCTGCTGGAGGCCGGATGGTCGGTGGAAGCTGGCAACCTGGCTCTAGAGGTCGAGGTCGCCGGAATGCCCAATGAGCCGGGCGTCGGCTTCGTGGACTATGTGCTGCGAGGCGACGATGGCAAACCCCTAGCGGTGGTCGAGGCCAAGCGTACGCGCAAGGACGCCCGCGTCGGCCAGCGCCAGGCCGAGCTTTACGCCGACTGCCTGGAAGCCGAGACCGGCCAGCGCCCGATCATCTTCTACACCAATGGCTACGAGCACTGGATCTGGGATGATCGGCGCTATCCGCCGCGTCCGGTGCAGGGCTTCCTGACCAAGGACGAACTGGAACTGGCGATCCGCCGCCGCACGAGCCTGCGCAGCCTCGCGAGCATCGAGATCGATAGTGAGATCGCCGGGCGCTATTACCAGACGCGGGCGATCCGGCGGGTGGCCGAGACCTTCGAGGTCGACAAGCAACGCCGCGCCCTTCTGGTCATGGCGACGGGCTCGGGCAAGACGCGGACGGTCATCGCTCTGGCGGACCTTCTGATGAAGGCCAACTGGGCGCGCCGCATCCTGTTCCTCGCCGATCGCAAGGCGCTGGTGAAGCAGGCCGCCGCCGCCTTCAAGAAGTTCCTCCCCTCGTCCGCGCCGGTCAATCTGATGACCGATCGGGAGTCGACGGGACGGGTCTACGTCTCGACCTATCCGACGATGATGGGCCTGATCGACCGTAAGGACGATAGCGTGGCGCGACGCTTTGGCCCCGGTCACTTCGACCTGATCATCATTGATGAGGCCCACCGATCGGTCTATCGCAAGTACGGCGCGATCTTCGACTACTTCGACAGCATGCTCGTCGGCCTGACGGCGACGCCCAGGGACGAGATAGACCGCGACACCTACCGACTGTTCAACCTTCAGAGCGGCGTGCCGACCGACGCCTATGGTCTGGATGAGGCCGTCGGCGACAAGTATCTGGTGCCGCCCAAGGCGATCTCGGTGCCGCTTCGCTTTGAGCGACAAGGCATCCGCTACGACGACCTCTCCGACGACGAGAAGGAAGCCTGGGACGCCGTCGAATGGGACGAAGACGGCAATGTGCCGGCGGTCGTCGAGCCAGCAGCGGTCAACAAGTGGCTGTTCAACGCCGATACCGTCGACAAGGTGCTGGAACACCTGATGACGCACGGTCAGCGCGTCGCCGATGGCGACCGACTGGGCAAGACCATCATCTTCGCCAAGAACCAGGACCATGCGCGCTTCATCGTCGAGCGCTTTGACCTAGCTTATCCCGCGCTGGCAGGCAGTTTCGCGCGGGTGGTGATCTCCAGCGATCCCTATGCGCAGACCCTGATCGACGACTTCTCCCAGGCCGACAAAGCCCCGCATATCGCCGTCTCGGTCGACATGCTGGACACCGGCATCGATGTGCCGGAGGTGGTGAACCTCGTCTTCTTCAAGATCGTGCGGTCCAAGGCGAAGTTCTGGCAGATGGTGGGGCGCGGGACGCGCCTGTGCCCAGACCTGTTCGGTCCCGGCCAGGACAAGGCGTTCTTCACGATCTTCGACTTCTGTCAGAACCTGGAATTCTTCAACCAGAACCCGAATGTCACGGACGGCTCGATTGGCGCCTCTCTGAGCGAACGGCTATTCGCCAGTCGCGTCGAGCTGATCAGCGCGTTGGACGGCTTACCCAGACCAACGCCGCCTGGCGTTTTCCCAGAGGGGCAAACGGATGTCTCCGCCGTAGCGGAAAGCTACGCAGGCCATGACCAAACACAGGCGCTGCGCGACGACCTAGCCGAAGGGCTGCGTGAGATCGTCCAAGGCATGAGCCTGGACAACTTCCTGGTCCGGCCTAAGCGGCGTCTGGTCGAGAAGTACGCTGACCCGGATGCATGGCGCCGGCTAGGTCTCGACGATCAAGCCGAGTTGACCCATCAGATCGCGGCGCTCCCCAGCAGCGTTACCGACGAAGACGTGGCAGCGAAGCAGTTCGATCTTCTTGTGCTCCGCGCCCAGCTAGCGCTTCTTCGCTCGGAAGCCAGCTTCCAGGGGCTGCGGGAAAAGATCGTCGGATTGGCGGGCCTGCTTGAGGAGAAGCGCACCATTCCCATGGTCGCCCATGAGATGGCGCTGATCCTTGAAATCCAGTCTGACGACTATTGGGAAGGCGTCACCGTTCCAATTCTGGAGACGCTGCGCCGTCGCTTACGCGGCCTGATCAAGCTTATCGAGGCGAAGCCGCGCTCGATCGTCCGAACGGACTTCGAGGATGAGATCGGCGTCGGGACCGAGATTGAGCTGAGGGGAACCAATGTCGGCGCCGACATGGAACGCTTCCGGCGAAAGGCTCAGCATTTCCTTCAGGAGAACGCCAACCACATCGCCGTGCTGAAGCTTCGCAGGAACGAACCGTTGACGGCGACCGACCTCGCCGAGCTAGAGCGGATATTTGTGCACGCCGGTGTCGCGGAGCCGGATGATATAGAGCGGGTTCGCGCGGAAGGCGGTCTAGGGCTCTTCGTCCGCTCGTTGGTCGGCCTTGACCGCGAGGCCGCGAATTCCGCGTTTGCGAGCTTCATGACGGGCCGGAACCTCTCCGCGAGCCAGATCGAGTTCCTGAACATGGTCATCACGCATCTGACAGAACGGGGGCAGATGGAGCCGGGGCTGCTTTACGAAAGCCCGTTCACGGACTTCAATCCGCTGGGCGTCGCGGGACTCTTCAGCTTGGCCGACACCACTGCCGTCATCGAGATCCTGGAGAGCGTAAAAGCGCGCGCTGCCGCATAGTTCGTTTGAGGCTGTAGGATCCCATTTGAGATTCCGAGCTGAACGAGTTCGGCGGCGTAGGCCGTGTGGCAGCACACTTATCTGTGGATAAGATCACTTTCGCGCGGTGTTTCCACCTTGGTTCCACGCTCAACGCAGGCGCTAAGCACCGGTCGGCGCAAGGTGTATAATATGCTGATTTTATTGAGAAAAAGTGGTGCCGCCTAGGTGACTCGAACACCTGACCTACGCATTACGAATGCGCCGCTCTACCGGCTGAGCTAAGGCGGCCCACGGACGCTTCGGGAGCGATCCCGGAGCGAAGGGAGCGCCTATTTAGCGGGGCGCGAGCCGCTTGCCAAGCGCCGTCTTGCACTAGAATTGCGACGGGGCGCGGGAGCCGGTTCCGGCGGGTCCGGAAGCGGCGGGGCGTCGAACACGCCCGGATCGTCCGGAATGGGCATCAGGGCGCCGCCGGTCTCGGCCGCGCGAATGAACGGCGTCGATTCGACGTAGGCCGACGGGATCTCGGGCAGGTCGCTCATCGTGCGCTCGCGGCGCTCGTGGCGCGGATGGATCAGCTGGCCGGTTTCGGCGTAGCTGACCGCCAGGCGCGCCCAGTCCTCGCGCTGATAGGCGAAGGCGCGGCCCTCGGGGTCGAGGTCGGACCAGTCGGGCTCGCGCGGGGCGTCGATGCCGCGCGCGATCCAGGCGCGCGCTTCGTCGGGTTGGCCGTTGGCGGCGGCGACGCGGGCCATCAGTCCCGCGAACCGGGCGGTCGGGGCCTCGTCGTCCAAAAGCCGGGCCGCGGCGCGGGCGGCGATCGGATCGCCGCCGATCAGAGCCGCTTCGACGCGCAGGATCAGGCTCTCGCGAACCTCGGGGCGCATCGCGGCGAGAGCGGCCAGACGCTGGGCGCGGGCCTTGGGCGTCTCGTTGGTCTTCAGGTCGCGATAGGCGAGCCACAGCGCCGGGTGAGGTTGCGCCTTCCAGGCGGTCTCGATCAGCTGGCCGGCCTTGGCCGTCTTGCCGTCGTCGGCCAGCAGGCGGGCGGCCATGATCACGCCCGGCGCGAAGTCGGGCTTCAGCTTCACCGACTGGTTGGCGAAGTCGAGCGCCTGGGCGCGGACCTTCGGGTCCGGCGAGTCCTCGAGGCTGGCGGCCGAGGCGGCCAGCAGGGCGGCGCGGCTGCGCTCGGCCACGGCCGGAGAGACGATCTTGCGTTCCAGGGCGCCCTGGACCAGCTGCAGGGCCGCGGCCCAGTCGCCGGCCTCCAGCCGCGCCTCCAGCAGGGCGCGCCAGGCCCAGCGGGCGGTGCGGGCCAGGCCATAGGCGGTCTCGGCGTAGCGGAGCGCCGCCTGCCGGTCGCCATCGGCCTGAGCCGCCTGCATCAGCCCGCGCAGGCCGGCCAGACGCATCTCTGGAAAGCCCAGCATGGCGTTGTAGGCGCTGGCGGCCGCGCCGCGATCCCCCGCCGTCTCGGCGGCCTGGGCGGCCAGGACGCGGACCAGACCGGGCGCGTCCTCGGCCAGTTCGGCGGATTTCTGGGCGAGTCGGCGGGCTTCGGAGCCATCGCCGGCCGCGACCGCGAGGAAGCCGCGCGTTAGGGCTTCGATGGCCTGCTTGCGCTTGGCCTCGGCCCGGGCGCGGGCGGCGCGACGCGGGGCCTCGACGATCCAGATCACGCCGCGCCAGAGCACGGTGAACAGCAGGGCCGAGAACAGGGTCAGCAGAGCGGCGGCGGCGGCCGTCATCTCGATTCGCCAGCCCATCCATTCCAGCGAGGCGCGGCCGGGCTCGCCGGTCAGGGCCAGCACGCTGACCGCCACGGCGGCCACCAGGAAAAGGGCGAAGACGACGCGGGTCATGGGGCGGCCTGCGTGATGCGAGCCAGGGACGCCAGGGCGTCGGCGCGGACCGAGGCCACGTGGCGGTCGATCTCGACGCGGCGGTTGGCGGCGGCGAACCAGGGGGCCAACACCTCGCGGGCCGGGTCTGGCAGCGCTTCCAGCGCCGCCACCGCGCCCTCGATATCGCCCTCGTCCAGCAGCACCTGGGCGCGGGCGAGGATCGCATCCGGCGTCGACCCCTTGATCGAGCCCACGTGACGGATCGAGACGATGCTGGACAGCGCGTAGCGGATACGCGCGAAGAGGTCGGCGTCGGCGCCGGGATTGCGCGCGGCGCTGGCGGCGCGGCCCGCCAGATTGCCGAACTGGACGGCGAGGCCGGCGCGCGTCGGCGCGCCCAGGCGCGCCAGCGGCTCCAGGGCCCGTAGGCTGGGCGAGCCGGGCAGGACGCGCTGAAGGCCGGCGAGCTCCTCCGGGAAGGGACGCGAGCTGTTGGCCGCCTCGGCCATGGTCGAGACCGCCAGGGCGGCGGCGGCGGCGTCCGCGACGCTCTTCTGGGTCGTCTCCAGGGCGGTGACCCGACCGTCCAGGCGCTCGACATCGGCGGCGGGGGCGACCGGCGCGGCGACGCTGGCCTCGACGGTGGGCGTGGGGGTCGGCGCGAGGCGCTCGGCGATCGGCTTGGGGCTGGGCGCGGCGGAGATCGGCGCCGTCGGCGAGGACTTCGCCGGGAACAGGGTCGGTCCGAACCAAGCCACGCCCGCGCCTAGCACCGCGCAAAGCAGGCAGAGGAACAGCCAGACCCAGACGCTGGGGCCCATCACCCTCTTGCGCGCGTACAGCGCCGGATCGCTGGGGGCGACGATTTCAGCGGGGTCGGGTGCGGCGTTCATACGCCATTCGTGCCCCACGCCGCCGCGCCGCGCAACTTTGCGCTTAAGCTGTCAGCAGGGAGAGCAGCGCGGTTTCGTCCGGGCGCGGCGCGCAGGCCACAGAGCCGGGTTCGACCAGCGGCTCCAAAGGCGCGGCGACCGCCTTGGAAAGGCAGAGCGCCCGCAAGGCGGCGGCGGGTCGGCGTCCCAGAATATCGGCCAGACGTCGCGCCGCGCGAGGCGAGTGCAGCAGCACGGTCAGGGGCTGGTCCAGCAGGGCCACGGTCGCGTCGGACGGCGCGCGCTCGACCGTCTCATAGACCGCCACGCCGCGCGCCGCGACGCCGACCTCATTCAACGTCCCGACGAGATCGCCCGCCGGCTCCCGCGCGCCCGCCCAGAGGACCGGGCCCGGCGCGGCGGCGACGACCAGGCGGGCCAGGTCATCGACATCGCCCTCAGCGCTGGCGACCTGGGCGAAGCCGGCTTCGCGCGCCGCCGACGCCGTGGCGCGTCCCACGGCGAAGACGGGCAGCGCCCGAACATCGGAAAGCGCCGAGAAGGCCTGGACGCCGTTGACGCTGGTGAAGGCCAGGGCCGAGACGCCCGCCAGATCGATCGACGCCGCGCTCGGCGCGACCTCCAGCAACGGATCGACGACCGGCGTGAAGCCCAGGGCCGCGACCTTGGCTGCGGTCGCCTCGGCGCCAGGAAGGGCGCGGGTGATCCAGACCGGCGCGCCCTCACCCATGGCCTATTCCGGCAGCAGGATGGCGTCGCCGCCTTCGGCGCGGACCTCGCCGCCCAGTTTCAGGCCCAGGGCCAGGGCTTCGCCGGCGTCGTCAGCGCCCGACAGCGTGACCTCGCCATGGCGTCGGAAGCGCTGGGCGCCGTTCGGGGTCAGGGCCTCGACGATCATCGACAGGCGCGCGCCGTCCAGGGTGGCGCGGGCGCCGATGGCCGTGCGGCACGAGCCCTCCAGCGCCAGCAACGCCCCGCGCTCGGCGGCGACGGCGATCGTGGTCGGACGGCAACGGATGGCGTCCAGCCACGGCGCGCCGACATCCTCGGCCCGCGTCTCGATGACGAGGGCGCCCTGGCCTGGGGCCGGCGGGCAAGCGTCGGGGTCGATCCAGCTCTTGGTCAGGTGACCCAGGCCCAGGCGGTTCAGGCCCGACTGGGCCAGCAGGATGGCGTCGGCCTCGCCGCGCTCCAGCTTGGCCAGGCGCGTGTCGACATTGCCGCGCAGCATGACGATCTCGAGATCAGGCCGCACGTGCAGCGCCTGGGCCTGGCGGCGCAGCGAGGCGGTGCCGAGGCGCGCGCCCCTGGGCAGGTCCTCCAAGCGCTCGCAGATATGGCTGATGAAGGCGTCGCGCGGATCTTCCCGCTCCGGCGTGGCGGCAAGGACCAAGCCCGGCGGCAGCTCGGCGGGCATGTCCTTCAGCGAATGGACGGCGCAGTCGATGCGGCCGTCCAGCAGGGCTTCCTCGATCTCCTTGGTGAAGAGGCCCTTGCCGCCGATCTCCATCAGGCGGCGGTCCTGGATGCGATCGCCGCTGGTGACGATCGGGATCAGCGGCGCGACGGCCTCGATCTCGTCCTTGGAAGCGCCGGCGGGCGCGCCGAGGGCGGCGGCGATACGGGCCTGCATCAGTCCAGATTGCGCCAGCGACAGCTTGGAGCCGCGCGCGCCGATGCGGATGGGAGGTTGCCGGGACACGGTCGGAACGTTACCTGCGGATGCGAAATTCATCCTCGCTGCTACAGGAGCGGCGAAAGCCCCGCAACCAGATGACCGCCCTTAAGCCCTCGAGCCTCACCATCCTCGGCCTGGAGACCAGCTGCGACGAGACCGCGGCCTCGGTCGTGCGCCGCGCCGAGGACGGCACGGTCGAGGTGCTGTCCTCGATCATCGGCACCCAGTTCGAGCAGCACGCGCCGTTCGGCGGGGTGGTGCCCGAACTCGCCGCCCGCGCCCACGTCGAGTCGATCGACGCCATCGCGGCCGAGGCGATCCGGAAGGCCGGACTCGGCTTCGAGGACCTCGACGGCGTCGCGGCGACGGCGGGTCCGGGCCTGGTCGGCGGGGTCATGGTCGGCCTGGCGTTCGGCAAGGCGGTGTCGCTGGCGCGGGACGTGCCGCTGGTGGCGGTCAACCACCTGGAGGGCCACGCGGTCTCCGCCCGTCTGGGCGCCGAGGTCGCCTATCCGTTCCTGCTCCTGCTGGTCTCCGGCGGGCACTGCCAGCTGCTGGAAGTCGCCGGCGTCGGCGCCTGCAAGCGCCTGGGCACCACGATCGACGACGCCGCGGGCGAGGCCTTCGACAAGATCGGCAAGAGCCTGGGCCTGCCCTATCCGGGCGGTCCGGCGCTGGAAAAGCTGGCCGTCGGCGGAAACCCCGACCGCTATCCGCTGCCGCGCGCCCTGCTGGGCCGCAAAGACTGCGACTTCTCGTTCTCGGGCCTGAAGACGGCGGCGGCGCGGATCGCCGAGACCCTGACCACCGACGACGAGCGCCGCGACCTGGCGGCCGGCGTCCAGGCCGCGATCGCCCGCCAGCTCTCCGAGCGGGTCGATCGGGCGATGAAGCTCTACAAGGAGACCCACGGGGCGGACGACCTGCGCTTCGTCGTCGCCGGCGGGGTGGCGGCCAATGGCGCAGTGCGCGCCGCCTTGCTGGCCAATTGCGAGAAGAACGGCTTCAGCTTCGCCGCCCCGCCCCTGGCCTATTGCACCGACAACGCCGCGATGATCGCCCTGGCCGGCGCCGAACGGCTGGCCCTGGGGATCTCCGACGACCTCGACGCCGTCGCCCGTCCACGCTGGCCGCTGGACGAGGCCGCCGCGCTCGCCAATCCCGCCAACGCTTACGGCCGCAAGGGAGCCAAGGCATGACCTTCCACCACGCGGGCGTCATCGGCGCCGGGGCCTGGGGCACGGCCCTGGCCCAGGTCTGCGCCCGGGCCGGCCTGCAAGTCACGCTGCAGGCCCGCGAGGCCGAGGTGGTCGCCTCGATCAACGAGGCCCATGAGAACGCCCTCTTCCTGCCGGGCGTGGCGCTGGAGCCGGCGATCCGCGCCGCCGCCGACATGGGCGCGCTGGCCGCCTGCGACCTGATCCTGGCCGTCGCCCCGGCCCAGCACCTGCGCTCGGCGTTGGCGGCGCTGGCTCCGCATCTGAAGCCGGGCGTTCCGGTGGTGCTCTGCGCCAAGGGCGTCGAGCAGGGCTCGCTGAAGCTGATGACCGAGGTCGCGACCGAGACCATCCCCGGCGCGCCGATCGCGGTGCTGTCGGGCCCCAGCTTCGCCGGCGAGGTGGCGCGCGGCCTGCCGACCGCCGTCACCCTGGCTTGCGACGACGAGGGTCTTGCACGCAGCATCGCCCACGCCATCGCCACCCCGACCTTCCGTCCGTATGTCGCCGGCGACATGATCGGGGCCGAGGCCGGCGGGGCGGTGAAGAACGTCCTGGCCATCGCCTGCGGCGTGGTCGAGGGCAAGGGACTGGGCCGCAGCGCCCACGCCTCGGTCATCACCCGCGGCTTCGCCGAGTTGACCCGCTTCGCCGTGGCCCTGGGCGCCCGCGCCGAGACGCTGAACGGCCTGTGCGGCCTGGGCGATCTGGTCCTGACCTGCTCCAGCCCGCAGTCGCGCAACATGAGCGTCGGCCTGGCGCTGGGCCAGGGCCTGACCCTGGAGCAGGCGCTGGCCGGCAAGCTGTCAGTGGCGGAAGGCGTCGCCTCGGCCCCCGCCGTCCGCGCCCTGGCCCGCAAGCTGGGCGTCGAAACGCCGATCTGCGAGGCCGTTGCGGCCATCCTCGACGGCGAGCTGGCGGTCGACGCCGCCATCGCCGCCCTGTTGGCCCGCCCTCTGAAATCCGAAGGCTTCTAGAACAAGGATCGCCGCATGGCCCTCTTCGCCATCCTCTGCAAGGACAAGCCCGGCGCGCTGGACACCCGTCTGGCGACGCGCCCCACGCACCTCGACTATCTGAACCAGTCCAAGGGCCTCAAGCTGGCCGGCGCCCTGCTGGGCGACGACGGCAATCCGATCGGCTCGCTGCTGATCGTCGAGGCCGAGGACCTGGCCGCCGCCCAGGCCCAGGCCGACAACGACCCCTTCACCGCCGCCGGCGTGTTCGAGAGCGTCGAGGTCCGCCCCTGGCGCGTGGCGATCGGCTCGCTCTGACGCCTTGCGCGGCGATCCCGACAACCCCGCCCGCCCCGCGGCCGGAACCCCGCTCTGCGCGCTGGACGAGATCCCCTCGCCCGGCTCGAAGGGCTTCCGGTTCCGCGAGGGCGACGCCCTGTTCGCCGGCTTCGTGGTGCGCCAGGGCGAGACGCTCGTGGGCTATGTCGACAGCTGTCCGCACGCCGGCTGGCCGCTGGCGGGGTTCGCGGGTCGCTATCTGACGCGCGAGAACGACTACATCCTGTGCGCGGGCCATGGGGCGCTGTTCAAGATCGAGAACGGCGCCTGCGTCGCCGGGCCTTGCCCGAACCAGACCCTGGCGCCGTGGCCGGTGGCCGTCCGCGACGGCCAAGTCTTCGCCGCCTGAACGACAGCCATTCCGAGATCCTTGCGACACTATGCCACTGTCGGTTGGGCGACGGGATTAAGCGCCGTTAGCCAAATCATCCCGCATCCTCCCCGCGTTCAAGCGAAGGCGGAGATTTCGACATGGCGTCCCTCGGGCGGAAAGTCATGGGCGCGGCGGCGGGGGCCGCCCTGTTGTGCGCGGCGACGGCCGGAACCGGCCTGTGGGTGGCCCACAGCCTCGACTTGGCCCTGGTCCGCGCGGAGGGTTCGGCCCGCATCCTGCGCCTGCACATGCACGGCGACATGATGCATGACGCCCTGCGCGCCGATGTCATGGGCGCCATCATGTCCAGCGACCCGGCCCTTGGCGTCGACCTGAAAGCCGTCCGCGCCGACCTGGCCGAGCACACCACCGCCTTCAAGCAGGACATCGCCGAGGGCGGCCGGCTGGCTCATGACCCGGCGGTGAGCGCGGCCCTTTCCGAGGTGAAGGCGCCGCTGGCCGCCTACATCGCCGCCGCCAACGGCATCGTCGCCATCGCCGACACCGACCCCGCCGGCGCCCGGACCCGCCTACCCGGCTTCGCCACCCAGTTCTCGGCGCTCGAGGGCAAGATGGAGGCGGCCTCCCAGAAGATCGAAGCCGCCGCCACGCACGACGCGAATGAAGCCAAGGCGCTGGGCGTCATGGGTCAGGCGCTGATGGGGATCCTGCTCCTGGCCTCTGGCGTCTTCGCCGGCCTGCTGATCGTCATGGCGCGCCAAGGCCTGATCCTGCCTCTGACGTCGGTGACCAAGGCCCTGCGCGCCCTGGCCAATGGCGACGTCAATGTCGTCCTGCCGGTCATCAAGAGCCACGACGAGATCGGCGAGATGACCCACGCCCTGCGCGCCTTCCATGACACCATCGAGGCGCGCCAGAAGGACCTCGAGGCCGCCGACGTGCGCGAGGCGCTGGAACTCGAGCGCCGTGAAGCCGAGCGCCGTCGCGACGAGGCCGACGCCGTGCAGAAGGCTGTTGTCAGCAGCCTGGCCGAGGCGCTGGATCACCTGTCGGACGGCGACCTGTCGCATCGGATCGACCGCCACTTCCCGGAAGGCTACGAGCGCCTGCGCGTCGATTTCAACGCCGCCGTCGAGAAACTGTCGGCCGTCATCGCCGCCTCGCTCGAGGCCACCAACATGATCCACGGCGGCTCGCGCGAGATCACCTCGGCCGCCGACGACCTGGCCCGCCGCACGGAACAGCAGGCCGCCAGCCTGGAAGAAACCGCCGCCGCGCTGGACCAGATCACCGCCAAGGTGCGCCAGACCGCCGAGACGACCGGCCGCACGCGCTCGGTGGTCGAACGGGCCCGCGAGGCCGCCAGCGCCAGCGGCGACATCGTCGACCAGGCCGTCGGAGCCATGGAGGCGATCGAGAAGTCCTCCTCCCAGATCGGCAAGATCATCGTCGTGATCGACGAGATCGCCTTCCAGACCAACCTCCTGGCGCTGAACGCCGGGGTCGAGGCGGCCCGGGCGGGTGAAGCCGGTCGCGGCTTCGCCGTCGTCGCCCAGGAAGTCCGAGCGCTGGCGCAACGGTCGGCGGACGCCGCCAAGGAGATCAAGGACCTGATCGACACCAGCTCGGCCGAGGTCGACCATGGCGTCCAGCAGGTCGGCCGCACCGGCGAGGTGCTGCGCGCCATCGCCGCCGAGGTGCAGCAGATCGATGGACTGGTGCGCGACATGGCCGCCTCGGCCGCCGAGCAGGCTCGCGGCCTGGTCGAGGTCAATGGCGCCGTGGCCCAGATGGATCAGGTCACCCAGCAGAACGCGGCCATGGTCGAGCAGACCACCGCCGCCAGCCACGCCCTGGCCCAGGAAGCCACGCGCCTGGCCCAGCGCATGGGCGAGCTGCGCATCAGCGCCGAGGCGCGGAGCGCCGCGGCGGCTTAAGAACCGACTATCCCGCCGCCCAGTCTCCGGACTTGCCGCCCGTCTTTTCCAGCAGGCGCACGGCCTCGATGACCATGCCTTTCTCGGCGGCCTTCAGCATGTCGTAGATCGTCAGGCAGGCGATCGAGGCGGCCGTCAGGGCCTCCATCTCGACGCCCGTCGGGCCGGTGGTCTTGACCCGCGCGGTGACGGCGAGGCCGCCGTCGGCCGGCTCAACCGAGACCTCGACCTTCGACAACGCCAGCGGATGGCACAGCGGGATCAGGTCGGAGGTCTTCTTGGCGGCCATGACGCCCGCCAGCTCGGCCACGGCGCGGACGTCGCCCTTGCGCCCCGAACCCGAGACCGCCAGCGCCAGGGTCTCGGGGCTCATCCGCACGAACCCCGCGGCGACCGCCTCGCGCGCTGTCGCGGGCTTGTCGGAGACGTCGACCATGCGGGCCCGGCCCTGGTCATCGATGTGGGTCAGCTTGCTCATCGCCCAACCACCCTCATTGTTCCAGCAGGCGGGGCATCAGCTCGACCATGTTGCAAGGCTTGTGGCGACTGTCCAATTGCGCGGAAATGACCTTGTCCCAGCCGTCCTTCACCGCGCCGTTGCTGCCCGGCAGGCAGAAGACGAAGACGCCGTCGATCAGGCCGGCGGTGGCGCGCGACTGCAGGGTGGAAAGCCCGACCGAGGCGTAGGACACCAGGTGGAACACCACCGAGAAGCCGTCGATCTTCTTGTCGAACAGCGGCTCCAGCGCCTCGACCGTGACGTCGCGGCCCGTCAGGCCGGTGCCGCCGGTGGTGACGATGGCGTCGACGCTCTTGCTGGCGATCCACGCGCGAACCTGCGCGCGGATCTTCTCGATGTCGTCGCGCACGACGATGCGGCCGGCCAGCTCATGACCGGCGGCATAGATGCGCTCGACCAGGATCTGGCCCGAGGTGTCGGTCGCTTCGTCGCGCGTGTCCGAGACCGTCAGCACCGCCACGCGCACGGGCTTGAACGGCAGCTCCGGCTTGATTCCGCCGCCCGGCTTTAGGCCCGCCTCCGACATCCGTGTCTCCGTTCAATCCCAGCGCTGAGCGTCGGTCCTATCGCGGTCCGTCGGCTCGATCCAGCGCGCGCCGTCCGGGCCATGCTCCTTCTTCCAGAAAGGCGCGCGGCTCTTCAGATAGTCCATCAGGAAGTCGCAGGCTTCGAACGCCTCGCGACGATGCGCGGCGGCGGTGGCGACAAAGACGATGGCCTCGCCCGGCGCGATCCGGCCGATGCGGTGGACGATTTGGACATCCTGGAGCTGGAAGCGCGCCGTGGCCTGGTCGGCGATCTCGCCGATCGCCGCCTCGGTGAAGCCGGGATAGGCCTCGAGCTCCAGGGCCGCGGCGGCGCCCCGCTCGGCGCGCGCCAGGCCGACGAAGGTCGCCACGGCGCCGGTCTCGACGCGGTGGGCGCAGAAGGCCGTCACCAGGGCGCCCGGCTCGAAGGGCTGGTCGGTCAGGGCGACCGTCATCCGCCGCTCATCGGCGGCAGGAAGGCGACCTCGGTCCCGGCGGCCAGCGCCGCCTCGCCGCGAACCAGAACCTTGTCGACGGCCACCTGGACCCCCGGACCGGCCAAGGCCTCGCCCAGGTCGGCGTCCTCCTTGGCGAGCGCCGCGCGCAGGGCGGAAAGATCGCCGGCCTCGATCCGCCGGTCACGCCAGCCGGCCTGGTCGGCCAGGCGTCCGAACAGCAGCACCCGCGCCATGCCTAGCCTCCCGTGGTCGACATGTGCCGCGCCACGGCGGGGCGGGCGGCGGCGATCTGGAAGTCGTGCCCCTGGGGCTTGGCGCCGATCGCCGCGAAGATCGCCGCGCGCAAGCCGGCCTCGTCGGCGCCCGACCGCAGCACGGCCCGCAGATCGCTGGCGTCGTCCCGGCCAAGGCAGGTGTGCAGCGTGCCGGTGCAGGTCAGGCGCACGCGGTTGCAGGCGTCGCAGAAATTATGGCTGAGCGGGGTGATGAAGCCGAGCCGTCCGCCGGTCTCGGCGATCCGCACGTAGCGAGCCGGCCCGCCGGTGACCAGCGGGATGTCCCGCAGCGTCCAGAACGAGGAGAGGTCGCGACGCACCTGCGCCAACGACAGGAACTGGTCGGTGCGGTCCTGCTCGACCTCGCCCAGCGGCATGGTCTCGATCAGGCTGACGTCGCACCCACGAGCGTGGGCCCAGGCGATCAGATCCGGCAGCACCCCGGCATTGTCGTCCTTCAGCGCCACGGCGTTGATCTTGACCGCCATGCCGGCGGCTTGGGCCGCGTCGATCCCGGCGATCACGCGGGCGACGTCACCGCCGCGGGTCAGGCGGCGGAAGACCGCCGGATCCAGGGTGTCGAGCGAGACATTGATCCGCCGCACGCCGTGGCCCGCGAGCTCGGTCGCATACCGCTCCAGCTGGGCGCCGTTGGTGGTCAGGGTCAGCTCGTCCAAAGCCCCCGACTTCAGATGCCGGGACAGGCGCTCGACCAGGGTCATGAAACCCTTGCGCACCAGCGGCTCGCCGCCGGTCAGGCGCAGCTTGCGCACGCCCAGGGCCACGAAGGCCGAGGCCAGGCGATCCAGCTCTTCCAGAGTCAGCACGTCGGCCTTCGGCAGGAAGGTCATGTGCTCGGCCATGCAATAGACGCAGCGCAGGTCGCAGCGGTCGGTGACGGAGACGCGAAGATAGGTGACGGCGCGCCCGAAGCCGTCCACCAGGGCGGGCGGGCCGATCGGCGCCAAGACCGCTTGCGCGGGGCTGTCGTCATAGGGCGTCATGTCTGACCGCAAGATAGGCGCTGGAGTCGATGACGCAAAGCCATACCCCGGTCTTGGAAGCCGTGATCCTGGCGGCCGGGCGCGGCGCGCGGTTCGGCGGCGACAAGCTGCTGGCCGATCTGAAGGGCGCGCCCCTGGTCGCATGGGCCTTGCGGACAGCCCTCGCCGCCCCCGCGCGCCGGGTTCTGGTCGCGGTCGGAGACGATCTCCCGCTGGCCGCGGCGCTGAGGGCCGAGGCGACGCGCCTGGAGGCGCTGGAGCGCCTCGTGCTCGTCCCCGCGCCCAACGCCGCCGAGGGCATGGGAGCGTCCCTGGCCGCCGTCGCGGCGGCCGTGTCGGAGGATGTCGATGGCGTGTTTGTCTTTCTTGGCGACATGCCCGCGATCCGGCCGGAAACGCCGGCGCGCCTGGCGACCGCCTGGGATGGGCCCGACCGCATCGTCGTTCCGGTCCACAAGGGCCGGCGCGGCCATCCGGTCCTGTTCGGCGCGAACTGGCTGGCCGCCCTCGGGACACGCGAGGGCGACGAGGGCGCCCGCAAGCTGATCGTCGAAGCCGGACCCCGCGTCAGCGTCGTGGAGGTCGATGACCCCGGCGTGCTGCTCGACGTCGATCGACCCGAGGACCTGGCCCGGATCGGGCCCGCTACTGGAGCGGGCGCTCGGGATCGCTGAGGATGGCCTGGATCTTGGCGACCAGGGCCAAGGCGCCCTCGGTGTCGCCGCGCTCCTGCATCGCCGCCAGGCGGGGCACGAGGACCAGCAAGACCCTGCGGTGGTCCTCGCGGATGCGCGACAGAGCTTCGCGGAACTCCGCGATATCGTCCTCGATCTCGTCCTCCGAGGACCCGGACAGCTCGGCCATGAACACCCCACGCATTGGCGAACAGGCGCACAATGCTCGGATAGGTCGATTCCGTCCAGCTTGCCGCGCCGTCAGGCGCCCCGGATCAGGGGAAGCCGGTGGGTGGCGCGTTGGTCGAGCGCGAGAAGGGCGTTGGCCACGGCGGGACCGATCACCGGCGTGCCCGGCTCGCCCACGCCGCTGGGCGGATTGCCCGAGGGGACGATGTAGGTCTCGACCGCCGGCGCCTCGTTGATCCGCAGCACGCGGTAGCCGTCAAAATTGCCCTGGTCGACCTTGCCGTCCGTCAGGGTCACCTCGCCGAACAACGCCGCCGACAGGCCATAGCAGGTCCCGCCTTCCATCTGGGCGGCGATCTGGTCGGGCGAGATCGCCACGCCGCAGTCGATGGCGGTGACCACGCGACCGACGCGCGGGACCCCGTTCTCCACCTTGACCTCGGCGACCTGAGCCACGACCGAGCCGAAGCTCTCGTGCGCGGCGACGCCGCGCGTCCAGCCCGGCGTCACGGCCTGGCCGGCCTTCTCGACCGCGTGGTTCAGAACCGCCAGATGGCGATCCGCGCCGGCCTTGCGATAGAGCGTCCGACGATAGTCGATCGGGTCCTTGCCGGCCTGGCGCGCCAATTGATCGATCGTGTGCTCCATGACGAAGGCCGTGTGGGTCGCGCCCACCGAACGCCACCACAGCACCGGCACGCCGACGTCCGGGCAGGCGACCTGGGCGTCGACCACGGGCGTGGCCTTCAGATAGGGCGACCCCGCCGCGCCCTCGACCGCCGTCTGGTCCGGCCCCTTGCCCGCCGGCATGGGCGAGCCCTTCATGATCGACTGGGTGACGATCCGGTGGCGCCAGGCGCCCGGATAGCCGTCCTTGTCCAGCTTGACCTTGACCGCGTGGACGACGATCGGGCGGAAGTAGCCGGCCCGCATGTCGTCCTCCCGCGTCCAGACCAGCTTCACCGGCCGGCCGTCGCCGACCGTCTTGGCGATATGGACGCACTCGGCGACATAGTCGGACTGGAAATTGGCGCGGCGGCCGAACGAGCCGCCGGCGAACAGGGTCTCGATCTCGACCGATCCGGGCAGGCAGCCCACGATCTTGGCCGCGTTCAGCTGGTCCAGGGTCTGGCCCTGCGAGCCGAACGTCAGCCTGACCTTCGACCCGTCCACCGAGGCGACGCAGTTCATCGGCTCCATGGTGGCGTGGGCGAGGTACGGAAATTCGTAGGTCGCCTCGAACACGCCGTCGCCCTTGGCCGCGGCCAGGGACGAAGCGTCGCCGCGCTGATCGAAGGCCTCCCACTTGGCCGAGTCGTCCTTGCCGGCGGCGATGTCCTTGAACAGCTGGGTGATGACGGCCGAGCCGCGTTTTTCCGCCTCCGCCTCGTCCCAGGTGATGTTCAGGGCCTCGCGGCCCAGCTTGGCGGCGTAGGTGTTCTGCGCGACCACCGCCACGCCGGACGGGATCTGGAAGACGTCGACCACGCCCGGAACCTGCTTGGCCGGGGCTGCGTCGAAGCTTTTCACCTTGGCCCCGAAGCGCGGCGGATGAGCGACCATGGCGGTCAGCATGTTCGGCAGATGGACGTCCTGGGTGTAGCGCGCCGTCCCGTCGCTCTTGGCCTGGGAGTCCTTGCGGCGCACGCGGTCGGTGCCGATCAGGGTGAAGGCCTTGGGGTCCTTCAGCTTGACGTCCTTGGGCGGCGGAACCTTGGCGGCGTCCGCCAAGAGCTCGGCGAAGGTCGCGCTCTTGCCAGAGGCGTGAGTCAGCACGCTGTCCTTGACGGTGATCTCGCCGACCGGGACGTTCCAGCGATTGCCGGCGGCCTGCACGAACATGGCGCGGGCCGTCGCACCAGCCTCGCGAAGCTGCTCCCACGAGTTCGAGATCGCCGACGAGCCGCCCGTCAGCTGGGCGCCCAGGGAGCCGTTCGCATAAAGCTTGGCGTTGGCCGGGGCCTGCTCGACCCGCACGCGGCTCCAGTCAGCGTCCAGCTCCTCGGCGACGATGGCCGAGAGGCCCGCGTGATTGCCCTGGCCGAACTCGATGTGCTTGGAGATCACCGTCACCGCGCCGTCGGGGGCGATCTTGATGAACGGGCCAAAGGCGCCGACCTCGACCTTGGAGCCCATGCTCATCAGGTCGGCCGGCGAGCAGCCGACCAGCAGCGAGCCGCCGACCAGCGAGGCGGCCACGACAACGTCCCGGCGACTGGGCGCCTCGGGCTTGAAGGGCGCGTTCATCGGACGCCTCCCTCGGCCACGTCCTTGATCGCGGCGCGGATGCGCTGATAGGCGCCGCAGCGGCAGATGTTCCCGGCCATCGCGCTATCGATGTCCTCGTCCGAGGGCTTGGGCTTCTCGGCCAGTAGGGCGACCGCCGACATGATCTGGCCGGACTGGCAGTAGCCGCATTGGGGCGCGTCGTGGCGAACCCAGGCCTGCTGCACCGGGTGGGCGCCGCCGAGACCTTCGATGGTGGTGATCTTGCCGGCGCCGACGGCGGCGATCGGCGTCACGCAAGAGCGGATCGGCTGACCGTCGAGATGCACCGTACAGGCGCCGCATTGGGCCATGCCGCAGCCGAACTTCGTTCCGGTCAGTCCCAGCTCGTCGCGCAGGACCCACAGAAGCGGCGTATCCGGCGCGGCCTGCGCCGTCACCGGCTTGCCATTGATGTCCAGTGTCACAGCCATGCGCCTTCGCCTCCCCGAAGACGGACGCGGCGCGCCCGCGCCGAAAGCTAACACCGTTCACATTGGACTTGACCAGAGTAAATCGCGATCGCCTGGATCGTCGCGCCCCAAACCCGCTATGGTCGAGACCCAGATCACCCGGAGGCTACGACATGCGGCGCGCGTTCATCCTTCTCGCCCTGCTGTCCCTGACCGCGGCGGGCTGCGCGACCCTGGCGCCGGACGCCACCGACGCGCCGATCCGCTATCGCTGCCAGGCGGGCAAAGGCTTCACGGCCGCCTATGCGCTGGACGGCAAGCGGGTGGTGGTGACCGCCGGCGGGATCACCCGGACGCTGAAACTGGCGCGCTCGGGCTCTGGCGCGCGCTATACGGCCGGACAGGCGGAAATCTGGGGCAAGGGCCCCGCCGCCACGCTCAAGGGCTTTCCGGGCGGCCCCTACCTGGACTGCAGCGCGCAATAGCTCGAGGACCGCGTGGACTCCTTTCCCGCCTATTTCCCTCTGGCCGGGCGCAAGGTCGTGATCGCCGGTTCGGGCGAGCCGGCCGAGGCCAAGGCGCGTCTGTTCGAGGGGTCTCCGGCGACGGTCGTGCGCCTGCAGGCGCCAGAGGCGTTCTCGCCCGCCGCCTACGAGGGCGCGATCCTGGTGTTCGTGGGCGACGCCGACGAGGCCTTCGTCCAGGCCGCCGTCAAGGCCGCGCGGGCGGCCGGCGCCCTGCTCAACGTGGTCGATCGCCCCGCGCTCTGCGATTTCAACACCCCCGCCATCATCGATCGGGGACAGGTGGTGGCGGCGGTCGGCACGGGCGGTTCGGCGCCGGTGATGGCGACCCTGCTGCGCAACGCCATCGAGGCCCAGCTGCCCGAAGGCATGGGCCGCGTCGCCGCTCTGCTGGCCCGCCTCCAGGACGAGGTGCGCCGCGCCCTGCCCGTCCTGCACGAGCGGCGGGCCTTCCTGCGCGCGGCGGTGCGCGGCGAGGCGGCCCAGGCGGCCCTGGACGGCGACATGGCCCGGGCCGAGGCGTTGCTGCGCGAGGCGTTGGCCAAGGGCGTGACGCGCGCGGGCGGCGTCCAGTTCCTTGCCGCGACGGGGCCCGTCGACCTGCTGAGCCTGCGCGCGATCCGCGCTCTTGGAACCGCTGATGTCGCGGTGATCGATCCGGACGCCGATCCGGAGGTGGTCAGGCTGGCGCGGCGCGACGTCGAACGCCTGGCGCCGAGCGAGGCCGACGCGGATCACCTGACGGCGTTGGCGCGCGAAGGACGGCAGGTCGTCTGGCTGCGCGCGCGGCCCTCAGCGCCCGCCCTGCTGGAAGCCTTGCGGCGCGCGGGTGTCGCCGTGGAGGCCCTGCCCGTCGCCCAGGCAGACTAGTCCAGCGACCGTCCCTTGGTCTCGGGCAGGAAGAACAGCGTGGTCAGGACGCTGAGCAGGGTGAAGGCCACCGGGTACCAGAGACCCGCATAGATATCGCCGACCGCGGTGACGATGGCGAAGGCGAAGAAGGGCACGAAGCCCCCCACCCAGCCGGTGCCGATGTGATAGGGCAGCGACAGGGCGGTGTAGCGCACCCGGGTCGGGAACAGCTCCACCAGGCAAGCGGCCAGCGGGCCGAACAACGCCGTGGCGCCGATCACGAACACCAGAAGGACCGCCAGCATCATCGGCCGGTTCATCCGCGCCGGATCGGCCTTGGCGGGATAGCCGGCCTGGGCCAGGGCGGACTTGATCTTCGCCTCGACCGCCGTCTTCACGGCCTTGGCCTCGGCTTTCGGCAGCCCCTTGGCGCTTTGCGACGCCACCTCGACGCCGCCGACCTTCATGGTCGCGACGGTCCCGGCCGGAGCCTTCTGGTTGACGTAGGACACGCCGGCGTTGGCCAGCGCGCCCTTGACGATGTCGCAGGCGGTCACGAAGGCCGCCTTGCCCACGGGATCGAACTGCAGCGAGCAGTCCTGGGGGTCGGCGACCACCACGACGGGCGCGCGGGCGCTGGCCTCCGCAAGGGCCGGATTGGCGGCCTTTTCCAGCAGGTGGAACCCCGGAAAGTAGAACAGCAGCGCCAGGGTCATGCCGCCCAGCATCACGGGCTTGCGGCCGATGCGGTCCGACAGCCAGCCGAACACGACATAAAAGATGGCGCTGATCGCCGTGGCCGTCATCATCAGGCCGTTGATGTCGACGGGATCGACCTTCAGGAACTTCTCCATGAAGGTCTGGACGTAGAAGAAGCTGGTGTACCAGACCGCCCCCTGCGCCGACATCATGGCGAAGAAGGCCAGAAGGACGAGCTTGAGGTTCTTCCACTGGCCGAACGCCTCGGCGTACGGCGCCTTGGAGTGTTCGCCTTCCGCCTTCATGGCCTCGAAGGCTGGGCTTTCGGTCAGCTTCATTCGCATCCAGACCGAGACGCCCAGCAGGCCGATCGAGACGGCGAATGGAATGCGCCAGCCCCAGGCGTCGAAGGCTTCGGGTCCGACTTGAGCGCCGAGAATCCAGCGGGTGACCAGGATGACCAGCAGGGCGCCGAACAGGCCGAACGCCGCCGATGTCTGCACCCACGAGGTCGACCAACCGCGCTGATCCGGCGGCGAATGCTCGGCGACATAGATGGCCGCGCCGCCATATTCGCCGCCCAGGGCGAAGCCCTGCACGCAACGCATGATGATCAGCAGGATCGGCGAGATGATCCCCGCCTGCTGGTAGGTCGGGAGGAAGGCGATGGCGAAGGTCGCGCCCCCCATCAGCAGCACGGTGGCCAGGAACGCGCCCTTGCGCCCCGCCTGGTCGCCGATCTTGCCGAACACCAGGGCGCCCAACGGCCGGAACGCGAAGCCGACGCCGAACAACGCCAGGGCGGCGATATAGCCCGCGGTCTCGGTGAGCCCGGCGAAGAACGTCTTGGAGATGACCTGGGCCAGGCTGCCGAAGATGAAGAAGTCGTACCACTCGAACGCCGTGCCGGCCGAAGACGCCGCCACCACGGTGCGCATCGAGGCGCGTTCCTGACCCTGGTCAGCCATATGTTCCCCCGATTTTCTCCTGCTTTAGCGTGCTTCAGGCCACGGGGGAAAGAGGCGGAACGCCGTTAGGCCAGCGCGCCCAGGCTGGCGCTCGCGCCCGGCGATCCATTATTCGACAAGCGGAGAATCTCGGTCACGAGGGCGGCCGGCGAAATCGGCTTGGCGGCGACCCCGTCCATGCCGGCGGCCTGGTAGGCGGCGCGCTGGTGGGCCATGACATTGGCGGTCAAGGCGATGATCGGGGCGCGCCCGGCTTCGCCTGGCAAGGCGCGGATTCGGCGCGCCGCCTCCAGCCCGTCCATGCCGGGCATCTGCACGTCCATCAGGATCAGGTCGAAGGCGCCGTCACGCGCCGCGGCGACGCCGGCGGCGCCGTCATCGGCCACCGAGACCGCGGCGCCCAGCTGCTCGAGGATGCGCCGGGCCACCAGCTGGTTCGTCGCATTGTCCTCGACCACCAGCACGCGCAGCCCCGCCAGCAGGTCCTCGGTCTCGCCCCCCGTCCCGATGGGTGCGATCGCCGGCGGCGCGGCGATGGTCAGGCTGAACGTCGAACCGACGCCCGGCTTCGAAACCAGGGTGATGTCGCCGCCCAGCATGCGCGCCAGGTTGCGGCTGATCGCCAGACCAAGGCCTGACCCGCCGAAGCGACGGGTGGTGCTGGCGTCGGCCTGCTGGAACCGGTCGAACAGGCGCCCCTGGGCCGCCAGCGGCACGCCGACGCCCGTGTCGATCACGTCGAATGCCAACCGCTGGTCCGTCGGCGCGCCCAACCGCCGCACCCGCACGGTGACGGAGCCCTTCACGGTGAACTTCACCGCGTTGCCGATCAGGTTGAACAAGGCCTGCCGCACCCGGGTCGCGTCCGTCTCGATCCAGCCCAGGTTCTGGACGATGTCGAGCTCCAGCCGCAGCCCCTTTTCAGACGCCGGTCCGGCCAGCAAACGCACGACGCCGCGCGCCAGCTCGGCCGGATCGACCGCCTCGCGGTTCAGCTCCAGCCGCCCCGCCTCGATACGGGAGATATCGATCACGTCGTCGAGCAGCGTCGACAGCATCTGGCCCGCGGCCAAGGCCTCGCCGAGCAGCTCGGCGTTTTCGCCATCGGGCAATTCGCGCTTGAGGACGTGGAGGACGCCGAGCACCCCGTTCATCGGGGTGCGGATCTCATGGCTCATATTGGCCAGGAACTGCGCCTTGGCCTCGCTGGCCGCCTGGGCGGCGCGCTCGGCGGCCATCAGGGCCAACTCCGCCCGTTTGTGTTCGTCGATGTCGAGCACCAGGCCGAACGCCTTGCGCGGACGACCACTGGGATCGCGCCTCACTTCGTGGAAGACGCGGATCCAGCGGGTCTCGCCCTCCGACGGCGACAGGCGCACGTCGTATTCGTGGGCGCCGCGGTCGCCCGACCTCTTCCACTGGGCGGCGGCCGCGTAGAGCCTGGCGCGATCTTCGGGGTGGAGCATCGGCCAGATGGCCTCGCGCACGTCTTCGTATCCCACCCGACGACCCATCATGCGATGGAACTCGGGCGAGCCCCAAAAGGTCTTGCGCTCATGGTCGATCTCGTAGACGCCGGCCCGGGCCGCGCCCAGGGCGACCTTCAGCCGCCGCGCATTGATGCGAGCCTCCCGCCGCGCGGCCGCCAGGGCCGTCACGTCGTCCATATAGGTGATGACACCGACGATCTCGCCGTTCACGTCGCGCCAGGGCCGCGCCTCCCAGCGCAGACAGTGCTCGCCGCCCTCGGCGTCGAGCAGACGATCCTCGCGGCGGGTCACGGTTTCGCCCGACAAGGCCCGGGCCACGCCGGCGACGAACCGGCGGCGGCTGCCGCCGGTCAGTTCGTCCAGCGACTTGCCGATCACGTCCGCCTCGGAGGCCTTGAAGATCTCGAGGAACTTGGGGCTGACGAGGCGAAGACGCATGTCGATGTCGTAAACGCCGACCGCGAACGGCGCGTCCTCGATCAACCGGCGCGCGCGGCGTTCGCTCCAGATCGCCTTGTCCCGGCTGCGCGCCACGTCGGTGATGTTCTGCGAGATGCCCTTCAGCGCGTAGATGCCGCCCGGGCGTGGCTCGGCGCGGTAGGTGCTGCGGAAGGTCAGCCAGCGGCCGTGGTCCCCTCGCAGCCGGTACTCCATCGTTCCGCCCTCGCCCGTGGCGACGGCCCGTTTGAAGGCGTCGCTCACCTTGGCGCGCTGCTCGGGCGCGACCCGTTCGAAGAACAGCGCGGTCGTGGCGATGTCGGCGGGCATGAGGCCCAACGGGGCCAGAGCATCCGGAGCCCAGTCGACCAGGCCGGTTTCGGGCTCATAGGTCCAGACGCCGATCCCGGCGGCCTCGGCCAGCATCTCGCGCGTCCGCCGCGCGGTCTCCAGCTCGGTCCGGGCCTCCACGTCACTGGAGACGTCGTGCATCAGCCCGATCATCTCGCCGTTGGGCCCAAGGCGAGAGCGGCCCTGCAGCCACACCGCGCGACCATCCTTGCAGAGGAAGCGGACCTCGTTGATCGCCCAGCCCACGTCGCGCAGGCGACGCGAGGAGCCGATCAGATCGGCGTGGCTGTCGGGATGCACGAACTTGATGGTGGGACGTCCCACCAGCTCGTCGGCGGACCAGCCGGTGAGCGTGGTCCAGGCGCCGTTCACGCGGACGAAGCGGCCTTCCGGCGAGACGATGGCGAAGAGGTCGCTGGCGTTGTCGAAGAACCAGCGCGCCGCCTCGCCCTCGTCAAAGGACGAGGACGCTTGAGCGGTCGTATCGACACCCACCCCTCTGTTCGCCGGCTCCGGCATCCAATCTCCGCAAGGTTTGGCGGATCGTGCGGCGCAACCGTAAACTTTAGGTTCGCGATACCGATGTTCTCGCAACCGTCGCCCGGAAAAATCAGACCTCGGCCCATTGCCGCAGCAGGTTGTGATAGACGCCCGTCAGCGAGAGGATCCCCTCCTCGTCCTGACCGGTCTTTCGCGACAAACGCTGGATGGCGACGTCCATGTCCAGCAGCAGGCTGCGCTTAACGTCGTCGCGCACCAGGCTCTGGATCCAGAAGAAGCTGGCGACTCGCGCGCCGCGGGTCACCGGCGTGACATGATGCAGACTGGTGCTGGGATAGAGGATCGCGTCCCCCGCCCCCAGCTTGACCATGTGGTCGCCGTAGAGGTCGTTCACGACCAGCTCGCCGCCGTCATAGTCCTCCGGCTCGGCCAGGAAGAGCGTGCACGAGAGGTCGGTGCGCAGCTTGAGGCCGGTCACCGGATCGCGGCGGATCGAGTTGTCGACGTGGTCCTTGAAGCCCATGCCCTCGCCATAACGGTTGAACATCGGCGACAGGATGGTGTGCGGCAGGGCGGCCGACACGAACAGCGGGTTGGCCTCCAGCGCCTGGACGATGATCGCCCCGACATGCCTGGCCTCGGCGCTCTCCTGCGGCAGCTGCTCGTTGTTCTTGGCCATGGCGGCCTGGAAGCCGGAGGTCACGTTGCCGTCGACCCACGGACCAGCGTCGAGGATCGCGCGGCACTCGGCGACCTGGGCCTTGGTCAGCACTTCGGGGATCTGCAGCATCATGAGAGACATCCTATTTGCGAACCATTCCTAGCTGGATCGGCCGGCCTTTCCCTTGATCCGCATCAGATCATCGCCCGGATCGAAAGGAAAAACGCCCCGGCCGACGAAAGCCGGACGGGGCGTTGGAGTGAAGCGCCTACAAGGGGAGGATCAGTACTTCACGTTCAAGGTCAGGATCGCCTGGCGACCCGGCGCCGGATCGGCGTGGTGTACGCCGTTGGTGCGCAGGATGTAGCGCTCGTCCGTCAGGTTCTGGACGTTGAGCTGCAGGTTGGCCTTGTCGCTCAGCTTCCACGAGGCGAACGCGTCGTAGCGGGTGTACGAAGGCGCGAAGACCTTGTTGGTCCCGCCGCCGGCGCCGCCCTGATTGCCGCCGAACATCTTCGACACGTAGTAGACACCGCCGCCAAGCGAGAGTTGCGGCAGAACGCGGTAGGTCGTGAACAGGCTGACCGTGTTCTTCGGCGTGTTGGCCAGCGGGTCGCCGATGTTGACGCTGGTGTAGGGGCCCTTCACCAGTTCGCTGTCCATGTAGGTATAGCCGCCGAACACTTGCCAGGCGCGGGTCACATAGCCCGAGACGCCGAGCTCGACGCCCTGCACACGCACTTCGCCGGCCTGGGCGATCTCGGTCGCGCTAAGCGCGATCTGGGCGTTCTTGCGCTCGGTGCGGAACACCGCGCCCGACAGCGCCAGCTTGTCGTTGAAGACGTTCCACTTGGCGCCGGCCTCGATGCTGGTGGTGTCCTCGGGATCCAGCACGACCTGGGCCGGGGTGGCGGCGGTGTTCTGGTCGCCGCCGGCGATGTTCGGCGGCGTCGAGGAGGTGGCGTACGAGACGTACAGGCTGCTGGACGGGGTCGGCTTGTAGTTCAGGCCGATCTGGTAGTTGACGAAGTCCCAGCCGCCCTTGGGCAGGCTCGTATAGGTCACGCCCGTCACGACGCCATTGGCGCTGGTGGCCGTGGCGTTGACGCCCTGGGTCGAATAGTCGTCGTAGCGGACGCCGATGTTCAGCAGCAGCTTGTCGGTCAGGTCGATCGTGTCGAAGGCGTAGATCGAGCCGTTGCGGGTCTTGGAGGTCGAGAGCGGACCGCGGTTGATCACGCCGGTCCAGGCGTCGCCCGGATTGGGCGCGTAGAGCCGCGTGCAGTCCCCCGTTCCCGCGCCGGTGAAGCCGGCCGGGCAGGCCGAGCCCGCCGTGGTGAAGATCACGTAGGTCGCGTTGTCGTTGACCTCGCGCGAGAGCTCGACGCCGATGTTGAAGCGGTTCTTCAGGCCGGCCAGCTCGAACTTGCCGGTCAGGTCGGTGACGAAGGCGGTGGTGGTGGTCTCGTTCCAGCGCGACTTGGTCCCGCGCTTCATCCACCACTCGCCAGCCACGAACTGCGCCGCGCCGCCGTCGCCCGGATTGGTGACCAGATAGTCGTTCAGCGTCTTGCCGTAGCGGACCACCTGACGGATCGAAAGGTTTTCATTGATCTCGTGACGGACGGCGACCGTGGCGATGTCGGCCTTGGTCTTCATCCAATCGCGGTCGAGGCCGTAATAGGCCTCACGCGAGACGTCCAGGATGCCGCTGGCCGGCCGCGTGCGGCTATCCGTGCCGGCCGCGCCCCACGTGCGCTTGGACGCCAGCGGGATGCCGTAGTCCGGGTCCTGGTCGGTGTCGAGGTGATAGTAGGTCAGCGTGGCCTGGGTGTCGGTGTCGATGCCCAAGGCCAGCGAAGGGGCCACGCCCCAGCGCTTGAAGGATACGCTGTCGCGGCCGGGCGTGTCGCCGCCCGTCGCCATCAGGTTCAGGCGGAAGGCCGCGTTCTTGGCGAAGGCGTAGTTGCCGTCGGCGGTGACGCGGTAATACTGGTCCGTGCCGGCGGCGGCCGAACCGCCCACGAAGCTGTCGGCCTTGGGGGTCTTGGACGACAGGTTGATGCTGCCGCCGCCCGAGCCGCGCCCGCTATAGACCGAGTCCGGCCCCTTGATCACTTCGACCTGTTCAAGGTTGAACACTTCGCGCGTCTGACCGCCCGTGTCGCGCACGCCGTCGACGAAGACATTGTTGCCCGAGCTCTGGCCGCGGATGAACGGACGGTCGGCCAGCGGCTGGCCGCCCTCGCCCGCGCCGAAGGTGATGCCGGGCGACGTGCGCAGGATGTCCTGCAGCGAGGTCGCGGCGGTCTGCTCGATGATCGTGGAGGGAATGACCGTCACCGAGCGCGGCGTGTCCAGCAGCGGCGCGGTGAATTTGCTCGAGGACGGGTCGGCCACGCGCTTGGCGTCGATCTTCACCGACGAAACCTCGGTGCTGTCCGCCGCGGGCGCGGTGGCGATCGGAGCGTTGGCGTCGGGCGCGGCGGCGGCGGTCTGGGCCAGGCCGAGGCCCGCGAGGCCCGCGACGGCGGCGGCGCCCAGGGCGCGACGAGGCCGGCTCACAATGCCGGCGAAGGTCGGATTACGCATCTTGATCTTGTCCCCAGAGGGCGCTCACTCGCCCTTCCTGAAATTGCGAGGCGTTATTAGCGACCTTGAGACGCAGTCGCAATGATAATCGTTCGCAGTTGCGCTGAGGAACCCGAAAACCTCGGCTTCAGGGTTTGCTTGACGGCGGCGACGGCCCGCGCTTCCTATCGCCCCTTCATTTGGAGCTGCTTATGAAATCCGTCGTCGTCGCCGCCGCATTCCTGGCCCTGGCAAGCGGCGCCCAGGCCTCCGACCTGAAGTCGTGCGCGGTCCCCGCGACGGTGACGCCGGCCCCATCCGAAGTTCCGCCGCCGAACGAAATCCACACGGACGTGCCGATCGCGGCCTATCTGCTGGCGCTGTTCTGGTCGCCAGAGTCGTGCCGCGCCGGTATCCCCGAGTCCGACAAGGCCATCCAGTGCCAGGCCAACAGCTTCGGCTTCACGGTGCATGGCCTGTGGCCGAACGGGCCGGACAAGGTCCATCCCCGCTATTGCCGTCCCAGCCCGCCCATGAGCCCGGCGACGGTGAAGGCCAACCTCTGCATGACGCCCTCGCCCTGGTTGCTGCAGCACGAGTGGCAGGCGCACGGCACCTGCCACTGGGACACGCCCGAGGCCTATTTCAAGAAGGCCCGCAAGATCCGCGAGAAGCTGAACGTGCCCGATCTCGATCCCGGCGCCGACGGCGTGATGACGGCGGGCGAAATCCGCAAGGCCTTCCTCGACCGCAACCGCAAGCTCGCGCCCGAGGACCTCAACGTCCGGGTCAAGGACGGCCGGCTGACCGAAGTCTGGGTCTGCATGGACCTGAAGTTCAAGTGGGCCGCCTGCCGAGGCGGCAATGGCGTTCCCGACATGGCGGTCGTGAAGGTGACGCCGAAACGGGGATAGGACGCCTATCGAGGAGGACCGTCATCCCGCGGCTTTTTCGCGGGACCCCTTTCTCCGCCGCAAGTGCGGGGCGGAAGTCCGCTCTCACGTGAAAGCTGAACCATGGGTCCCGCGCATGAAGCGCGGGATGACGGTTACTCTGGAAGTTACCCCTCGATAAAGGCCAGCAAATCGCGGTTGATGGTCTCGGCCTCCGTGGTGGCCATGCCGTGCGGGAAGCCGGGATAGGTGATCAGCTTGCCGTTCTTGACCAGCTTGATGGCCAGTTCGGCGCTGTCGGCGATCGGGACGATCTGGTCATCCTCGCCGTGCAGGATCAGCACCGGGACGTCGATGGCCTTCAAGTCCTCGGTGAAGTCCGTTTCCGAGAAGGCGGTGATGCAGTCGTAGTGGGCCTTGGCGCCGCCCATCATGCCCTGGCGCCACCAGTTCTCGACCGTGGCCGGCGAGACCTTCGCGCCGTCGCGGTTGAAGCCGTAGAACG
>NZ_CALCDX010000014.1 GCF_937900395.1 uncultured Caulobacter sp.
CCGAGGCCGTCGCCAATGTCATTGACAAGGCGGCGACGGCGGCCGGTGAAAAGACGAAGTAGCGCCAAGGTCTTCTCAAGACCCGTTAAGCCAGCCGCCGACGCATCCCCCGCGTCGGCGGCTTCCCCGATGGCGGCTGGAAGTCGCCGTCGCTCTCCTGCTATGCGGCAAGCTTCATGGCCTTCAAAACACCCCCCGTCACCGCTTGGTCCGCCGCCCTGATCGCCGCCCTCATCGGTTTTGGCGGCACGGTCGCGCTGGTCGTCCAAGCCATGAAGGTCATGGGCGCCAGCCCTGAACAGACAGGCTCAGCCGTCACCGCCCTCTGCCTGGGGATTGGTCTCGCCGGCGGCGCGCTGTCGGTCGGGCTGCGGATGCCCGTCGTGCTCGCCTGGTCGACGCCGGGCGCGGCCCTGCTGGCGGGGACCACCGCTCAGCTCTCATGGCCCGTCGCGATTGGCGTTTTCGTGATCTCGGCCGTGCTGGCGATCGTGCTCGGCTTGGTTCCGGCCCTGGGTCGACTGGCCGAGAGGATTCCGAACGCCGTCGCCTCCGCCATGCTGGCCGGCGTCCTGCTGCCGTTCTGCCTGACCCTGTTTCGCACCGCCACGGTGGACCCGGTTCTGGTCGGCGTGATCCTGGCGGTCTTCCTCGCGGCCCGGCAGCGCGCGCCGCTCTATGCCACGCTTCTGGCCCTGACGGCCGGGGTGGCGCTGACGCTGGCGCGCGGAGACCTCTCCTTGCCGTCCTCGGGCCACGTCCTGGGGATGCTGGCGCCGCAGGCGCCCCTCTTTCAGCCCGCGGCGATCGTCAGCCTCGCCCTGCCGCTCTTCCTGGTCACCTTGGTCTCTCAGAACCTGCCCGGCCTGGTGGTGTTGCGCACGGCCGGCTATCGCCCGCCGCCCCGCCCGCTGCTCGCCGGAGTTGGCCTGGCGTCCTTGCTGGCGGCGCCGTTTGGCGCTCATGGCGTGAATCTGGCGGCCATCACCGCGGCCATCTGCACCAATCCGGAAGCCCATCCCGACGCGACGCGGCGCTGGGTGGTCGGCGTGATCTACGCCGGCGTCTATCTGCTGCTGGCGCTGTTCTCGCCCTTCCTGGTCGGCGTCTTCCTGGCGTTGCCGCATGCCGTAATCGCGGCGCTGACGGGGCTGGCCCTGATCCCGGCCCTCCTGGGCGCGCTCGAGTCGATGTTGGCGTCGAACGCCGACCGCGACCCGGCCATCGTCACCTTCCTGGCCACCGCCTCTGGCGTGACCCTTCTGGGCGTCGGCTCGGCCTTCTGGGGCCTGACCGCGGGCTTCCTCGCCCTGGGCGCTCGCGCGCTCCTGAGCCGCCGCGCGCGGACAGATCGACCGGGGGCGACCTAGCCCCAAAGGGCGCTTCGGCTACGACTGAAACCGAAAAGCCCGAACCTGTCCTCTCGCCGTAGCCGGGGCGCGTCATCACGCGATCGATATCGTTCTTACGGATTCGATCATAAAGACCTTCGCGCCGCTTCTCCTCGTCGGCTTGATCTCGGCGTGCGCGCCGGCCTCCTCGCCCTCGGCGTCGATCGAGAAAGCCGCCCCCATCGGCATCGAGCTCGGCCGCTACCAGATCCGGATCAGCGGCGGCGGCGACTGCCGCGCGCCCAGCGACCCGCGGGCTGACGACGGCGCACGGCAATCTCTGCGGCTCGGCAGCCCCGCGATCGCGCTCCACGCCCCGTGGGGCGCGGCTTGCTCGGGCGATTTGCGACTGACGGCCGCCACGACCTCTGAAGACGCGCGCCCCGCGACGCCGGCGTCCGATGACGGAGCGCCAGGTCTGCTCTGGCTGATCAACCAGGCGAGCAGATTCCCGAAGCAGAGCACGCTCCGGCCCGATGTACGCGCCGTACGCTCAACCCGCCGGACTGCGCCCCAGAGCTTGGCGCCCGATGAAGGACGCTCGACGCCTGAAACCGGCATGGCCGCTGTCGCTCCGGTCGGTCGTTGAGCCGAAATGTCCGGATTGCTTCGCCGCGCCCTCATAAGCTTCGCCCTGGCCGCCGCGGCGATCGCATCGGTCTTGTCCACCCATGCCTAGAGACAGGATCGACACCGATAGCCCAACTATTACCGCTGAAACCGTCCTTTGATTGCGAAGCCGACCGGTAACAACGACAGTCGATCTCAAGAAAGCGCCGCGTTCTTCCGCCCTGCGAGCATCGGGATGGATAGGCCCAAGGCGCTCACCTCATTCGTCCCCTCCCCCCGACCCTCGGGACGACGACTTCGACGCGACGCCTCCAGCGCGCGTCCTTCCGGCCCAGACGGAAGATCGGCGCCCCCGACCTGCGTCGTGACCTCCAGCTTGAACCGGCCGAGTGGCGGCGGGCCTCGAAGCCCGCCGTCGATGTTTCAGCTCTTCTCCGGCGCCGCCGCGCTGGCCCGCGCCAGAACCGCTTCGGCCGCCTCGAGACGCAGTCGAACGGAGGGTGACTTGAGCGGCTCGATCGAGACGATTTCGGCGCCGCGCTCGTCCAGCACCTGGATCTTCAGCGGCGTCGCAAAACGACTGGAAAGCGCTCGCCAAGCCATGAGCTCGGCGAAGTCCTCGCCCGCCGACGCCGTGGAGTACAGCGACACGAAAGGCGTCTGCGCCAGCGATCGGTAGAGCGCCGGGCTTTGGGAGAGCGGAAGTTTGGGTGCACGTCGATAGACGGAGCGTGAGGCCGCACTGCCCGCATAGGGCTGCGCCAAGCTCCGATAATCAACCCATACCGCCTTGAAAGGCCCGCCGCCCGTGGTGACGTCCAGCGTGCGATCGACCACATGCGTGGCCTCGTGCAGCAGGATGTAGGTCAAGGCCGCCGTGTCCCCTGCCGAGACCCGAACGCTGTAACCCGACCCGTCGGGAAAAAAGAGCGCCGCCTCCTTCTGCGTGAGGAACTCCCACAGCGATTGTTCGAGCACCTCGGCGCGTATGGTGATGTCGAACATCGACTCCCCGTTGGGTCCCCCGGAAGCGCGCGTCAGGGCCGTGCCCAGGCTGGCCGGCGCGTCGACGAAACTGAGCCGGGCTAGGCGTTGCTCTAGGACGCGTCGGTAGAGTTCGGGAAGGTCGGCGATCGCGTCCTCGACCAAGGCCCATTCACGTTCGGTGAGGACATGGGCCTTGGTCTCCTTCGCACCCGCGTCCATGTAGGCCTTGATTGTCTCCTCGTGCGGCGGAACGATCCGCCCGCGAAGAACCGAGGCGGTCTGGTCGCTTCGCGTCATCATCCTCGCCGTGGCGGCGGTTTGGGCGAGACTATCGCCGGGCCAGGCCAACAACAGCAGGCCGCCCGCGAGGAACGCGCCAAATATCAGAGCTGGGCGCCACGAGACTTTCGGCATGCGCGGTCTTTTTCTCCATTAGGGGTCATCAACGGGCGAGGATGTCCGGCCAAGCGAGCCTGGCCAAGCCCCCATGGGCCGCCGTCGTGTTACGGCGGTAACGGCTTGGCGCTGTTACGCAATGGAGCCGACACGCGCGCCGCTCAGGATCGCCGCATGCCGTCAGCTCCCTTGAAAATCGAAGGCGATCCGACGCGCCGTCAGGCCGCGGAGGATCGCGACCGCTTGTTCGTTGGCCCCGTTATTCTGGCGGCCGGTTGGAAATGGGGGCTGACGACTATCTCGTCAGTCCGATCGACCTGCGTGAATTGATGGCGCGCATTCGAACCATTCTCCGGCGGCGAAGCCTCGCGCGACGCCTCATCGAGGGCGCCTTCACGCGCCTGCGCTTCGGCGCCTGGGACCTGGACGACGCCACGCGCCTTCTGCGCCAGGACGGGCAAGCGCCGGTTCGGCTGACGCGGAGGGAGTTCGACTTGCTCTCGGCGTTCCTGCGCGCCCCGCGAAAAGTCCTGTCGCGCGAGGATCTGCTACGCGTGACCGGCGCGCCCGGGGATCTCTTCGACCGGGCCATCGACACCCAGATTCGGCGGTTACGCGGCAAGTTGCGGAGCGGCCGGCAGGGCCGCGCGGTGATCGAGACAGTGCGCGGCGTGGGCTACGCGTTCCAGGCCGAAGTGGAGCCGGCCTGAACCAACGAATTCCCCGCCGAGACGGCGCGGCGTTAGACCGTTTCGACCGGCACGGTGAGGGCGTAACCTTCGCCGCGCTCGGTGCGGATGATGCGCTGACCATCGGGCCAGCCGGCCAATTTTCGGCGCAAGCGCAGGATCATCACGTCGATGCTGCGATCGGTGACTTCGTCGGGATGCACGCGACAGGCCGCCACCAATTGCTGACGACTGAGCACCTGACGGGGCGCCTTGAGCAGCGCCGCGAGCAGGTTGAACTCGGCGGCCGTCAGCTTGACCACCTCACCGGTCGGCGCGGTCAGACTGCGTCGTCGCATATCGGCTTCCCAGCCGACGAAGCGCCAGCGGACGCGTTGGCGCACGCGCGCCGATCGCGCCGGTCCCGCGCGCCGCAACACGGTGCGGATCCTGGCGAGCAGCTCGCGCGGGCTGACCGGCTTGCTCATGCAGTCATCGGCGCCCAGCTCCAGCGCCACGACCTTGTCCGGCGCCTCTCCCGGCGCGCCGGTGAGGCTGATCACGGGCGCCACGTCGCGATCGATGACGCCCCGCATCAAATCAAGCCCGTTCTCGGCGCCCAGCTCCAGGTCCAGGACGACAAGATCCACCGGCCGCGCGGCCAGGATCCGCTTCATGGCCGCGCCGTCCGGCGCCGTGCTGACCTGAAAGGCGTAGGCGCTCAGATAGCCTTGGAATTCGTCTCGGGTCCGCGGGTCATCGTCCACCACAAGGACGTGTCTTTGGGCGTGCTGCATGCATCCGGCTTTCTTGAAATTCAACGCATGGGACAGACGCGGCCACGACCTCAAAGGCGCGGCCGCGTCGCGGTCAGAGTCCGTGATCGGCGCGGATGTAACGAGAAGCCTTCTCACCAATGATCACACAGGGGGCCATGGTGTTGCCCGTCGCGACCTTGGGCATGATCGAGCCATCGGCGACCCGCAGCCCTTCGACGCCATAGACGCGCAGACTGGCGTCGACCACCGACATCGCGTCCCGCCCCATCTTGGCCGAGCAGGTCTGGTGCCAGTAGGTCACCGCCGCGTCCCGCACATATTGCTCCATATCCGCCTTGTTCAGCGGCCCCGGCAAGGCTTCGCGGGTGACCAAGGGGGCGAAGGCCTGGGTGTTGCCGAGGTCGCGGCAGAGCTCCACGCAAGCGAGCGCGGTCTTCAGGTCGTCCGGGTGGCTGAAGGTGTTCAGCTCGATCCGCGGGGCGATCGTCGGATCGGCCGAGGCCAGCCGCACCCGGCCGCGGCTCTTGGGATGAGCCAGGCCCGCGAACATGGTCCAGCCGTGCTCGGGAACGCCGCGCCCGGCCGTCTCGGGGCTCGGGACCGGGAACTCGACCTGGCAGAACAGCAAGTCCGGCTCGGTCAGAACCGCCTCCGACTTCCAGTAGAGCGTGGCTTCGCTGCCGCTGTTTCGCGGCGCGATGGGTTCCTTGTATTCCCAGATGCAGCCGAACGAGACGTGGTCCTGAAGGTTCGCGCCGACGCCAGGCAGGCTTTGCGCCACCTTGATGTCGTGGGCGCGCAGCTCGGCCTCTTCGCCGACGCCTGATCGCATCAGGACGGTCGGCGTCTGGATCGCGCCCAGGCACAGGATCACCTCGTGGGCCGCCCCGAAGCGATGGAGCGCGCCGTTGCGGACGGCCTCGACGCCAATGGCTCGGCCGCCTTGGATCATGACCCGGTTGACGAGGGTGTCGGTCAGCAGGGTCAGGTTGAGCCGGTCGAGATACGGATAGGTGAAGGCCCGGAAGATGGAATGACGCTTGCCGTCGCGGATCAGCACATCGCTGATCGCGCAGCCGCCCGGGCTCTCCATCATCTCGCCGTTCGGCGAGGCGTAGGTCGGTATGCCGAGCTCCTGGGCGGCGTCGACCATGGCGTGGGCGGCCGGGCCCGGGTCCGGCGCCGGCTGCACATAGACCGGCCCACCCGTCCCTCGCCGCAGGGGGTCGGGCGCGCCCTGCCAGTTCTCGAGCTCCCGATAGATGCCTAGCACGGCGTCGTAGCCCCAGGAGCTATCCCCGCTTTCCTCAGCGAAGTGGTCCCAGTCGCTGCGGTGGCCGCGCGCCCACACCATGACATTGATGCTGGAGCCGCCGCCGCAGACCTTGCCCATCGACATCGGCATGGCGCGTCCGTTCAGCTCGGGATCGGGCTCGGCCACGAAACCCCAATCAGTGTCGCCACCCAGGTTGGTCGGCCAGGCCGCGGGCTCCATCACGCTGGCGCGCTCGTCGCCGCCCCCCGCTTCGATGAGCAGCACCTGGACGGCGGGGTTCTCCGCCAATCGCCGGGCCAGCACCGAGCCGGCGCTGCCCGCGCCGCAGACGATGAAATCGTAGGTCGACTTCAGATTGACCGTCCGCTCGGCCTGGTTGGCCGCGACCCGGGCGGCGAAGTCGGGATGGTCGCTGGGGAGGTGGTCGATCACGGTCATACTCCAAACTCAGAATGAGGTATCAAATCTATCAATTTCATCAAATGCATCGAATTTTGACCTTGTCAAGGCAAGGCGGGGTAGGCATCTGTTCGCCGTGGCGCTAGGCCCGGAGACACGATGGACACGGCCGAGAAGGACATCCTGACCACCACGGACGTGGCGAAGATTCTGGGCGTGTCGGTGCGCACGGCGCAGTTGCTGATCGAAGGCGGATCGATCCCATCGTGGAAGACGCCGGGCGGTCATCGCCGCGTCTATCGGTCGGACGTGCTGGCGCTGGTGCCCGGCGAGGCCTTGGCTCTGCCGGTGTCGGCGCGGGTGATCGTCATCGCCGCTCCCGAAGCCCTGCCGGCGTTGACCGCGCAGCTGGCGCGAGCGCCCTCCTGCTTCGTCGACGCCTATCCCGAGCCGTTTTCCGCCCTGCTGAACATCGGCGGACGTTCGCCGGCCGCCGTGGTGATCGACGCGGGCTCCTTGCCGACGGCGGCCGAGCTGCTGCGAGCCCTGGCGTCTGATCCAGCGCTGTCGCAGACGGCGATCCTACTTCTCGGTCCCAAGGCCCAGACCGCAGCCTTCGCCGAAGCGGCCGGCGGTCGGGTCGGCTTCGTTGAGGACCTGAACACCCTGGCCGAGGCCGCCGAGACGGCGGTGCGGGGGCCGACGCCGCCTCCAGCCGCCCCCGAGGACAGCTCAAACGTCCCGCTGCCCGCCAACGAATCCCAGCGCCTGCTGGCGCTCGAGCGTTCGGGCCTCGTGGACACCCCGCCCGAGGACGCGTTTGACAGGCTGACCTGGCTGGCGGCCCAGACGCTGGGCATGCCGATCTCGCTGATCACCCTGCTGACCCCGACCCGCCAGTGGTTCAAGTCGCGTCACGGCCTGGACATGGCCGACACGCCGCGCAGCTGGGCGTTCTGCAACCATACCATCCTGGAACGGCGCTGCATGGTGTCGGAGGACCTGTCGGCCGACCCGCGCTTCGCGGACAATCCCGCCGTCGCCGACACGCCGCACTTTCGGTTCTACGCCGGCTGCCCGATCGTCGATCCCGACGGCTTCACACTGGGCTCGCTCTGTGTGATCGACACCAAACCGCGCACGCTGGACGCCACCCAACAAGCGATCCTCACCAATCTGGCGTCCCTGGTGTCGGATGAGATCAAGCTGCGCGTCACCGACGGGCGGCTGAGACGCGCCATAGACGTCCTGGAGCGCAAGTCGCGCTAGTCCGCGCGCGCCACGTTACAACGGTCATCGATTAGCACCTTCGCTGCAACGCGGAGGTGATATCCGATCAGCAGGGTCGATCGATCGGTCGGAGCCATTGAAGGGCTTATCGGCCGTTCGCCGAGGACCTCACGATGACCGCTTTCCCTCAACGTCCCGATCATGCTGCCCAGGATGGCTATTCGACGGGCCAGCCGCCCTTCGTCCCCTCCTCAGCGCTGGAGAGTGATCCGCACGCCGTCTTTCGATACTGGCGGGTCAGGACGCCGGTCATTCAGCGCGAGGACGGCGCTTGCCTTGTACTGCGCGCCGCCGATGTCGAGGCCTTGCTGACCGATGGCCGGACGCGGCAGATCGATGGCGGACTCTACAGCCGCATCCGCGGCGTCCCCCCAGGACCGCTACATGACCTGCTCGTCGAGTCTCTGCTGATGTCGGAGGGCGATGCGCACCGGCGGCGCCGTGCGCCGATGTCCCGCGTCCTGGCGTTCCGCGCCGTGGAAGCCTTGCGCGACACCGTTCGCTCGGCGGCCGAAAGCCTGATCGACGACGTTGAGACCAAGCGCGGGACCGAAGACGAGATCGATCTGATGACCGCGTTCTGCGCGCCCTTGCCACCGTTGGTGATGAGCCGGCTGCTGGGCGCGCCGTCAGGCGACGCCCAAGCGTTCGCGCGCTGGGTCTATCAGGCCTCCCCAGCCTTCGCGCCTTCCCTGCCCGGCGAGGACATGGGGGAAATGGTCGAGGGCGCCACACGGCTCACGGCCTATGTCGAACAGGCCTTGGCCGAGGCCATGGCGGGCGAAGGCCCGCGCTCGGAGCTGATGAACAACATGGTCGCGGCCGTCGGCGCCGAAGCGCTCACTCAGGCCGAGGCCGTCGCCCAGCTTGTGACCCTGATCATCGGCGCCAGCGACACAACGCGAACCGCGATGGCGATCCAGGTTGGGCTGGTGTTGGCGACCGGCCAAGCCTGGCGGCGGCTCGGCGACGACCTAGACCTGGCCCGCGCGACCGTCGCCGAGGCGCTGCGGGTGCAACCGGCCGTTGGCTCCATTCCGCGTTACGCGATGGAGGAGATCGTGCTGGACGGGGCGACCATCCCCGCTGGACGGCTCGTATCGCTTTCGACACTGTCGGCGATGCGCGATCCCGCCCGGTTCTCCAATCCCGACGCCTTCATCATCGACCGGACGGACCATCCGCGATGGCCGCTGGCGTTTGGCGGCGGAGCGCATCGTTGCATCGGCGAGGCGCTCGCGCGCCTGGAACTTGAGGAGGGCCTGATGGCGCTCAGCCGTCGCTTGCCCAGCCTGCGCCTGGCGGGGCCGCCGCCGAAGATCGAAGGCTATGCAGGCATCCGCCGCATCGACGGCCTGCGGGTGGCGCTGTGATCCGGCGGCGGTTTCTCCTAAACACGGCTGGCGGCCTGTTGGCGCTAAGGACTCTGGCCGGATGCGCGACGGCGCCAAGCGAGGCGAGCGCCGAGGGCTACTTCGAGCGGGATGGCGCCAGGCTCTGGTACGACGTCGTCGGAAAAGGCCCGCCGGTGATCCTTCTTCACGGAGGCCTATCGAGCCACAGGGTCTGGGACGGCCAAATCCCCGCCTTGATCCAGGCCGGCTACCAGGTGATCCTGTTCGATAGCCGGGGACATGGCCGCAGCTCCCTGGGCTCAGCGCCGCTGACCTATGAACGGATGGCTGGGGATGTCGGCGCCTTGATCGCGCGCCTGCGCCTGAAGCAGCCCGCGATCGTCGGCTGGAGCGACGGCGCGATTATCGCGCTCGTGCTGGCTATGGACCCTGCGGCCGGTCTCGGACCGATCTACGCCTTCGGCGCGAATATGAACCAGGCAGGCGTGCGTCCGAACGCCGGAGACGCTCCGATCTTGAAGCAGGTCGGGCCGCGGCTCGCGGCTGACTACGCCGAGCTCTCGCCAGCCCCAGATTTCTCCGCGCTCGCCCGGGCGGTGAGGACAATGCAAAGCTCAAGGCTCAACTTTGACGCAGGCCAGGTCTCCCGCATCCGGGCGACGGCCGTCAGGATCGCGGCTGGTGATCATGACGAGTTCATTCTTCCAGCGCATGCGGCCTGGATCGCAAACGCCATTCCTGGCGCTGAACTCGAAATTCTGACCGGGTGCGGGCATTTTGCGCCCTGGCATGCGCCAGCGACCTTCAACCGCTCCGTCCTCTCCTTCCTGAACGCGCACGGACGCTCCTGATCCGGGGCAATGACCCGACCGCGTCAGTACGTTCGGCGATGGTCGTCGAGCTAGAAGCCGCCCTTGACCTGACGCCGGACCTCGTCTGCTAGAGGATAGAGCGCGTTTGGCGAGCGTGGTGCGACCAGGCTATAGCCAAGGCCGTCGGTCGCCCAGGAGACGCCGTTGAGATCCTCATCCTCGCGCTCGACCATGGCGGCGTTCTTCTCCCGCTCCATGGGCCGCACCATCACCGCCAGACGCAAGCCGTTGGCGTCGTCGTAGATGAACATGGCAGCCGGCCCATGCGGCGTAGTCACCAGCCGCCCGCCGATAAAGTGGTAGCCCGCCCCGCTAAGGTCCGGCACCGCGACGGGGCTGCGCAGGCGATTGGACACCCACCGCACCAGGTCCGCCTTCTGCGCTGAATCCATCTCTACAGGGCGGTGAACGTCCGACGCATAGACCCGATAGTTGTCGGCCGCTTCGCGCGACAAGGCGCCGACCCCATTAGGCGGCGGCGCGAAAACACCCCTGGCCGTCCATCCAGCTAACCCTCCGACCACCAAGACGGCCGCCGCTGCGATCGCGGGGCGCCAGTGGGCTTGGCGTATGCGACGAGCCTCGATCAAGGCGCGCAAGCCTAGCTCTGGCGGTATCGGCTCCTCGGCAATCCCAGCCAGAGCGTCGCGCAAGACGGCGCGATCGGCGACATAGCTTCCGATACGCTTGGCTTCGTCAGGGTGCGCGGCGAGATAGGCTTCCACCTCCTGACGACGCGTCGAGGACAGAGCCTCGTCGACATAGGCGTGAAGGTCGTCTTCGCTGATGGGGCGCGGGGCGCTCATTTGATCCTCCGCAGATGCGGCGTTCGGACTTGGGCGGCCGAACCATTGGCCATGATCTGGGCGAGGCGCTCGCGACCACGCGAGAGCCGCGACATCACCGTGCCGATCGGCACGCCGAGCACCTTTGCGGCCTGAGCGTACGAAAGGTCCTCGACACCGACTAACAGGAGAACAGAGCGGTAGTCGGGCGGCAGCGCCGCCAGGGACTTGAGGATATCGCTTTGGTCCACACCGTCGTGCTGGGTGGGGCGCTCGGCCAAGTCTGCCTCGCCGAGATCATCTAGGGACATCTCTCGCCCGCGACGGCCCAGACGGCGCCAACGGCTGATCGCCAGATTGTGCAAGATCGAGAAGAGCCAACTTCGGGCGTCGCTCGCCCCCCTGCGCTGTCCCCAGCGCGCTATCGCCCGTTCCAGACAATCTTGCACGAGGTCATCGGCTTCGGCGGCGTCCCGCACGAGCGAGCGCGCGTAGCGTCGCAGGTTTGGGATCGACGGTTCAATCAGGCGGATCATGTCGTCCACGACGAATCTCCGGGGCGCGCGCCCCTAGCGGGCCTGAACCTGAACGGGCTGGCCAAGTTGCATGGCTGTTCCCGGCGCGATCACCAGATAGCGCCTTTCCGTCGCGCTTTGCGCTTGCACCACCTGCCGGATAGGCCCGATCGCATTGACGATCGCCGCGCCGGCCGGGTTTGTCATGAAGCTTGCCAAAGGCTCGAGTTGACCAGAGCCGTCAGCCTGTCGCGCCAAGGCCAAGACATAGGCTTGTTTGGGCGTGAGGCCGGTGACCGACGCCTGCAGCACCTGGAGGAGCCCTTGGTCGAAAAGGCTCACGCTGGTGGGTTCTTGGCCGCGCCCACCGATGGGCGCCAACGCGAGATGCGTGCTCGCGCCGCCATGGCCGAGCAGCTGGAGGTTTTGCGTTCCGGGGCCTTCCGGGACCGCGTTGGGAACGTAGGTCAACGCCTGCGGAGCCTGGCCGATCGGCACGTTGGCGACAACGCTGTTGGTCGCCGTATCGATCACAGCAAGCGCGTCCGCGTTTTCCAACCCGACATAGATCCGCGCGCCATCCCCCGAAGGCCACAGACCGTGCGGCAGCTTGCCGACAGGTATGGTCGCCACCTTGGAGAAGTCGTCGGTTCGAAACACCTGCACCTCGTTCTTCCCCCCGACGGTGACATAGGCGAACTGGCCCCTGTCGGTGCGCGCGAAGTTCACGTGGTTGGTGATTGGACCGATATCCAAGGTCTTTAGCACGTTGAACGGCGGGCGCGCCTCGAAGGCGACCACCTTGCCGATGTCCTTCAGCGTGAACCACACTTGGGCGCCATCGGGCGTCGCGGCGATATTGGGACAGAAGGGGCTGGGTTGCTTGACGCGTCCGACGATCTCACGCGTGGCGACATCGATGACCACGGTCTCGGGATTGAACGACGAGCAGACATAGCCGTAGCGCCCATCCGGCGAGAAGATCGCCATCCCGGGGCCGGCGGGCGTGACGATCCGCGCGGTTTCGGCATAGGTTTGGGCGTCGATCACCGAGATGTAGTTCTCGCCTCGCACCGTCACCCAGACTTCCTTGCCGTCCGGCGTGAAAAACGCCTCGTGGGGCGAGCGTCCGATATAGGTGGTGTGCTTGACGGTATTGGTGGCCGTATCGATGAACGAGACCGCGTTCGAGCCGATCGACACGACCGCTAGTGTCTTATGGTCGGGCGAGGCGCCCAGGCCGTGGACGAGCAATTGCCCCCTATAGAGCGGACTTAGATTGCCCGGTGCCGGATCGCCCAGCTTGATGAAGCCTAGCAGGCGATTATCAACAGGATCTGTCACCGAGACGGTGTTGGAGAACTGCTCGGCGGCATAGACGCGATCGCGATGCGAGATGGCGGTATCCGGGTCGCGGGCCTTTCTCGGCGCCTGGTCGGCGTTTGCGGGCATGGCGGCCAAGAGCGTCAGAGCCGAACTCAGAAGCAGGGCGATCTTCATCTCAGCGCTCCTCATGATGGGAGGACGTCGGGCCGTGCGGGATCGGCGTCGTCGGCGAGGCGCTTGGCGGCGGCGGGGGCTGGCCGATGGCCAGGCGCATAGCTGCGATCTCTTGCTGCTGGGCGACAATGATCTCCTGGGCAAGCCGGCGAAGTTGCTCGTTCTTGCCATAGCGCAGCTCGGCGACGGCCATGTCGATGCCGCCCTGATGGTGAGGGATCATCATGTTCACGAAGTCGCGGTCCACGTCACCCGATGGCTTGATGTCCATGCCCGCCATCATCTTGCTCATGGCCGCGTCGTTGGCGCTCATGAACGCCATGTGTGGTGTGCTGGCGGCCAGCGGGGTCGCCGTCAGCGCCGCCACAAGGGCCAACGCTCTCCCTCCCGACCGCTTCGAGTTCTTTTGACGCAAGGACATGGGAGGTCTCCGGACGGCGAGACGATCAAGCGCCTCGATCGTGAGACGCTCGCCAGACGCCGTTTATTCCCGAGACATCGCCGACGCTGAAAAAATCTAGAGCACGGAATAGTCCGTCGAGCGTGGGCGGCTAACGGCTCAGGTCGATACCCACATTGGTAGCAGCCTCATGCCAAGACCCGACATCGTTGGAACTTCGGTTGGCTTATGCCTAGTCGCCGCAGCTGCTGCCGCCGCCGCCGACCAGGCCCCCGCACCGCTGTTCGGGACCAGCCAGACCGACCGTCCACTTGGACGAGCGCCTTAGCGCCTCAGGCTCAGCTCTCCTGACGGCATTGCGCCAGGTCGAGGCAACGCGGGGATGACGGTGGTGGGGCCGGCGGCTCTCAATCGGAAAGCGGACCTTCCGAACGTCGCCGATGACTCAATAGCTCCCCTTGGCCCCTTTCAGGAACGCGACGTCAATTGACCTCGCCCCACCTACAGTAGATCCGGGCGACCGTATGAATTGGCGGGATGCAGCTAGCAGTTCTTGGGCAGCGTAATCGTGAAAGCTGAGCGCCCATCGCGGCGCTCGTAGCTCACGTGCCCCCCATGGGCCTCGGCGATGCCGCGTACTACGGCAAGGCCGAGGCCCGTTCCGGCTTTCAGGTCGACGTCGTCTCCGCGTCGGAACGGCTCGAAAGCGCGTGCGGTGAGGCTCTCCGGCATCCCCGGTCCCGCGTCGATGACACTGATCGCGACGTCGGCGTCCGAGAGGCGCGTGGCGATTTCAAGGACGCAGGGTTCGGCGTACTTCAGCGCGTTGTCGACGAGGGCCAGCACCGCTTGTCGCAGGCGGACGGGATCGGCGATGCAGCGACCGCTCGTGAGGGTCATGCGCAGGCCAAAGCCCGCCTTGTCGAGGTCGCGTTCGACGAGGCGGGCAAGTCCCTCGATCTCGGAGGCCAGATCGATTTCGACAGGCCGCAGCTGCAGGCGGCCGCTGTCGAGCAGGCTGACGACCCGCAGGTCCTCGACAAGCCGCGCCAAGGCGTCGGCCTGGTGGTGAAGCGATTGCAGGAGCACGGGGTCAGGCTGAAAGACGCCCTCGGCGAGCCCCTGAAGCCGCCCCTTGAGGATCGTGACTGGAGTCCGCAATTCGTGGGCGATCAGGCTGTTCCAGGTGACGATGTCATCGACGGCCTTCTCAAGCCGATCGGCCATGGCGTTGAAGTCGGCGATCATCTGGCTGGCCTCGGTGGGCGCCGGAGCGGTCAAGCTCGCCCGAGCCGACAGGTCTCCGCCAGCGATCTGACGTGCGGCCTCCGCCAAAGTTTCAAGCGGCTCGACCATGCGTCTGGCCACCCGGGTCGCCACCATGCTCGCGGCGATACTGCCTAGCACGATGCAGACGGAGTACATCGCCCATTCCACCGGAGCCGGCAGGATGGCGTCTTCCGCCGACACCAGCTTGGGAGCGAACTGAAATAGAAGCCCGTAAGCGAAGGCAATGAAGATCAAACTGAGGATCAGGGTCGCCAGGGTGATGCCGACGACCGCCAGGTTGAGGCGCTGGGAAAGGCTCTGCGCTTTCATTGGTCCCCCAGGAGGCGATAGCCCAAGCCCCGGACGTTGGAGAGCATGCCCGGCGCGCCGGCGGCCTCGAGTTTCTTGCGCAGCTTGCTGAGGTGGCTATCGACGGTCCGCTCCAGCGCGTCGCCGCCCGACAGGCAGGCGTCCAGCAGCTCGGCGCGCGTGTAGAGGCGCATCGGAGCCTGAGCCATGTGAAGCAATAGGCGGAACTCGGTCAGGGTCAGGGTCAGCCGGCGCGCGCCATCCGGCGTGTTCACCATCGCGGTGTGATTGACGGGATCGACATCGAGCGGCCCGGCGCGCGCCACCGAGGCCGCGTCCCGGCCCGAGGCGCGGCGCAGCACGGCCTTAGCGCGGGCGGCGACCTCCAGGGGGTTGAAGGGCTTGACGACATAATCGTCCGCCCCGATCCGCAGCGCCTGCAGCTTGTCGAGATCCTGGTCCAGAGCCGTCAGCATGATCACGGGCGTCGCCCCGCGCCGACGCAGCTGCGCCAAGACCTCCCAGCCGTCCAGCTTGGGCAGTCCGACGTCGAGCAGGACGATGTCGGGGCGCAGCGCCTGATGCAGCTCGACCGCCGTCTGGCCATCGCGCGCCGTGACGGTCCTAAATCCCTCGCGCTCCAGATAGCCGACGAGGATCTCCGCGATCTCGCGCTCGTCTTCAACGATCAGAACCAGGGCGTTCACGGGATCTCCTATGCGGGCCGCGGGCGGATCGTTGGAGCACTAATCACCCTTCTCCGGGCAGCGCTAGCGCCCTCCACCAAGTCGCAACATTGCCTCCACGATCACGCAACCGGCCTCGGGCATAGGCTCGCGGCGCCTTCGAGGGCGCGCCTCGGGAGCCTGTCTCTTTCATGGACCGCCGTCACCTGCGCATTGCCACCGCCCTCTTGCTGAGCGCATCGACCCTGGCCGCTTGCGGTCAGGCCGAGGTCGGCGCGTCGCCCTCCCCCATCGAAGTCGCCGTGGCGACCGCGCAAGTCGCGACCATCACTCCGATGGATGATCTGCCGGGCCGGGTGGTCGCTTTCCGGACCGCGGAGATCCGTCCGCAGGTGTCCGGCGTCGTGACCCGGCGGCTCTTTGACCAGGGAGGCGAGGTCTCGGCCGGCCAGCCGCTGTTCCAGATCGATCCCACGCCCTATCAGGCGGAGGCCGCAGGCGCTCAAGCCGCGCTTTCGCGCGCGATCGCGGTCGCCGACCGCGCCAGGGCCCAGGTCTCGCGCCTAGCGCCGCTGGTCGAGGCCGACGCCATCAGCCGCCAGAGCTATGACGACGCGGTTTCGGCCAAGGCCCAGGCCGAGGCTGACCTCGCCGAAGCGCGTGCGACCCTGCGCCGCCGCGGCGTCGAGCTCAGCTTCGCGACCGTGACGGCCCCGATCTCCGGGCGGATCGGCGAGGCGCAGGTCACGGAGGGCGCTTTGGTCACCGCTGGCGGCGCTGGCCCCATGGCGACCGTCCAGCAGATCGACCGGGTCTATATCGATGTCCGCCAGCCATCGGCGCGTCTGGAAGCGCTCCGCGCCATGGCGGGCGGCGGCGCGGGCCGCGAGGTCGAGATCCTGTCGCCCTCCGGCGCGCCCTACCCACGCAAGGGGAAGATTCTGTTCTCCGGCGTGACGGTCGATCCCGCCACCGGCGACGCGATCGCGCGCGTCCAGATCGACAATCCCGATCGCGCGCTCCTGCCAGGCATGTTCGTCCGCGCCCGTCTGCCGCGCGCGCCGATCCAGGGAGCGGTCCTGGCGCCTCAGCAGGCGGTGCTCAGAGACAGCGGCGGCAAGCCGATCGTCAGCCTGGTGAACGCCAGGGGCCTCGTCGAGACGCGCGCCGTCGACGTCGGCGATGTCGTGAATGGCCACTACGTGGTGACGCGAGGCCTGAAGCCTGGCGAGCGCGTCATCGTCGAGGGACAGGACCGCGTCGCCGCTGGCGCTCCCGTCAAGGCCGTCCCGTTCCAGATGGGGGCGCGCTAGTCCCATGCCGAAGTTCTTCATCGAGCGGCCGATCTTCGCCTGGGTTATAGCGATCGCGATCGTCCTGGCCGGCCTGATGGCGATCCCTCGCCTGCCCGTGGCGCGCTACCCGGTCGTGGCGCCGCCGACCGTCAGCATCTACGCCAGCTATCCGGGGGCCACGCCCCAGGCCATGAACGACTCGGTCGTCGGCCTAATCGAGCGCGAGCTCTCCAGCGTCAAGAACCTGCTCTACTTCGAGTCGTCGACCGATACGTCGGGCTCGGCCTCGATCACGGCCACCTTTAAGCCGGGCACGAACCCGGAGTTGGCCCAGGTCGACGTCCAGAACCGCCTGAAGACGATCGAGCCGCGCCTGCCCCAGACCGTGCGCCAGACCGGCGTCAGCGTCGAAAGCGCCGCCTCCAACTTCCTGATGATGGTCAGCCTGCGCAGCATCGACGGGCGCGACGACGAGGTCGCGCTCAGCGACTACATGGTCCGCAACATCGCCGATGAGCTGAAGCGCGTGCCGGGCGTCGGCCGGGTGCAGATGTTCGGCTCCGAGCGCGCCATGCGGATCTGGGTCGACCCCAATAAGCTGACCGGCTTCAATCTCGCGCTAAGCGACGTCACGGCGGCGATCGCGGCCCAGAACCAGCAACTCGCGCCCGGCGCGCTGGGCGGCGAACCGACGGTCAAAGACCAGCGCGTGACCATCCCGCTGACCGCCGACGGCCAATTGCAGACCGTCGAGCAGTTCAAGGCCATCGTGCTGCGCGCCAATACCTCAGGCTCGCGCGTCACCTTGGGCGACGTCGCACGCATTGAGCTGAACTCGGCGAACTTCAACTTCGCCACCCGTGAGAACGGCCAGCCGGCCACAGCCCTGGGCGTTCAGCTTTCCCCCGGCGGCAACGCGGTGCGAACCGCGGCGGCGATCCAGGCCCGGCTGGACGAGCTGCAGAAAGTCGCGCCGCCTGGCATGAAATTGGCCATCCCCTTCAACACCGCGCCTTTCGTCCGGATCTCGATCGAGAAGGTCGTCCAGACCCTGGTCGAGGCCATGGCGCTGGTGTTCCTGGTGATGTTCCTGTTCCTGCAGAAGGTCCGCTACACCCTCATCCCGGCCATCGTCGCGCCGATCGCCCTCTTGGGGACGTTCACGGTGATGCTGGCGGCGGGCTTTTCGATCAACGTGCTGACCATGTTTGGCATGGTGCTGGCGATCGGCATCATTGTCGACGACGCCATCGTCGTGGTCGAGGCGGTCGAGCGGATCATGGCGACCGAAGGCCTCTCGCCCAAGGACGCCACCCGCAAAGCGATGTCGGAGATTACCAGCGCGATCATCGGCATCACCGCCGTGCTGGCGGCGGTGTTCATCCCGATGGCCCTGGCGGACGGTTCGGTCGGCGCGATCTATCGCCAGTTCACCCTGTCGATGGCCGTCTCGATCTTGTTCTCGGCCTTCCTGGCCCTGTCGCTGACCCCGGCCCTCTGCGCGACCTTGCTCAAGCCGATCGAAGGCCATGCGCCGAAGAAAGGCTTCTTTGCCTGGTTCGACCAGCGCTTCGATCGGATGACCCAGAGCTACGAGCGCGTGCTGGGCAAGGTCTTGCGCCGGGGCGGGCGCGCGATGGCTGCGTTCGGGGTCGTCGCCGCCGTCACGGCGGGCGCCTTCCTGGTCCTGCCGTCGGCCTTCCTTCCCGAGGAAGACCAAGGCTACTTCATGACCTCGTTCCAACTGCCGGCCGACGCCACGGCGCAACGCACCAGCGAAGCCGTCGCGCGCTTCGAGCACTACGCCCGCACGCGCCCGGCCATCGAGACGACCCAGGCCGTCACCGGCTTCAGCTTCTCGGGCCAAGGCCCCAACGCCGCGCTCGTCTTCACGATGCTGAAGGACTGGAAGAAGCGCGAGGGCGCCACTAGCGCCGGCGAAGTCCAGGCCGCGACCGAAGCCATGAAGGCCCAACGCGAAGGCGAGATCATGTCGGTGATGCCGCCGTCGATCGACGAACTCGGCAACTCGTCGGGCTTTACCCTGGCGCTGCAGGACCACGCCAACCGTGGCCCCGAGGCCCTCATCAAGGCCCAGACGCGCCTGCTCGAGCTCGCGGCTCAGAGCAAGCTGGTGACCGGCGTCTATCCCGACGGCCTGCCGCCGGGCTCGACGGTGCGGCTCGATATCGACCGCCAAAGGGCCCAGGCCCTGGGCGTCTCCTTCGCGGCGATCGGCGACACCCTGTCCACCGCCCTGGGTTCCAGCTACGTCAACGATTTCGTCAACGCCGGCCGTCTGCAGCAGGTGATCGTCCAGGCCGACGCGCCGTTCCGGATGCAGCTCGGCGACGTGCTGAAACTCTACGTCCGCAACGAGTCCGGCGGGATGGTGGCGCTGTCAGAAGTGGTGACGCCGGTCTGGACGAAGGCGCCGGCGCAGATGACGCGCTTCAACGGCTATCCGTCGGTTCGCTTGACCGGATCGGCCGCGCCCGGCGTCTCGAGCGGTCAGGCGATGGCCGAAATGGAGCGGCTGGCCGCCCAGCTTCCCGGGAGCTACGCGGTCGCGTGGACCGGTCAGTCGCTGCAGGAGAAGCTGGCGGGCGCCCAGGCCCCCGCCCTGCTCGCCCTATCGATGCTGGTCGTCTTCCTGGTCCTGGCGGCGCTTTATGAAAGCTGGTCGATCCCCCTGTCGGTGATGCTGGCGATCCCGCTGGGCCTGATCGGCGCCCTGGCCGCGGTGCTTTTGCGCGGCCTGCCCAACGACGTCTTCTTCAAGGTCGGGCTGATCACCATCATCGGCCTCTCGGCCAAGAACGCCATCCTGATCGTCGAGTTCGCCAAGGCCAGCCGCGCTCAGGGCATGGGGCTGACAGAAGCGGCCATCCATGCGGCCAAGCTTCGCCTGCGTCCGATCCTGATGACCAGCCTGGCCTTCGCCCTGGGCGTCGTCCCCCTGGTTCTCGCCTCGGGCGCCAGCGCCGAAACCCAACACGCCATCGGCACCGGCGTGTTCGGCGGGATGATTACCGGCACCTTGCTGACGATCGTCCTGGTTCCCGTCTTCTTCGTCGTGATCGTCGGCGCGGCCGAGCGCCTGACCTCCCGACACAAAGCCGCTTCGGCGGAGGGCTGATCCATGCGTGCTCTGATCCTTTGCAGCGCGGCGCTGCTTGGCGCCTGCTCCGTCACGCCTCGCCTGGAACTCCCTGCGGCGCCGGTCGCCGCGGTCTATCCCGTGATCGAAGGCGGCGTGGCGACGGACATGCCTGCGGCAAGATCATTGGCCTGGAGGCGGATCTATGGCGATCCGAGGCTTCAGGCTCTGATCAGTAAAGCCCTCGACCACAACCGGGACCTCCGCGCCGCCCTGCTGAACGTCGAGGCCGCCCGCGCCGAACGCGGCATCGCGCGCGGCGCCCTGGGCCCGAGCCTCGACGCCAATCTGTCCAGGACCCAAGAGCGCTCACCGTCTCAGGGCCGGTCGGACGCCTATGCGGGCAATCTTGGATTGACGGCCTTCGAGCTGGACTTGTTTGGACGCCTCCGGGCCCAGTCCAGCGCCGCCTCCGAGCGCTATCTGGCCAGCGAGACGGGCGCGCACGCCGCGCGGATTACACTCATCTCGGCCGTCGCGACGGCCTATCTCGACGAGCGCCTGGCCGAGGAGCAGTTGACGCTGACCGAAGCCACTCTAGCGGACTGGCGCGCATCGCTCGACATCGCCCAGCGGCTCAAGTCGGCCTCGCAAGCCAGCGGCCTCGACGTCGCCCAGGCCGAGGGCCTCGTACGCCAAGCAGAAGCCGATCGAGAGGCCGGTCGCCGCGCCGTCGCCCGCGCCCGCAATGCCCTTGAGCTCGTGCTCGGCGCCACGGAGCCGGGTTCGCTGCCGCCGCCCATTCGCCTGGCCGATCAGCCACTTCCGACCCAGCTGGAGCCCGGCCTCCCCGCCGAACTACTGGTCCGCCGACCAGATATCGCCCAGGCCGAGCACATGCTGCGCGCCGCCAACGCCGACGTCGGTGCCGCGCGTGCGGCCCTGCTGCCCAGGATCTCGCTGACCGGAGCGCTCGGCGGCGCCAGCGCTGATCTCGGCGCGCTGCTCGATCCTGCAAGCCGCGCCTGGTCGTTCGCCCCCCAGATCACCCAGTCGATCTTCAGGAGCGGACAACTGCGGGGCGCCATCGCCTTGAGCGAGGTGCGCAAATCGCTCGCCGTGACCGCCTATGAAAAGCAGATCCAAGTCGCTTTCCGGGAAGTGGCCGACGGTCTCGCGGCCCAGGCCACCTACGCCAATCAGGTCAATGTCCAAGAAGGCGTGGCCGAGGCCGCCGCTCGGCGTCTGCGCCTTTCGAGGCTGCGCTATCGCGCCGGTCTGGACGGCCGGCTTGAGCTGCTCGACGCGCAGCGCGCCGACTACGCGGCGCGCCAGGCGCTGCTGTCGCTGAGACACGACCAGCTCACGGCCATGGTCGCGCTCTACGCCGCGCTCGGCGGCGGCCTTGAGCCGGCCTAGCGATCCCGGAGCCACCGAACTCGAGGCCTCGTGAAAGAAGCTCCACACACGCCGAGAACGCACGCACTGATCCTCGCCTACTTCGCACGGCGGGAGGACATGCGTCGCTTTTTCTCTATCCGTACTCGCGCGAGCGTGGACGTTGAGGACTTGATGCAGGATCTCTTCCTGAAGGTTCAGCGGGTGGATAGCGACACCATCGAGAACCCGTCCGCCTATCTTTATCGATTGGCCTCCAACCTACTGCTGGACCGGCTTCGTGCTCGACGCCGTTCCGAGGCCCGCGACGCTGTTTGGCGGAGCGTAAGCCACACGACCGTGGACGGAGCCGACATCGCGGATTCGCCGGACGCCGAGGCCGCGGCGGACGCTCGCCTACGGCTTGAGCGATTGACCCAGGCGCTCGCGGAGTTGCCCCCTAGAACGCAGCAAGTCTTCTGGCTGCACAAGTTCGATGGCCTCACCCATGCTCAGACGGCCGAGCGGCTCGGAATTTCACGAAGCGCGGTCGAGAAACACATGACGCGTACACTCCAGCATCTGCTCGTGAAAGTCGGGCGATAACATCACGATGACGACGTTGCTTCAGGCGCCTCGCCATGGCTCGCGGAGGGGCAAACTCGACTTGGATTTCGTCGCGCCGACGGGACCGAGGCTGTCCACCCGATGGTGAGACTAAAGGCGCTCGAGCCCGCCGGGAGATCGCGCTTCAAAGCCGATCTTCAAGAGGCGTTCACCACCGCCGCGGGGGAACAGCTTGGCCGCGCCCAGGAGCCTATTCCGTCCGATCACGATATCGAACGATCGCTCGATGCGCCGGGCGCTGTCGCCTATGACATCCTCGTCGCTGGCGTGGTCGTCGGCGGCGCCATTGTCACGGTCGACGTTCGCAACGGCCGCAACAGCCTCGACTTCTTGTTTATCAAGACGGGCCAGCATGGACAGGGCTTCGGCCAGCAGGCCTGGCGAGCGATAGAACGCCAGCACTCTGAAGCCAGAATTTGGGAAACCCACACACCCTATTTCGAGAAGCGCAATATTCATTTCTATGTCAATCGCTGCGGCTTCAAGATCGTGGAGTACTATATCGATGGCCGCTCCGATCATGACGACAAACACGGCGTGAACAGCTCCGAGGACGAGGGCATGTTCAGGATGGAAAAGAGGGTCTAAAGCTCCATCGCCGACGCGGCCGGGGCCCCGTTTCAAACGCGGCTTGATCCCGGGGGGCGATTATGTCCAACAAGCGCCAGGAGCAGAACTTGGCGAGCTCCAGATTCCGGACCTTCAACGGACGGTCAGGTCTGGTAGTCTGAGTGTTAGGGACACCTCTTCAACCAAGTGTACGCATCGCGATTGTTCGGTGCGGCCGCTCGCATAAAATACCGTCGAGCAAGAGTGGATCCTTCTCGAGGTTCGCAGGCGCGCTCGCGCTATAGGAAGTCATGACCTCAAGACCACCCGACGCCGTTCCCGCCGCTGAGCCCCAGGTAGATCGCCTGATCGAGGCGGCTCGACGAGAGCTCGCCCAGGGCGGCTTGCGCGCGATGAGCTTCCGTCGCCTGGGCGACGCCGTGGGCGCTACGTCCGGCGCCCTGGCTTATCATCTCGGCGCCAAGGCCGATATCCTGAGCGAGGTCGTCGCACGCGAGCGGCTTCGCGATCGCCGCTGGCACGACGAATGGCTGGCGCGCCTGGATGGTCTCGAGCGACTGGAGCGTCAGGCCGTGGCCGCCATCCTGGAGCAATATCTCGACGCCCTGGTCCAGGCCGAGGGGCGCCTGACGCAGTTGATCTGGATGGACCTGGTGCTAAGGGCGCCGCGCGACGCTGAGGTCGCGACCCTGGTGGCGCCGTGGCTGGCCGAGCGCAGGGCGTTCTGGACGCGGCTGTTCGAGGAGCGGATCGAGGACGCCGCCATATGGGCCGGTCTGGCCGCCGCCTATGTTACGGATGAAGGATTCAACGGCCTGGTCGTGGGCGACGATCCGGACTACCGCCTGCTGCGCCGGATGACGATCGACCGGCTGGCCAGCCGACTGGAACGCGACGGCCTCGGGCGCGAGCCGCTGTTCTCGCGACTGGTGCGGCGAATGGACGGGCGCCTTGGCCTGCCAGCGGGCGATCTCCCGGCGGACGCCATGGGGCCAGGCCCAAAGCGCGACGCCGCCCTCGCCGCCTGTCATGTGCTGGTCGACGGCGGCGCCGAAGCGCTCACCCATCGGGCGGTCGCCGAGCGCGCCGGCTTATCGCGTTCGGCCGTGGGCTATTATTTCCGAACCGCGGCGGACCTGTTCAAGGCGGCGATCAGCGGGGTCTATCTGATCGCCGACGGGCGCGGTGATCCGCCTCCGCCGCCGCCTGGCGTTGATCCGATCCTGTGGCGCGGCCAAGCCGTAGCGCGCGGGGAGCTGGCCGTGGTCCTGGCCGCCGCGCGGAATCCGGCGCTGTCTCCGTATGTCATCGATCAGCGCCGCTGGCGTGGCGTCAACTATGTCCGCCTCTTAAGATCCAGGGGCTATCCCGGTCTCGACGCCCTCGACGGCCAGACCGCTTCGATGATCGCCACCGGACAGACAATCCTATCCGGCGTGGACGGCGACGACCGCCGCGACCGGCTGGTGAGCTGGCTGATCGCGCGCCACAAGAACTAGACAACCGTTCAATCCCGCGCGCGACGATCGAGGCATTTTGCGGCTTAGATTAGGACAACTGTTATGTTGACGTCATAATCATCTGCGATTAAGCGCCCATTCAATGGCTTTTAGGGGGCGGTCGCCTATGCCGGCACAACGAATTTTCTCGGCCTTCCGTCTGGCGCTTTGCTGCGGCATCAGCGCGCTTGGCGCTGGACAAGCGTTTGGTCAGGAGTTGCCAGCTCGTGATGATGTCGCGACCGTGGGCGATATCATCGTCACGGCGCAGAAGCGCACCCAACGCATTTCGGAAGTGCCCATGTCGATCAGCGCCTATGACGGCGCGACGCTGGAGCGGCTGGGGGTGACGGAGTTGGACAGGATCGCCCAGCAGACGCCGGGTTTGGTCATCCAACTTCAGGATCGCCTGCTGCCGGGGATTTCTCTACGCGGCATCACCTCTGACGATACGTCGCCGGCGGCCGAACCGCGGGTCGCCCTCTTCCAGGACGGCGTGCCGATCACGCAGATTGCTTCAGCCTATGGCGAGATGTTCGACGTCGACCGCGTCGAGGTCGAAAAGGGTCCGCAATCGACCCTGCATGGTCGCTCGGCCTTGAACGGGGGGATTTCCACTTTCCAGAAAATGCCGACCGACACGCTCGGCCTGGAGGTCCGCGCCGGGCTGGGCGACCATGGTCAGCGGCTGGCGCAGGCCGTGGCCAATCTTCCGGTGAACGAGAAGTTCGGCCTTCGCATCGGGGCGCTGCAGCGCAAGCGAGACGGCTTCCTGAAGAACACCCAGGGCGGAACCTATAACAACGTTGACGGCCAAGCCTATCGACTGACAGCGCGTTACGAGCCCACCGACACCTTCAACTTCCGGTTCTCGGGAACATACGACCGCGACAACACCGACAGCGGCGGCGCCTTCAAGTCCAACGTCTTCCTTCCCCGCAACCAACAGACCGGCGCGGTCGAGGGCGACCTGCGCTTCTGGACGCCGACCCACCTTGGCACGTTCGGCGACATGGCGGCGGACTACAGCCGGCGCAAGATCGTGGGGCTCAGCGGGACCGCGGACCTGTCCCTGAACGAGCGCTTGGACCTGACGTCGATCAGCGGGTATCGCTGGTACAAGGCCTGTCAGGCGGGCGATATCGACGGCGCGCCCACCAACATCATCGCCTATGATCTTTGCAATGACGGCGAACAGTTCTCCCAGGAACTGCGCCTCAACATTCGGCGTGACGGCGCTTTCGAAGGCTTCGTCGGCGCCAGCTATTTCAAGGCCAGCAATTCCCAGCAGACGGACCTCGGCGCCGACGAGCGCGCCATGGCGATGCTGCTGTCGGGCGCGCTGCACCGATATGCGCCGAACGGCCTGACGAACAGCCAGATCAATGCGGCTCTCGGCTCGGCGGCGGCCAACTACAAGCCCTTCCACCTGGATCGCCGGCGACAGACGGCAGATATCGAAACCTATGACCTGTTCGCCGACGGAACGTTCCATCTTTCCGAGAAGCTTCAGGCCTTTGTCGGCGGGCGCCTGACCTGGGACGACAAGGCGGTGTCCATGCAGGTCACCACGCCCAAAGGCGTATCGCGCCTGACCGGAGCCGCGCTGCTGATGACCCTGACGCCGGCCGGCGCGGTCGTCACGGGCGACCATTCCTCCAGCCTGGCCACGGGACGTGCCGGGCTACGGTATCAGATGACGCCGACCGTGAATGTCTACGCGGTCTATGGGATCGGCAAACGCCCGGAGAGCATCGACCTGGCCGCCTCCGGCGCGGTCAACATACTTCCCGCCGAAGAACTGGCGTCCGCCGAAGCGGGGATCAAATATCGCCTCTTCAGCGGCGCGCTGTACGGCGATGCGTCGATCTACAGCTTCGACTACTCCAATTTCCAGACCTTCCGCCGGAACGGAGATCGCCTGGAGCCGGTGAACGCCGGCAAGGCCAAGGCGACCGGCTTCGAGACCCAGGCGACCTGGCGCCTGACGGACGGCGTGTCGGTGTTCGGAAGCTACGCCTACAATCATGCGCGCTTCACCGGCGGCGCCTACGACGGCAACAGTTTCCGCAACAGCCCGGACAACAAGTTCGCGCTGGGCGTCAACGCCGCCGTTTCGACGCGCCTGGGCGAGCTATCGCTCACCCCCGTCTACAGCTGGCAATCGAAGATCTTCTTCTCCGACGACAACGATCGCGCCGACCTTCAGGTCCGTTCTCGCCCGGCGTTTTCGGACAAGACGGTCGATGAATACCAGGACGCCTTCGGTCTCCTGAACATCCGTCTCGGCCTTGTCCCCGCGTCCGCCCCCTGGTCGTTCGCGGTCATGGGCGAGAACCTGCTGGACAGGAAATACATCGTCGACGGCGGGAACACGGGCGACTCCTTCGGCATGCCGACCTTCATCACGGGGCCCCGCCGCACCGTGCGGCTCGAAGTCAGCGCTCGCTTCTGACGCATCGGCGGTGACCGAAGCGCCGACGCGACGGTCACCGCCCTCCCAGGGAACCAGAACCATGAAACTTGATCGACGAGCGGCGCTCGGCCTCGTTGGCGCGGCCGCCTATGCAGCGACGGCGGCGAAAGCCGCCGCGCGCTCCGAAGAGCCCGCGCGCTTCCTGCACGGCGTCGCCTCCGGCGATCCCCTGCAGGATCGGGTCATTCTCTGGACCCGCGCCACGCCCTTGCGGCCCGACGCCGCGGCGGTGTCCGTGGAGTGGGAGGTCGCAACCGACATCGGCTTCAAGAACGTGGTCCAGCGCGGCGCGGCGACAACGACCAGCGCCCGTGACTTCACCGTCAAGGTCGATGTCGCGGGGCTGCGACCGAACACCCAGTACCATTACCGTTTCCGCGCCGGCGATCAGATTTCCCCCGTCGGCGTCACGCGCACCCTTCCGGTCGGCGCCGTGTCGGAAATGGTCCTCGCCGTCGCATCCTGCGCGCTCTATTCGACCGGATTCTTCAACGCCTACCGCGACATCGCCAACCTCGATCGCGTCGATCTCGTTCTGCATCTGGGAGACTATATCTACGAATACGGCGGCGCCCCCGACCAACTCGGCATGAGCATCGGGCAGAAAATCGGCCGCGCCCCCACCCCGGCGAACGAGGCCCGCACGCTCGCCGACTATCGGGAGCGGCACGCCTGCTACAAGCTGGACGCCGATCTGCAGGCGGCCCACGCGCGAGCGCCCTGGATCTGTGTCTGGGACGACCACGAGACCGCCAATGACTCCTGGAGCGGCGGGGCGCAGAATCATCAACCCGACGAAGGCGTCTGGAGCGATCGTCGCGACGCCGCCGTGCGGGCCTTCTATGAATGGATTCCCATTCGGGAGCCCGAACCGGGCGTATCGCTGCTCGCGATCAATCGGACCTTTGAACTGGGCGATCTGGCGACCCTCATCATGGTCGAAAACCGGTTCCTCGGCCGAGACCGCCAGATCAATCTGCGCGACCCCAATGACGTGACCTGGAATGCGGTGGACCTGACCGCGCCGGACCAGCCAGTGGTGGTCTCCAACCCCGAGCTCAGGCGGAAGATATTGACCGCGTTCAGCCAGGGCCGCCCCGTGGCGGCACCCTACGGCGTCAGGATGGACGCCGATTCCATCCGTCGCGCCATGTCCCGCCCCGAACGCAGCGTCTACGGCCATGCGCAGGAGGCTTGGCTGCGCGACCGCCTGGAGCAGTCGGTGCGGGCTGGGAAGCCTTGGCAGGTCATCGGCAATCAGGTGGTGATGGCGCACACGACAGGCGCCGACATCGCCGGCTTCCTGGGAAAGGAGGGCTGGACGCGGGCCTTTGCGCAGGTGACACCCATCCTGCGCCCCTGGCTGGAGCAACTGGCGACTCTCCCGAGCGATGTTCCGTTCGAATTCGACGGCTGGGATTCCTATCCCGCCGCTCGCGCTCGCATGGACCGAATGTTCGCCGAGACCGGGAGCCGGCCCCTGGTGCTGTCGGGTGACAGCCATGCCTTCTGGGTCAATGAACTCCACGACGCCCAAGATCGGCGCGTGGCCGCGGAACTCGGCGTCACCGCCATCACCAGCAGCAGTCTTGGCAACATGCTGGGCGACGTCGAGCTGGGCCCGGCTTTTTCAAAGGCCTGCCCTGAGGTTCGGTTCTGCCAGCATCTGACCAAGGGCTACGGGCTGGTCACCCTGCGGCCCGACGCCGCCCGGATCGATCTGATCGGCGTAACCACCGTTCTTGATCGGAACTATGAGCGGTTCGTCCTAAAATCCTATCGAGTTCCCGCCAACCCGACGGGCGGCGTCGGCGCGATCGAGGAAATCTAGTGGACGTGGGCGGTCACGATCGACCATAGGCACGATTTGACCGCTCGCACCGTTACGCCGCGCATACGCTCGCGCCGAACCGAAGCGCTGGCTCCCATCGAACTGAGCCCGGGGCCGGCGTTTCCCGGCGCGATCGAGGACCTGCTGCCCATGCAGAGACGATGACCCCGCGATAGAGCATGGCCGCCAATGCATCTGGTTCAGGCGTCCAAGGGTTGACCTCGACCATGCAGTCGAAACGACCTGGGTCTCGGCGATAGCCAGGTCCGGCCATGCCACGGGCGAAGCGCTGGGCCAGATCCACTTTTCGCCCCCTTATCTGCGCCCGGCCGTCATTAGCCGCTCATCAAAAGGCCTGCCGCCACTTTTGCCGTGGGTGTAGGCCTCACCGAAAGCCGACCTCAACATCTCGGCCATCAGCACCTCGTCGACGCCCTGCAGGCGCACCAACGTCACACCCGTGCTGCGCCGTCGCCCGGGCTCCACGGTGACAGCGTCACTTCGGGCGATCGCCTTGGCCTGGTCCTTTCGGCTGAGCTTGACGACCGCCCACCCCGACGCTGGCCAGCCCAGGGTGGCAAAGGCCTTGTCGCCGATGCGAAACTGCACCGCGTCAAGCACTGGCCTGACTTGGACGCCTGGGCACAGGCGGGAAGCAAGTTCGGAAAAGCCTTCAGGCGTCATGACAATCCTCGCACGCGGCACGACGTCCTTGACGGCCATGAGTCGCGCCGCGGTCGCAAAGTTGGCGGCGCCCTGCGTCAAGAACGGTCGCCAGACGATCGACGCCTCCCCACCCACAGGCAATTAATTCTATTATGTAATTAAATTGACGCGAACTTGGCCTATTCCCCAACCCGCGGCTGATCCGGCCGCGACAGGTTTCATTCGCCGATCAGGCGCAGCCGAGGATGAGAATGGTCGCAGGTTCAAGGTTCAAGAAGGCGTTGGCGCTAATGGCGACCACCGTCACGCTCGCCGGAGGGCTGAACGCCCCGGCGCAAGCCGCCGGCGTTTGCGAGCGCGGCTATGTCAGCGAAATCATCGTGTCGGCCCAGGACACCGTGCGAGGGCGACCCCGGAATTGGCCGCGCGTTCTTTTCCGCGTCGATGGCACGGGCTTTGCGCCCCCAACCATCTCGGACGGTTACAAGGTCTATCTGCACGGTAGGTCCTACAGCGAAATCTCGCTGGAGCCCGGCGACGACGAGATGGATCTGCGCAACAAACTGGCCGCGCTGAATATGGCGTTCCTCTCGCGCACACCCGTCCGAGTCTATTCCGATTTCGGCAGCTGCACGGAAGCGGCCAAGCACCTCGAGATCATGCTCTGCTCGAGCGAGAGCGCCTGCAACGCGCAGCGCTGAACGCGATGGCGCGCGAGCGTCGCTCATCAACATCGAAATCTATCGGAACGTGAAGATGGCCTTCCCAAACCTTGCCCGCGCCCGTAACGCGCCGTTAAGCGCATGAGCAAAACAACGACACTCATTGGCGCCCTTGTGTTTTCGACCGCCCTGACCTCTGGCGCTCAGGCCGACACGGTGTGCGAACGTGGCTATGTCACCGAGGTGATAGAGTCCGCGATCAGCACGACGCCGGGCCCCTACAAGCCTTTCCCTCGCCTGCTCTATCGCACCGACACGACCGGCTTTGCGCCCGTCGCCTCGGATGGCTTCAAGAGCGAGCTCGGGGGAAAGTACTACTCCGAAATCGAATTTGTCCAAAATTCCGACCCTGATAAAAACAAGGCCAACCAGTTGGACTATGAACTCAAAGTTCAAATGATCAAATCCGCGATGATATCAAAGACACCTATTCGGGTGTTCTATTTCTCGAACACGTGCGGCGTTGGCTCCACGTCCGTCGAGATACTCACCTGCACCTCCGAAACCGCCTGTAATGTCTGACCTTTCCTAAGGAGATCAGGATGTTTCGAACCTATTAACCCGCGCGCACGCGGTTGAGATCGAGTTTGTCGACCGCCGCGCTGTGCCTGGCGCTGATGAGCGGCGAGCACGGCGCCGTGGCGGCCCCCGTCGCGTCGGCGACGGCTGCCCAGGCGCCGACCAGCGGGTGCGTCGTCGTCAAGGATGACGGCGAGACCTTCACCGACACCTCGGTCTCTGGCTGCCAGGACTACTATCCAGAAGGTCACGCCTGCCATCGCCCCCGCGCCCCGGGCCTCTCGGCGTGCGCTCTGCAGGACCGTATCAAGGCGGTCGACGTCAATGGCGTCGACATGATCATCAACGCTCACCGCGGCGTCTGGGGATTGAAGCTCAACGACCCACAAGCCGCGACCAATCCCCAATTCCAGATCGCCAAGACGACCATAGGCGGAGCGGCCGAGAACTCCCTCGACGGGCTCGTGGCGGCCAAGGACTCCGGATTTCAGACCGTCGAGTTCGACGTCTTTCTCGTTCGGGAAGACCAGACGGGCAAACCCACGCCCTGGGGCCAGGTCTTTGTCACCCACTTCACCGACTATCGCGGCTTCACCAGCTACAGCGGCGAGCAGGTCATTCCCCAGACTGGGATCGACGGCGCGGCCGGGTTCCTGATGACCGCGCCCTCCAAGAACACGACCATGGTGTCCAAGCTACGGCTCAAGGACCGCGACGGGGCGCTCACCAACGCCACCTTGACGCCCTTGCGCGACTTCGTCAGCCAAGCCGCCGATCGAGGCATGCTGGTGGTGCTGGATGTGAAATTCGCCAAGGTCCTCAAGCAGCTGCGGCCCACCGCCAGCCAGGATGGGTTCAAGAACGAGATCATCGGCTTCCAGGACGCCTATCCGGACCCGACCTGGGTTCCGATCGCTAGCTGCAAGGCCGACCCAAACGACCCCCAGAACCGCCAGCACGTTGTTGCCAACCGATCGTCGGAAGATCAGACCCTGGCGACCATCGCCGCGATCAACCATGAACTGAAGGACCCGTCGGGCAAGCAACGCCCGGACCTCCGTAGCTGGGTCGTCGTAAAGTTTCCGCAAAGCGCCGTGCCTTGCCCATCCTTCCTCAAGGCCGCGCTGGGCGAGGATTTCGAGAAACTGATGTTCGCACCGGGTCCAGACGCCGTGCGCCCCAAATGGGACGAAAAGCCACCCGAACCCGATCCGAACGCTCCCATCAGCGATTACACCACCCAGTACGTCGCCGAATGGATGCGGATCGCGCCACGTTCGGTGGCCTTCTGGGACACGACCATCCCCTCCAACAAGCATTGGCAGGGCCGCCCGTTCGATGCGTTCGACCAAAGCGGACGCCCGACGCGCTACGCTGACTTGATGGACTATCTGTTGCGCGTCACCGGTCGGCGCTCGGCGATCTGGAACATCGATCCTTCGGGACCGGGCGGGCGGCATGGAAACTTCGGCATGGCCTGGGAGCACAACCCGAATACCGATACGGACGGGCGCGGCGACCAGCACGCCAATCTCGTGTTCAGCGGCGCCAAGCACGCTCTGATCACCACCGACCGCCCCGACGTCTATCTGCTGCTGCGCAACTACATCAAGGCCGCCGCCCAATGAGCAAGATCAGACCTTTGACGCGCGCCCTGACGCATTGCGCCCTGCTAGGCGTTCTGGGGCTTTGCGCCGGCTCACGCGCCTCGGCCGCCGAAATGCTGGTGATCAAGCCCGGCGCGCGCCCCCTGGCGGAGATCGGCCCGGCCAATGGCGCCAAGTCGTATTGGCTGGACGCGGTTCCCGTCCTGGCGCCCATGGAGACCAACACCGGCCTGCTGATCAGCGTTCCGGTCGATTTGTCAGGGCTAGATTGCCAGGGCGAGGACCAAGGCGCCCTCACCCTGCTGACGATCGATGGCGACGCCCACGCCTTTGACGAGGACAGCGACGACATCCGCGGGCTTTCCGCCCTGACGCTGACCTTCTACCCAAAGGATGGGGTGATCGGGGTCAAGAGCACGGTGCGGCCGCTGGTGGCCGGCAAGCGCGCCACACAGCCGCTCACCTATGAGTTCAAGATCCCGGATCGTTTCAGCGCCCCCGCCCGCTTCTGCTCGGCCAATCCAGTGCTGGGCCCTCATCAGTTCAACTTCTATCTCAGCGCCTCGAGCTTCGTGGTCGAGGCCATCCCGCGCGGCGCGGGCCTCGGCCAGACCTATCTAAGCCCCGTGAACATGGGGCTAGGCGATACGATGTGGATCAATATCCGCAAGTATCCCGACAGGGTGATTTTGCACGGCCGCTTCGGACGAAGCATCCAGGACTCGGTCATGCTCGACAATCGCAAGGTCAAGATCTGGGGCGTCAACTGGACCTCGTCCGCCACCGACGCCCCCCAACCAGGGCTCTATAACCTCAAGGACAGCCTGAACTACTACTATGGGGCGCGGGCCTTCCCCACGCGCTCACCCACCTTGACCCAACCGCGCGCCGCCGCGGCCCTGATCGCGCGGTAGATCAAGACGGGTTCGCGCGCCGGCGCCCAATCGCCAGAATGGCCAGCCCCGACAGGCCGGCCATGACGCAATAGGCGCCGGCGCCCATGCGGTTATACAAGCTTCCGCAACACAGCATCACCAAGCCAACGCCGAAGCCGCCGGCCACGCCCGCGCACATCGATTGCGCGACCCGGCTGTCCCGAGCCGCAGCGTTGGCTCCGATAAGGTGCAGGGCGGCCACGAACGTCGCCGAGTAGCTCAGCGCATGCAGACCTTGCAGCACGAGCTGAGCTTCGAAGCTCGGCGACAGCGCCATCGCGATCCAGCGCGCGACGCCGACGGCAGCGCCGATCCTCAAAAGCCCCCAGTCGCTCAAGGCTTCGCGGACACGCTCGGCGACCACCAAGAACATAATCTCAGCGACCACGCTGGCGCCCCACAAGGCGCCGATCTGGACCCCGTCGAAACCCCGGTCGCGCCACAGAAGGCTCGAGAAACCATAGAAGAGTGCGTGCGACCCCTGGACCAGCGCCAGGACGATCGTCACCCGGCCAAATCCTGGCGCCTCCCATAGGCGGCGCAGCGTTTCGATCGGGCCGTCTTTGGGCGAAACCCGCTCAGCCACTCTGAACGGCGGGAGCGTCCTTGCGCCCAACGCCAGCATGGCCGCCGCAGCCAGGCTCCAGACAAGCAAGGCCGTCGGCCCAAATAGCTTCAGCGCGAAGCCGCCCGCTAGGCTGGCCACGGCGTAAGCGGCTGATCCTAAAGCCCGCATTCGCCCGTAGGTCCAGGCGCTCGCGCGAACGGCCGTCAGGGCCATGGCATCGAGCAGCGGCAAGCAGGCGGCCGAAGCGGTGGCGGCCAAAAACCAGGCCCCGCCCAGGACCCCAGGGCTCCTGCTGACGCCAAGCACCGCGAACCCCAGGCCAATCGCGCCCCCAAGCCAGATGAGGCCGGATCTCTGCAGCGCCAGGCGATTGGCGGCCAACGCTATGGCGGGTCCGGTCAACAGCCGCGCCAGGTTGGGCGCGGCCAGAACCATCGCCAGGGCCTCCCCGGACAATCCACGGCTGTCGAGCCACAGCGGCATAAGCGGAGAAGCCACGCCTCGCCCCAGGAACAGCGCCACATAGACCAGCCCGATCGCAGCCAGGCCCCCAGATCGATCCTCGCCCGGATCATTGGCCGCCTGGTTCATCATCGCTCCCCGCCGTCACGCCATACAGGACCTGGCCGGCGCCGGCCGCTCCGGTCGCGACGCCGGTCTCCACCCCAGCGTCGCCTTTAGCGCGCGCCGCCCAGAATCCGAAGCCACCGCCGAGCGGTAGTCGTCAGTAGCGGTATTTCACGCCGGCGAAGTAGCTGCGCCCCGGGTTGACGGCTTGAGCCGCCACATCGGTCGCGCCGGTCGTCTGACGCCAGTCCTGATTGGTGAGATTGCGCGCCTCGGCGAACAGGCGAAGGCCGTGGCGCACGACGAAGTTGGCCTGCAGATCCAGCTGTTCGTAACGATCGATCCACACGTCCTTTTCGGCGCTGGTTCCGAAGGCGCCGGTAAAGGTTCGCCCGCGCAGGCGCCAAGCGAGGTTCAGGTCCAGCGGCCCGGCGTCATAGCTGACCATGACGTTCGCCAGCCAGCGGGGCTGGTTGCGCAAGCCATCGACGCCGCGCCGCGCACCATCGGTGAAAACGACATCCCAGCGACCGTCGAGATAGGTGTAGTTGGCGTTGAATCCCAAACCCTTCAGCAGCCCCGGCAGGCTCTCAAAGCGACGCTTGACCAGACTGACCTCCAGGCCCTTCACCTGGGCCGCGCCGGTGTTGAGCGGAACCTCTTCGGTGAGGATGGCCACGCCCGCGGCGTCGAACTGCTGCGTGCGCTGGGTGAAGGTCTCTTCGTGCAAATCCTTCCTGAAGACTCCGATCGAGGCGAAGCCGTCCTGGAAATAGTATTCCGCCGCCAAGTCATAATTGGTCGATTGGCGCGGGTTCAGATTGGGGTTGGTGCCCTTGATGACGGGGTTGCCCAGGCTATCGAGGGTGGTCGTGCGCCCCATGGCGAAATCGGAGAAGTCGGCTCGAGCCAGGGTCTTGGTGAAGGCCGCCCGAAGACGCAGCTTGTCGGTGACGTCGAAGCTGGCCTGGGCGTTGGGTAGCCAGTTGTCGTAGCCGCGATGACGCGTGGCCGTCTTGGTCACGCCGTTGATGATATCGGCCGTGTCGTTTTCGAACCGGGTATGCTCGTAGCGCAGGCCGGTCAAAAGCCGATAGCGATCGCCGGTGAAGGACATGCTCGCATAGCCCGAGGCCACGTCTTCGGTGAGGCGATAGTCGGCGGTCGCCTGATCATCGCGCGTCAGGACGCCATTGGACCGCATGGCGGCCCAAAAGGCGCTCCAGTCGTTCTCCATGGCGCTGTTGTCCGCAAGGCTCGATCCCGCCGGCGCCACCTGCGACAGCCGCAACGTCATCCCGGTGGGCAGCTTGTAATTGTCCTGGGCTTGGTCGTAGTCGCGATCAAGACGGGTCCAGGCGGCTCCCGCCTTGAAGCCCAGCCCGCGCGCGGAGTGGCCGCTGTTGAAATCATAGTCGGCGCGCAGGGCGTAGACCTTGTCGGATAGACGCTGGAACTGCTGATAAGAGGCGCTGGCGTTGCGGTAGACCCAATTGGCCGGATCGCCGAAGCCTGGGGTGGATACGCTCGCCGACGGGCGATCGCCGGAGACGTCATAGGATCCGCTCAGGCCCGACATCTGGAAGGTTTCAGGATAGCGCAGGTCCACGTCATAGTCGTAGTCGGTATAGTTGCCGCGCAGGGCTAGAACGCCGCGCGCGCCGAGCTGATAGTCGACGCCGCCGCCCAGCACGGTGGCCTGGCGCTTGATGTCGTAGTCATATTCCTTTGTCTGGCCCACGGCCTTGTTGAAATTGGCCTTCCCGTTGGAATAGTCGGTCGTCCGGCCGCTGGTTTGATAGATATAGACGCCGCTCCGCTGCAGGTATTGCTTGGTGTGCTCGTCGAACACATTGGCCGAAAGAAAGGCGTACAGCCTGTCATTGGCTCGCGCCTCGAGCTTGCCATAGACCGCATTGCGCCGGATATCCTTGTCGTACTTGCCCTGATATACTCCGCCATTGACTTGGTCGCTCCCCGACACTTGGCTATAGCCGTCGACGGCGACATAGCGGTCGAAATTGCGGGTGCGTTGGCTGTCGAAACCAAGAACGGCGCCGAACTTCCCTTCTGCACCGAAGGTCGTCTTGCCAGCGCCATAAATCCGGTAGGAGGGGCCGCCCTGGCCTCCCGATCCATCCTGATCATAGGCCCCAACCCGCGCGCCGAGTGACAGATAGGGTTTGGATCCGCCGTCAAAGGCCCGCAGCGTGCGCAGCGAGATGTGTCCACCGACCGCGTTGGCGTCCTGATCCGGAGTCACGGTCTTGAAGACGTTGACCTGATTGACGATCGAGGCGGGAAAGATCGCCAGCTGGGCGCCGCGATTGTTCTGGCTGGTGAACCAGATCGGATTGCCGTCGATATCCATGCTGTTGTAGCGGGCGTCAAAGCCCCGCACGGTCGTCGATCCGGCCTCCGAGGTCTGGGTGAACTTGTCGGAGCTCACTCCGACCACGCGATCAAGGGCCTCGGCTAGGGTGGTGTCGGGCAATCGAGCGATGTCGCGGGCGGTGATGGAGTCGACAACGCCTGGGGCGCGTCGCTTGATCGTGTCACTGGGCGTATCGACCTGCCGATTGCCGCTGACCACCAACGCGTCGACCGTCGCACCGCTATTCGGGTCGGTCGACTGAGCGATGGCCGGCTCGACGCCGAGACCAAGCGCCAGAGCGGAGGCGGCCCAGACGACGGGCTTGGAGGTGATCGACATGGCAGTCCCCTTGATGACTTCGACGTGAGGTGCCCATAAAGCCGATTCATGACATTTTGACTTATCGTGAAATTAATTTGAGCCCAACCAACGGTCACCCCGTCTCCAAACTTCCTTGCCCACCGCCTCATGACAGGCTAGTCCGAGCTTACAATTCAGCTTGCCTGGGAAATTAATGCCAGATCCGACCCTCTGGAGCCTGTCGCCAAGTGAACGCACCGTTCTGCGGGCGATCTGGCGGCACGCGCCCATATCGCGAAACAGTATCGCCAAGCTCACCGGCCTGGCGCCGGCTTCGGCCACGCGACTGGTGCGCGATCTGGAACAACGCGGCCTGGTGGCTGACTCGGTGCTTCGCCGCGGAGGCCGCGGCCAGCCCAGCCGCCCCCTCACCCTGCGCCCAGAGGGCGCCTATTCGTTCGGGGTCTATTTCTCGCACAGCTATATGGAGATGGGCCTGATCGACCTGGCGGGCCGGCCGGTCTCTCATGAGCGCTTGCGGTTCGCGGCCGCCGATGTGGACGTGATCACCCAGACCGCCCGCGCTGGTCTGCTGCGGCAGGCCGCCCAACTGGACATTCCCCTCGACCGGATTGTCGGCGCGGGGTTCGCCCTGCCTGGCGACTTTGGCGAAACCCCGGCTTTCCTCAAGGCGCACGCCTATTTTCCAGCGCTGCTCGATCGTGATCTGGCGGCGGAATTCGCCAGCGCCATGCCGGTCTCAGTGTTCGTCGAGAATGACGCGGCCAGCGCGGCTCTCGGCGAGCGCGTGAACGGCCAGGGGCGCGATCTCAAGTCTTTCCTCTATGTGCATATCGGTCATGGCATAGGCGGTGGCTTGGTGCTCGACGGCCGCCTCTATCGCGGTGAACGCGGCAACGCCGGCGTCATCGGGGCCATCTACCCGATGGGAGAGCCCAGGCCCTCGGGCCAGGACCTGCTCGAGTCCCTGGCGGCCCGCGGAGTGGCCGCCGCCGACTTCGACGCCCTGGAAGACCTGCGCCCGGAGGACTGCCCCCCCTTGCGTCAGTGGATCGCCCGGGCGGGCGCTCAGTTGGAAACCGGGATCCATATCGCCGCGCGGATTCTCGATCCGTCGGCGGTCATTCTCGGCGGCCGGCTGCCGCCGCACATCGTCTCGGCCCTCCTGCAGGCCATCGATGTCGACGCCGCTTTCAAGCCCAGCCGCGTGATCCCCGCGCCGCCGGTGCTGGCCTCGAGCCTGGGTTCGTTCGCCGGCCTGATCGGCGCCGCCTCGATCTGCCTGTTCGAGGTGCTGTTCAAAGAAGAAGTCTCGGCCGTTGTCTGACACCCCGCTCGCTCGCGGCGTCTGCCGGCCACGCCGGGCCGTCTTGGCCCTCGCCCTTGTCTTGGCCGCCGCCATCAAAGCGCCGTCCGCCGTCGCGATGGCCCCGGCGACAAGCCAGGTTGGTCAGCCCCTGCCCCCATGGCGCCCTGGCCTGCTCGACATCCACCACATCAGCACCGGACGCGGCAACGCTACCTTCGTGATCATGCCCGACGGCACGACGATGCTGATCGACGCCGGCGAGTTGGACCCGGCCGCCTTCGCGCGTTTCGCGCCCTTGAAACTGGGGCCCGAACGCCCATACGCTGGCGCAGGGGCTGGTCGGACGATCGCCAACTATATAGCGCGCCATGCGCCACCAGGCCGGCCGCCAGCGCTCGACTACGCCGTGGTCACCCACTATCACGACGACCATATCGGCGCGATGCGCCCCGAGGCCCCGCTCTCCAAGACCAGCGGCTATCGCTTGACGGGCCTCGCCGCTGTCGCCGCCAGGATTGATATCCGCCGGCTGCTCGATCGGGGCGAAGAGGACGGCGTCGCTGGCTTAGCCTCGGGTTCGGACGCGGCCTACGCCAACTACCGCGCCTTCACACGCGACGCGGCCGTGCGATCGCAGCTTAAGGTTGAGACGCTTCGCGCCGGGTCGAGCGACCAGATCGCGCCAGTTCACGACCTGGGCGCAGCGTCCGGCTTCTCGGTGCGGGTGCTCAAGACCGGGCGTTGGCTATGGAACGGCGTCGACGACGGCAGGCGCGAACTGTTCTCCAAGGCGCAGGCCAGCCAAGCCGGCAAGGCGGCGGAGAATGCTCTTAGCGTGGCGCTTCTGATCCGCTACGGCGCGTTCAGCTACTTCAGCGGGGGAGATAATCCCGGCCTGGGAAGTCCCGAACGCGCGCCATGGCAGGATGTTGAGACGCCGCTGGCCGCCGTGGTTGGTCCGGTTGAGGCCATGACCCTCGACCACCACGGCAATCGCGACGCCAACAACGCCACCCTGCTGGCCAGCCTGGCGCCGCGCGTCGTGATCCAACAGTGCTGGACCTCCGACCAGCCCGGTCAAGAGGTGGTCCAACGTCTGGTCGCCAGCGGGTCGAAGTTTGGCGAGCCGCAGGCGTTCGCGACCCAGATCTCGCCGGAGGCCGCCGCGGCGATCGGGCCGCCGATGCGAAGGCTGTTCAACCCGGTCACCGGCCACGTCGTACTGCGGGTGGCGCCGGGCGGGCGGACCTATGACCTGTTCGTTCTGGACGACAAGCGCAAGACCGCCACGATCCGGTTCGCCAAGTCCGCGAGCACAATGCCGCGCCCCGTGGACAAGCCCTGAACAGGTTCGGCGGTCGCACGACGCCTAGAAGGCGCAATACGACGTAGCTTGGCCAAATCGAACGCCGGCGCCTTACGCTTGGCGCGGTCTACGGCAGGCCTAGTCTAACGACCGCGCCCCTCGGGATCGCGCTCGCGGGCGCACGGCAGCTCGTTGAGACCGACCGCGGTGAGGCGCGCGGCCGCCGGCGTCTCGTCCAGGCCGCTCAGCACCTCAACCGTCATGGCGCGACATCACCGAACGATAGGCGCTCAATGCGCCAGGAACAGCGGAACCTTGGGGTCATGCAACATGTGCTGCGTGGCCCCGCCCAGAATTAACTCGCGCGCTCGCGATCGACCATAGGCGCCCATCACCAGAAGATCGCAGGCGGTCTTGGCCAGGTAGGCGTCGAGGCTCTGGCCGATGGACGCGTTCCGTCCATCGACCTCGTCGATCGCCGCATCGATGCCGTGGGCTCTCAGATGACGGGCAGCCTCGGCGGCGAGGCCCGACACGGCGGAGGGCTTTTCGTTGATCACCGTAAGCACACGAACGGTCTCGGCCCGGGCAAGGATCGGCAGGGCGTCCGAGAGAGCCCGCGCCGCGCTCCGCCCGCCATCCCAAGCCACGACCACGGTCTGGAGTTCGGTGGCCGAAAGCGTCCCCGCGCGGTACAACAAGACGGGTCTTCCGGAGTCAAAGATGACGCCAATCGCCACCTCGATCTGGCCGTCCAGCGGCTTGCCGAGCGGCGTCATGCAGAGGTCGCGCGTGCGGGCGCGCAAGGCGACGTGCTCGGCCACGGCATAGTAGTCCGCACGCTCCAGCAGAACCTCGCCGAATACGCCAGCCGCTTCGGCCACTGCGGTGAAAGCCGCCAGGCTGGCGCGCCCGTTGACCAGACTTCGGGCCAACTCGTCAGCGGCCATGTTGCTTAGGCCGATGAGGCGATCTGCGATACGATTGCTGTGGATTGGAAAGTTCACACCGACGGCGAGACCCGAAACCTTGCCGCCTATCAGCCGTACGAACCCGACCGCGTCCTCGATCGCTTTAGGCGACGTGGGATCAGAATAGGTGTCGATCTGAAGCAGGACGTCGTTGAGATCCATCTGCGAGCCCGTCCCAATCGGGTTTGTCGAGCTAGCAACCGGCGCACGTTGATCCGCCTTGATGCTGATCAATCCGCAGCGTCTGGAGCCCCTAGTTCGCCCGTGGCTTGAGCCGAACGCCGTCGCGGATCTGATCCGACGGGAACAGGACGACCTGTTCCTGGGCGCGGAGCCCCTTGAGGATCTCGGCCTCGCGATCGGTCATCGCCCCGACGTCCACGGGCGCCACGCGCGCCCGGCCCGCCTGAGCCTTGAACACCGCCCAACCGCCGCCTTGACGCACAAGGGCGCCGAGGGGAACCTTGAGCGCTCTGGGCTCCCGCCGCAGGAACACCCTGCCCCACAAGCGGTAGCCGGGGCCAAGGCTGGCCCAGCGCTCCGGGTCCCCGCTCATCTGCAGGAACACGAGAACCCTCTGCTCTTCAACACCGAGCGCGGAGACCTTGGTAAAGCCCTGGGGCTCGATGCGGCGAACCACGGCGGGCAGCGGCGCGCCGCCCCAGTCGAACACCTCCGCAGCCATTCCCTCGCGGACCTTCACGGCATCCTGGGAGAGAAACTCGATGGCCGCCTCGAGCCCGCCCTTGTCGCTGACCTCGATCAACGGCGCGCCGACGGCGACGGTGCGCTCGCTCTCCTGCAGCACCCGGGTGACATAGCCGGAGGCTGGGGCGTTGACCGCGACCGCGCCCCGGCCTTCTCTCTCGGGGCCGATCAGGGCCGCCCGCGCGACGCCGAGTTCGGAACGGCGCACGCCCAATTCAGCCTGGGCGGCGCGGACTCCCGCGCGCGCGGCGCGCGCCTTGTTCTCGGCGGTCTCCAGAGCTTGAGAAGAGGCGAAGCCCTTGCCGGCCAATTCACGCTGGCGCGCGAGATCGCCTTCGATTTGACGGGCGCCGGCGACTAACTGGTCCAGTTGCGCACGGGCGCTAGCGACGGCCGCGGTCGCGGCCGCGACGCTCGCCTCGGCCTGGGCGCGGGCTCGGGGATCAAGAAGCTCGGCCCCGGACGGCAGGATGCGCGCGATGATGGTCACGCCCTTCTCGACCCGATCGCCGACATGCAAGTCCAGGCGCTGCAGGCGTCCCGAAACCGGGGCCGAAACGACATAGGCCTCCCGTACGCGCGCATAGCCCTGATCGGCGACGCTGTCGGCAATGGGCCCAATGGTGACGGGGGCGAGCGTCACCGATACGGAGCGCGGCGCGACCATGACGGCCACGGCGATCACCGCCACGAGCAAAAGCGCCGCCAACAGAGCCCAGCGAGGCCAAGCGATCCTGTCCATCGTCTACTCCCGCGTCTTAAGAACGGCCACGAGGTCAAGCGCCCAGACGCGACGAGCAACCAAGCCGCAGGCTACGATCACGATAGCGAGGTAGACGGTGACCGCCACCGCGTAGCTGTCGACGTTGATGACAGCCGGCAGGCGAAGCTCCTCGCGCGAATAGGCGGCCACCAGTCCACGCGCTAGCGCCTGACCGCCTAGCGCGCCGATGGGAATGGCCAGGAGGCTCAGGATGATCAGCTCGCCCACCAGGACGTAGGCGCAGGTGACGGGTCCGAAGCCGAGCACCTGCAGGGTCGCTAGATCGCGCCCGCGTTCGGAAAGGGCGATGCGACAGGTGTTGTAGGCCACGCCAAACGCGATCGCTCCGGCGAAGCCGAGATAGAAGATGATCGCGGTCCGAAACGACTGGGCCATCACCAGGCGCCAACTAGTCACGGTGTCGTCGCGAGACGAGGCGCCGGCAATCTGCGGCGTGCGTTCGATAGCGCGGTAGAAGCCCGGCCGGGCGTCGGCCGCGACCAGCAACTCCGCGCCGCTGGCCAGATCGCCCTCGCCCATCACCCTGTTGAGCGCCGCGCGGCTCATGTAAGCGGTCAGCCCGCTGTAATCCCGCGCCAGACCGGTGATGGGCAAGAGCGCGCTCGGACCAGAGCCGTCGAGAACTTCCGTCCACACGGTGTCGCCGGCTCCCAGGCCAAGGCGGGTGGCTAGGGCCTCGCTGAGCACCAGGCCCCGACCTTCGAATGGCACGCGCCGCCCGGCCGCGTCGAGGGGACGATGGAGGTGGGATGTTGGCTCAAGCCCGAGGATGCGAACCGTTTCCTGACGGGCGCCGGCCTTTAGGCGAGCGGCCACGACGCGCGTGGGCTCGGCGGCGTAGACGCCTTGCCGTCGCGCCACGTCACGGACGGCCGCCACGTCCCTCGGCTCGACGAAGCTGATGGCGTCGCTCCAGCGCTGGACCCGATAGTAGGTCGCATCGACGACCTGATCGACGCCGTCGAACAAGAACTGCGTCCCGACCAGCAAGGCCAGGCTGGCCGCAAGGCCGATCGTCGTCAGCAGAGCGCGACCTGGAAAGCGCTCCAAACCGCGCACGATCATTCGGCTGCCCTGGTCAAACGCCTCTCCTGTCGTCAGGCGATCGAGCGGCGTGACAGCGTAGACGGCGGGTCTGGGCGGCTGCATGGCCACGGTTGGCGACACCGCTACAACGCGCCGCACGGCCGCCAGGGAGCCCGCGGCGGCCGCGGCCACCGAGACACCGGAGGCCGCGAGGAACGCGGTCCAATGGAAATGGACGCTCAGGACGGGAAATCGGAAGTAGGCGCGGTAGATGTCGACAATGGCGGCCCCGAGCGCCCCGCCGGCCGCTCCGCCCACTAGCGCCCCGACCAGGCCGATCGCGGCGGCCATGCGCAGATAGACCCACGCCACGTCCCGGTCGCGGTAACCGAACGCCTTGAGCAGACCGATCTGCTCTCGCTCCGCATCCACCAGACGGGTGACGACCAGATGGATGAGACTGGCGGCGACGATCAGGAAGACGGGCGGCAAGATCGAGGCCGAGGTGGACAGCTCCTTCAGCTCCGCGTCCAGAAAGGCGTGCGAAGCCTGGTCGGTGCGGGCGTAAGCGGCGCGCCCGCCGTAGGGCGCGAGCAAGCGGTCGACCTCGGCCAGCACGGCCGGCAAGGACGCGCCCGACGCCAGCACCAGGCTCGCGGAATTGAACGCCCCGCTCATTCCGCCCGCGCGCTCAACCGTCCGGCGCGGCGCCCACAACACCCCTTGGTGCGCGTCGTCTGGCATGAAGGACTCGGAGGACGGCACGTAGACATATTCGGGCGACAAGACTGCCCCCACGATCGTCAGGATGATTTCGCGGCCATTGATCGTGGCCTTGAGAGGTTCACCCAGTCGCACGCCGGCGGCGTCCATGAAGGTCTTGAGCGCCACCGCCTCGCCCACCCGCGTCGGATCCGGCATGCGGCCTCGCACGAGACGAACCTGGTTCAGGCTCCGCCCGGGATCGTCCGGCAGGGAGATCAGCCTCGCCGTCGCCGGGCGTTGGAGACCAGGCACGTCCATCAGACCCGACTGCACGATCCGGCTATCCGTGGCGATCACCCCGTTGATGGCGGCCAGATCACGCGCGCGGGAGATCGGCGCCCGCTTGGCGCTGGCGAAAACGTCCGCGAAGCGGGTCTCGGCGTAGAAGGTCCTCTGGGCCTCAGCCAGGGCGCGCTGGGCCGAGAAGGCCATCACCGCCACGGCGACGCCGCAGGCGATCAGCAGCGCGATGGCCCCCACTTGCCAGCGCATGCGCCAAAGATCGCGCAGCAGCTTGCGGTCGAGCGGCGCGGGCCTCACCAGCGCATCTCCCGTGGTGGAATCCGATGAGGATTGGTCGAGATTTCGGTAATCTGGCCATCGCGAAAGCGGATGACCCGGTCGGCCATCGCGGCGATGGACGCGTTATGGGACACGATCATCGTCGTGGCGCCGACCTCGCTCGCGACCTCGGCGATGGCTTCAAGCACCTGGACGCCGCTCTCGCTGTCCAGAGAGCCGGTCGGCTCGTCGCAGAGCAGCAACGCCGGCCGTTTGGCGATAGCCCGCGCCACGGCCACGCGCTGTTGCTGGCCGCCGGACAACTGGGCGGGGAAGTGGTCCATTCGGTCGGCCAGGCCAACGCGCGCCAAGGCGTCCTCAGGGCGCATCGGATTGGCGGCTATTTCGGTGATCAGGGCGACGTTCTCCCGCGCCGTCAGGCTGGGCACGAGATTGAAGAACTGGAAGATGAAGCCGACGTTCTCGCGTCGATACCGGGTCAGCGCCGCGGCGCTCGCGCTGGCCAGTTCGAATTCACCGAACCGGGCCGAACCAGACGTGGCGCGGTCGAGGCCGCCGAGGATGTTGAGCAGCGTCGACTTCCCCGAGCCCGAAGGTCCCAGCAGCACCAGAACCTCGCCGGCCGCGATCGTCAGATCAACGCCCCTTAGCGCGTGAACATCGCCGCCCCCTGTCGGATAGACCTTGCACAGGTCTCTGATCCGCAAGGCCACCCCCGCTGGCGGGTCCGGGTCGCTGACAGACATGGTCGACCCTCCCCGATCCACCGCCTCCCGTCATCTTCAGAACGAGAATGGCTTGGGCCTTGATCCTCCGCAATTCCTCGCCTTCCCGCCTAGGCGCCGACAAAGAGTTCCGCGAGCGCGATGGCGTTTGTCGGGTGTTCGATGGAGTCGGTCGAAATGAACTATTAGGCACGGCCTCGAGCCGCGCCAGCGCATCCTCGCCGAACACCGCGTACGACCACGCAAACCGGCGCGGCGAAGCCTTGCCGCTTGAGCGCCTCAGTCTCCACCGGCGCTGTTCGCCAATCCGCGGCGTGGCCGGCTATCCGGTCGCTCAGTGCGATAGAAATAGCGCGGTGGGCACATTGCGCAGGACGTGGTCGGTAGCTCCGCCCATCACGAACTCGAGGATTGGCGCGCGGCCCGAGGCGCCCATGACCAGGATGTCGGCGGGCGTCCGGGCGAGATAGGTGTCGATCGCCCGGCCGATGCTCACATCCGAGGCGTCGATTTCGTCGACGGCCGCGTGGATCCCGTGGGCCGCCAGATGCCTAGCCGCCTCGGCGGCGAGCCCCGGCTTGGCCGCCACCTTCTCGTTGACGAAGGTGACGATCCTCACCGCTCGGGCCTGCTCGAGGATCGGTAGCGCGTCAGCCAAGGCGCGGGCGGCGTGGCGACCGCCATCCCAAGCCACCGCGACATCGCCCACCCGCCCCTCGGCCAGCAGCGGCCTTCCGCCCATGACGACCACAGGTCGGCCCGATGCGAAAATGATGCGTTTTACCCACTCGACCTGCTCGTCGAACCGTTCGGCGAACGCCGCCAAGCACAGGTCGCGGGCGCGGACGCGCTGCGCCACGCTATCGTCGGCCTTGAGGAGATTGATCCGGTGGATCTCCGCGCCCGCGAAGACGCCGGCGGCGCGGGCGGCGCTCTCGAAACGTTGAACGGCTTGGCGACAACTGGCCAAGCATGAATCTTCCCAGTCCCGCTCCAGCCCGCCAAGCTTGATCAACGCCTCGGCGATGGCGTTCCTGGACAGAGGAATGTCGACCTGTAGGGCTAGCACCGCAAGCTCCGCGTCCAGAACCTTGGCGAAAGCGACCGCCTCCTCGATGGTCTGGTCGGGGGTGGAGGCCGGGTAGCTGTCGATCTGCAGGAGAATGTCCCGGAATCGCATGACTGAGTGCCCTTGGCCCGCGCGCAAATCCGCCACTCTGGAACGCACGCCCTGGCAAGCTAGCGGAGGTCAGCGGCTACGCTTTGACCCAGCTCAAGCTTGATGAACGATCTTGACCGGGATCAAGGCTGGCGGTGATCGCGTGAGGCTAGCTGCCGACATGAGGTCGACGAGCCCAACACCCTCGCCTAGCGGCTCGGTCCAGCACAACGTCGTGCTGGTCGCCGCCATCATCGGCTTGGCCTTGCTGGCGATCCGCTTGGCCAACGTGATTTTGATGGCGTTCGGCGCCGTTCTGGTCGCCGTGCTTCTGCAGGCGATCGCCGAACCGCTACATCGTCGTCTTGGCCTGCGGCGCCCCCTGGCGTTGACGCTCGCCGTCGTGGTGGTGGTCGTCTGCGTCGCGGCCACAGTCTGGATCTTCGGCCGACAGGCCGAGGCGCAGTTCATCGCCTTGAACGATGTCCTGCCACGCGCTTGGAATGAGCTGGACACGCGGCTGTCCTCGACGCCGTTCGGCGGCGCGGCTCTCGCCAAGCTGGAGCAATGGCGCGGGTTCGAATGGCTGGTAAGCCTTGGCCCCAAGCTCGCCGCCGACGCAGCCGGAGGTCTCGCCGGGACGATCATCGTGTTGTTCGCCGGCCTTTATCTGGCTTACCACCCCGCCTCCTACGTCGATGGCGTACTGATGCTCTTCCCGCGTCCCCGCCGGGAACGGGCGAGACAAGTGCTGGACCAGATCCATCGCGCCCTGCGGCAATGGCTTGTCGGTCAGCTGTGCTCCATGGCGCTGGTCGGCGTCACCACCGGAATCGGCCTGGCGGTCGTGGGCGTCCCCTCCGCCGCCGCGCTCGGCCTGATCGCCGGGATCGGCCAGTTCGTTCCGGTGATCGGCCCGATGGTCGCGCCCCTGCCCGGACTTCTGGTCGCGCTCGAAGCCGGTCCGCAGACCCTGCTCTGGGCCGGGCTGGTCTATCTGGTCTCGGCGCAGCTCGAGGCCAACCTGATCACGCCACTGGTCTTGCGGCAGCTGGCGCAACTGCCGATGGCGGTCACCCTGTTCGCCGTGCTGGCCATGGGCGTCCTGCTCGGCCCTCTGGGTGTCCTGTTCGCCACGCCGCTCGCGGTAGTCGCCTACGTCCTCGTCCGCATGATCTATGTGGAGGGCGTCCTTGGCGAGGTCCTAGGCCCGCCGGCCTGAACGGCGCTCGCCAGCCCCCGCCCCGCACGGCGGCTCCCCAGGGAGATCAGCGCCGCGCCGGTGCTGGCCAAGGCCAGACCCAGGAAAATCGCCGTCAAATCCCGCGCCCGTCCGGCGCCCGCCACCGCGACCCCGGCCAGGCCGCTGGCGATCGACGAGGCCAGCACCCAGCGCCAGACGCGCGCGGGCCGCAGATCCAAGGCCAGAACGAGCTCGCTGGCGCCGTCGAGGATCAGGACCGCGGCGATCAGCAGCGTGGCGGCCATCAGACCCACCTCGTGATGGAAGAATAGGAAGGCGCCGGCGACAACGGCCGCCAAGCTCGCCACGATCCCACCCCACAGGGACTTGCCCGTGGCGATCAGTAGCGACACGAGCAACATCGCCGCGCCGAACAACCAAAGCAGCCACCCGGCGGCGGCTCCGATGAGCAGCGGCGCGACGTGCGGCAGGGCGACGGCGGTGAGGCCGGCCACGATCAGCGCGCCGCCCAGGCCGGTCAGGGCCCTGCGGTGGCGCCGCGACTTCGCGGCGATCCGCCGGGCCGGTCCGATCGATGCGCGTTTCTTCGTCATAGCTTCATCCGGCGCCGTCGCCGTCGCCGAGCTTGCAGGGCGCCGCCGCCACCGTCCAGCCCGACGGGCCAGACGCGTCGCGCGGCCACGGAAGACGGCGGCGCGCCTTGACCAGTCGCCAACTCTCGGTCGCACGCGCTGGATCGCCCAGCCGCCAGGCCGATACGATGGCGCCCCACCACCCACTCCGCCCCGGCCTGATCGGCCGCAGGCGCCCTGGGCCGTTGAGCGCCTCTATCGCGTCGATGAGCCTGCCTTGCTCGCGCCGAGTCGCGGCGAGCCTCGCTTCGGAGACGCCGAGATAATGGGCCAAGAGAACATCGCGCAGCTGAGCAACCTCACGCCGGGTTCTCGGATCCCGCGCTTCGATCGCGACTTCGCATTCGGTGTCGAACCCCTCGGCCCGATTGTTGAGGTTCGCCGAGCCGACACGCGCGACACGATCATCGAACAGGCTGACCTTGGAGTGCACCACGATCGGCCTGCCGCGAGCCGTATTCGGTGCATAGACGCGAAAGCGGCCATGCTTATCCGCCGCGAGCAGTCGCCGGATCAGCGGCGCGCGGGCCGGATCCATGGTGAGTCGGTCGAACCAGCTTGGCGCCCTCCCGGTGAGCACCAGGATCACTTCGGGCCCCTCTGGTTCGGACAGCCGCAGCGCCAGAGCATCCGCCAGCAGCTGCGAGGTGAAATACTGGTTCTCTAGATAGATGACCTCCCGCGCGCTGGCGATGCACGCCAGGTGAAGCCGGAGGATCTCGTCGATCAGCGGCCGGCCCCGATAAGCCGGTTCGGTCCGCGCGATGGCGACCGGCGTGTCCGACAGGTGAGCTGACTGGTCCTGAGGCCATTCGGCCCCGCTGGGCTCAGGTGCGAAGTCATCGCTCCAGGCGCGGGCCCATCGCGTCCTGAAGAGATCGGCCAGGGCGGCGGCGGCCGGCCCCTCGACCAGCACCATCACGTCATGCCGCGGAGCGTGGCGAGCCTTGTGCGGCAGGATCCGGCGCGGGTCATCGTCGTGGTGCCAGACCGTATCCCAGCGGTTCGCGGCGATATCGGCGCCGCCGCAGAACGCGATCTCGCCATCGACGACCACGACCTTCTGGTGGTGGCACGCTCCAAACGGGATCTCGCCATCCTCGCGATATCGGACGGCCGTATCCTGGAACGCCTTACGCGCCCGATGCTCCAGGATCGCGTGGCTGCCGTTGACCGAAAGGGTCGACTTCCAGATCAGCACGCGCACGTCGAGGGCCGGGTTGGCCTCGGTCAGGCGAATGAGCACCTGTCCGATTTCATCGGGGTCGTTTGGCCCCTCGTGACCGTCGGGCGCGAGGCGCGTGCGCGGGTCGAAGGCCCATCCCAGGATCCAGATGGACTGCTTGGCCCGTTCGAACGTCTCCAGCAGGGCGGCGTAGTAGGCTTGGGCGTCGATCAGGAAGGCCAGCCGCCGGGCCGCCTCCACACGCCAACAGGTTTCGCCCGGGCGCAAAAGGGTCATAGCCGGTTCACAAGCTCCTCCCACGGCTCCAGCCGCACGGCCGGGGCTTGCCAGAAGCCTTCCGCCCGGGCGGCGGCGCAGCCAGCCTCGAACGAGGACTTCATGGCTTCCGTGTCGAAGTCGAGCATCGCGCCGTTCGCCGTGGCGGCTGACGTGTCGGGAATAGAAGCGACGCTCAAGGGGATGTTGTTGCCGATACAGAAGGCGGTCGCGACGTTCAGCGCCTGCCGATAGGAAACGCGCAACATTGTATCGAAGCTGCGGACCAGAACCGCGGCCAGACTTGGCGAGGTCGTGCGTGGCGAGGGAACGATCACAGTGTTGATAAGGACGTAGATGCGCCCCCGTCGCAATCGCCGCCCCACCCGGCGCCATCTCAGCAGGGCTTCGGGCAAGACGAAGAGCGGAGCGGTGACGCCCCCGTCGACGTGTAGCTGGTCGAAGGGCTCCCCCGCCGCCTCGCAGCGGATCAGGCGCGGTGGAAACAAGCCCGGCAGGCTCGCCGACGCCGCGAGGATAAGCCGGAACATTTCCACCGCCGAGGGGCCGCCTCGACACGCGATCTCGCCCATGTCCCAGATGGCGGGCGTTTGGCTGTCGAGATCGGTCGTGGCGATCAGCAGGCGACGACCGCGGCGATGCTCGGCGGCGATGGCGTCGAGCATCGTTTCGTCGACGAATGGGGCAATCAGGCCATCAAGGCTCTCGGCCGCGAGCAGACCACCCTGAAACACGCCCGCCAACGCCGTCCAGCGAAACTGCTCGGCGGCCCGCCCCCCGGTATAGGCCTCTTTCAGACGATCATCCCACGCCGAGCCCAGGAAGGCGAAAGGCGCGATGAGGGCTCCCGTGCTAACGCCAGTCACGATATCGAACCGGGGACGACGTCCCGCCAGGCCTAGGCCGACGAGCACTCCGGCGCCGTAAGCGCCGCCAGCCGCGCCGCCGGAGATCGCCAGGACGTTGAATTGCTCGCCGCCGAGCCGAGGATGGGGCAGAGCCAGGCGCTCGGCGGCGGACTCGAGGGACGCTTCCGCCTCCTCGAAAGTCAGTCTCACGCCGGGGAAGCCGAGCGGTTGGACCATTGCCGATGGCGGCGCGGGCAACCGTCGCGGCCAGAGTTCATCGAAAGCCCAGTCAAACTTGCGATCTGACACCACAGCCTCGCCAAATGGTCTGGGCGAAGTCCATCCATATGGACCGTTCCATCAGGTACGAACTTCGGCAAGCTTGGCTTGATCGAGGTCAAAAGACTCGCCGTTGTCTCAGGCGGTAGCCGAGGAGGTCGCCCTCAGGCCGCTCCCTCACCCGCGGGCGGTGTCCCCCAACTCCGAAAATCGCTCGCGCCGGCGATCTAAATGTCCGCTTGGCGTCCAAAAGCCAAGGCGTCCTTCGCCCCTTGGCGGACCCTATCCCTCTCCCCTTGTGGGAGAGGGCGGCCGCCATCCACCCCAGACAGACGATCGGAATGTCAGATTAAGGGCCGGCGCCCGGTTTCGTCTGTCACGCTCTGCCGTTGTCATTTCAGGGCCTGGATGACCCCTTCCAGTTTCGTGGCGAGCGCGACGGTATTGGAGATCGTGCCGTACTTGCGCACGTTCTTGTGCAGCAGCTCCAGCCGCTGCTCGCTCTCATCGGTGTCCACGATCAACACGTAGTCGACCGACGTGATCAGCGGCGGGGCATCCTGACGAACCGCGTGCAGCCGAACCTCGACCCCGCGAAGATCAAAGTCGAGCATTGGGGTGACGCGTTCGATGCCCTTGATCATGCAGGCGGCGATCGCGGCCAGGAAGAGTTCGGCGGGATTGAAGGCGTCCGAACGGCCGGCCAGATCGGTGTCGAGCACGACCGCGGCGGCCTTGGCTTCCGCCACCGAGCCGTGCTGGTCAACGCGTCGGGCCGTAACGCGATACTCAAGCATGAGCATTCTCCTGTTCCGCGCGGAGACTAGCCCCGCGCTGAACCACGTCCATGATCGAGCGCAAAGCGCGCCTCCGCTGCCATGTCGCCCTTAGGGGCGAGCCGACAGGTCGACCACCTCGCCGTCTTCCTTGGTGAAGCCAGTGGGGTGACGATCGAGGAGATCGAACACCACCTCCGAGGGCCGGCAGAGCTTGACGCCGCGCGGCGTGACGACCAGCGGTCGATTGACCAGGATCGGATGGGCGACCATGGCGTCGAGGATCGCATCCTCGCCGCTCCCCTCGGCGGTCAGGCCAAGCTCTTCGGCCGGCGTGCCGCGCGTGCGCATCAATTGGCGGAAGGTCAGGCCAGCCGCGCCGGCCAGGTCGCGCAGCTGCGCGTGGGTCCAGCCGGCCTGCACATACTCAATGACCTTGGGCTCGTAGCCGGCGGCGCGGATCATCGCCAGGACGTTGCGGGACGTGCCGCAGCTGGGGTTGTGGTAGATCACCACCGGGAAATCAGGGTCGCTCATACGTCACCGTCCTACGCTTTGAAGGCTGTGTCGCCGCGCGCGGCGGCGACCTTGCGCACGGCCTGACCGCGCTCGTACCAGGGCTTGGAGGCGTTCACGATCGCCACGATCGACAGCATCACCGGCACCTCGATCAGCACCCCGACCACCGTGGCCAGGGCCGCGCCCGACTGGAAGCCAAAGAGGCTGATGGCGGCGGCCACCGCCAGTTCGAAGAAGTTGCTGGCCCCGATCAGGGCCGAGGGCCCGGCAACGCAATGGGCCTCACCGCTGACACGGTTGAGCAGATAGGCCAGGCCCGAATTAACATAGACCTGGATCAGGATGGGCACGGCCAGCAAGGCGATGACCAACGGCTGCCTGAGGATCTGCTCGCCCTGGAAGCCAAACAGCATGACCAGGGTCGCCAGCAGCGCCACGATCGACAGCGGCTGCATCACCGACAGAAAGCGGTTCAAGGCCGCCTCGCCCTTGGCAAGCAGGACCTTGCGGATCAGCTGGGCGGCCAGCACCGGCACGACGATGTAGAGCCCCACCGACAGGGTGAGGGTCGACCAGGGCACGGTGATGGCCGAAAGCCCGAGCAGCAGGCCGACGATCGGCGCGAAGGCCACGACCATGATGCTGTCGTTCAGCGCCACCTGGCTCAGGGTGAAGTTCGGCTCGCCCTTGGTCAGGTTGCTCCAGACAAAGACCATGGCCGTGCAGGGCGCGGCGGCCAGCAGGATCAGGCCGGCGATGTAGCTGTCGATCTGGTCGGCCGGCAGATAGGGCCTAAAGAGCTGGCTGATGAAGATCCAGCCCAGCAACGCCATCCCGAACGGCTTGACCAGCCAGTTGATCAGCAGGGTCACCGAGATCCCGCGCCAGTGGCGCGCGACCTGGCCCAGGGCCGCAAAGTCGACCTTGATCAGCATCGGGATGATCATCAGCCAGATCAGGGCCGCCATCGGCAGGTTGACCTTGGCGATCTCGGCTGCGGAGATCAGATGGAAGACTGGCGCGAAGACATGGCCCAGCGCGACGCCGGCGACGATGCAAAGCCCAACCCACACGGTGAGGTAACGTTCAAAGATGGACATTCAGGATCCTGGTCGGGCGGCGAAGGACTAGGCGGCGCTCTCGTCAGGCGCGACCGACTTGCCGATCTCGTCGAGGCGCTTCTGCAGCGACAGCCGGTCGAGCGAGGCCATCGGCAAGGCGCAGAAGAGCGTGATGCGGCTGTTGAGCTGGCGGTAGGCCTCGGCGAAGGCCAGGGCGATCTCCGCCTCGGAGCCGCCGGCTTGGCCCGGATCGGGGATTCCCCAGTGGGCGCTCATCGGCTGGCCGGGCCAGATCGGGCAGATCTCGCCAGCGGCGTTGTCGCAGACGGTGAACACGAAATCGAGCTCGGGGGCGTCGGGGTTGCTCTCCCGCGAGAACTCGTTCCAGCCCTTGGAGCGTAGCTGGTCGGTTTTGTAGTTGAGGCGCTGCAGCAGGCTGATGGCGTGGGGATTGACCTTGCCGCTCGGCATCGAGCCGGCGGAATAGGCCACGAAGCGCCCCGCCCCGACCCGGTTCATGATACTCTCGGCAACGATCGAGCGCGCCGAATTGTGGGTGCAGAGAAAAAGCACGTTGTAAGGACGGGTCTGGGCGGTCATGGCGTCGTCTCCAGGGTCGTGAGGCAGGTCCCGTCGCAGGCCGCGGCGCGGGCCAGGATATCGCTCAGCGGCGCGCAGACCTCCGGGGCCCCGCCGCAGCAGTCGTCCATCAGGAAGGCCAAGAGCTGCGTCATCGCCCCATAGCGAGCGGTGTAGATGATCGAGCGGCCCTCGCGGCGCGAGTCGATCAAGCCGGCGTGGCTGAGGATATTGAGCCCCGAGGACAGGGTGTTGGGGATGATGCCAGTGGTGCGGGCGATCTCGCCGGCGGCCATGCCGCCCTGCCCGGTCCTGACCAGCAGGCGGAAGATCGCCAGGCGCCCTTCGTGGGCCAGGGCGCTGAGCGCGGTGACGGCGGCTTTTGATTCCATAATTCGAACATACTCGAATAATAAGAAAGTTCAATGACACGCCGCGCCTTCGTCGGCGTGATCAAATCGCCTTAAGCGGTCTCTGCCTGTCGGCTCGACAGCGGCGCCATCAGCGCCAGGGCCGTGAGGCAGGCCAGGCAGGCGGCCATCAGGGCGACGATCGGCGAGATCCCCATCGCCAGGGCGAAGGCGAACGGGGCCAGCGCCTGGGAGAGCCGGCCAGGCATGGCGATCAGCCCCAGGCGCGCGCCGTATCCGCCCGGCCCAAACAGCGCCAGCGGCGCGCTGCCGCGGGCGATCGTGAAGAGCCCGTTGCCCGCCCCGTAGAGCGCGGCCAGCGCCATCAGGCCCAGGGGGCCGCTCACCAGGACCAGGCCCGCGCCGATCGGCAAGAGCATGACGGCGATGCGGGCGGCGTTAAGCGGATGCAGCCGCCGCGCCAGACCCCATTCGGCCAGTCGCGCCAGGACCTGGGCCGGCCCGACCAGGGCGGCCGCGGCGAGCGCCTGGCCTGGCGTCGCGCCCAGCCCCTTGAGCAGTAGCGGCAGCTGAGCGCCCAGGGCCGCGCCGACCGCGCTCATCGCCGCGAAGGCGCTGGCCAGCAGCAGCACCGCCCCAAGCGGCGGATTGGCAGGGACCCGCGCCGGACGGTCGACCGCCTCACCGGCCTCTCCAGGCCCGGCGGGCAAGGTGAGATGCAGCGGCAGGGCCAGCGCCAGCTGCGCCCCGGCCCACATCAGGCACGCCGCGCGCCAGCCGTGGTGCTCAGCGGCAAGGGCGGTCAGCGGCCAGCTGATCGTGCTGGCGAAGCCGGCGATCAGAGTCACGCCGGTGATCGGCCCGCGCGCGGCCGCGCCAAACCAACCCACGAGACCGGCGAAAGCGACGTCGTAGAGACCCAGCGCCATGCCAAGACCCATCAGCGCCCAGGCGGCAAACAGCAGCCACGCCCCTTGGGCCAAGGCCAGGGCGATCAGGCCGGCGGCCAGGACGAGGTTGGAGAGGATCAGCACGCCGCGCGCGCCGTGGCGATCGACGCGCCGGCCAATGCCTGGCCCGAGCGCCACCGTCACCAGGAGCGCGCCGGCATAGGCGGCGAACACCGTTGGCGTGGCCAGCCCCAGATCCTTGGCCATCGGCGCGGCCAGCACCGCCGGCAGATAGGCGCTGGACGCGTAGCCTAGGGTCTGGGTGACGCCCAGCCGGAGCACCGCGGCGCGCGGGCTGATCACGCTTCGATCAGGCGCTCGACGGCGACCACGTCACGCCAGACGCCATCGAGCTGGCCATGGCGCTGGTGGACCCCGACCTCGCGAAAGCCCTGGCTGCGCAGGAGGCCCAGACTGGCGCTGTTCTCGACGAAGACCCGCGACAGCAGCTTGTGCAGGCCCTGCGCCCTGGCCGCCTCGATCAGGGCGGCCATGGCGTGCTTGCCCACGCCCGTCCCGCGATGGTCGCGAGCGACATAGACCGAGAACTCGGCGATGCCGGCGTAGCAGCAGCGATCCGAATAGGCGAAGGTCGCCGCGTAGCCGACCACGTTCTGGGCTGCGTCGACGACCACCACCACCGGCAGACCGCTGGCCAGCCAGGCCTCGATCGCTTCGACGCCGCGCGGGCTCGTCTCGAAGGTGGCGATGCGATCCTCGATGCCCTGATTGTAGATCCTGGTCATGGCCGGGGCGTCGGCCAAGGTGGCGGCCCGGGTGCTAAGCCCGCTCATGCCACGACCTTCGCCGCCTCGTGCTCCATGGCCTTGGCGCCGAGCAGATGTTCATGCGTCTCCCGCCCAGCCGCCTTGCGCTCGCTATAGCGGTCGACCAGGTAGTCGGCGCGATCGCGCGTCAGCAGGGTGAACTTGTAGAGCTCCTCCATCACGTCGACGACGCGGTCGTAGTAGCTCGACGGCTTCATGCGATCGTTCTCGTCGAACTCCTTGTAGGCCATGGCCACCGAGGACTGATTGGGGATGGTGATCATCCGCATCCAGCGGCCCAGCAGGCGCAGGGTGTTGACCGCGTTGAAAGATTGCGAGCCGCCGCTGACCTGCATGACCGCCAGGGTCTTGCCCTGGGTTGGCCGCACACTGCCGATCTCCAGCGGAATCCAGTCGATCTGCGCCTTCATGATGCCGGTGATCGCCCCATGGCGCTCGGGACTGCACCAGACCTGCCCCTCGGACCATTCGGAGAGCGCCCGCAGTTCCTGGACCTTGGGATGGTCGGCGGGGGTGGCGTCGGGCAGCGGCAGGCCGGCCGGATCGAAGACCCGGGTCTCGGCGCCCATCGCCTCGAGCAGGCGCTGGGCCTCGAGCACCAGAAGCTTGCTGAACGAGCGCTCGCGCAGTGACCCATAGAGCAGCAGGATGCGGGGCGGATGGGTCGAGACCGTGGCCGGCTCGAGCTTGGCGAGACTGGGCCGATCGGCGAAGGCCGGGCTGAGGGCGGGAAAGTCGGTCAAGCGGCGGGTCCCTTCATCACGAAATCTCTAGAAAACTGGTGACGTGAAGCCAAAAAATTCAGGCGGCGCTGTCTTGAGCGCAACCCAAGCCCAGGCCCGCGCAGCAGTTCTCCGTCAGGTAGGCGGCGAGCGCGTTCACCCGGCCATAGTCGGCCGTGCAGATCAGCTCGCGACCGCGCTTCTCCTGGCGCACGAGGCCGGCGCGCGACAGGGCGGCCAGGTGATGGGCCAGGGTCGAGGGCGGGATGTGGCTCAGCCGCACGAGGTCGGTGACATTGGCCCCCTCGTCGCCGGCCCGCACCAGCAGCCGAAAGACGCGCAAGCGAACGGGACTTCCCAAGGCCGAGAGGCCGGCGGCGGCGTCATCTTCGGTGAGCTGCGACATGACACAACGATATTTCTAGAAAATTCGTGATGTCAAGCCGCGCAGCGGCGCGATGGCAACGGTTCGTCGATTTCATCCCGGCGCGGGAACATCGCCCGGCCAGCGCCGCGTCCTCTAAGGCGCGATCGATCTCAACAGCCAGCCCTTGCCGGACCGGCTCGCCGTCGGCCTGAGCGCCGAGGAAGCTCGGCTTGTGCTGCAATGGCGCCCGTTCAGCTTGAGCGAACAGTCCAGGCCGCCAGCCCCCTCCCGCGGCTAGAGCGCTCGCCAGCCGAGCAGTTCGACCTCGGGGGTCAGATAACCTGCCCGCACCGGCTCTTCCTGGGCCAGGGCCGTGGAGAGATAACGGGCGTGGTTGTCGCACAGCACCGTGGCGACGCGGGCGTCGGGCCGCTCCTCCAGCACCTTGATGGCGGCCAGCAGATTGGCGCCGCTGGAGATCCCCACCCCCAGGCCCAGCTGCTGGGCGACCTTCTGGGCCATCAGGATGGCGTCGCCGTCATGGACGGCGATCACCGGGGCCAGCTCGCTCAGCTTGACGATGTCGGGAATGAACTCGTCGGAGACGCCCTGGATGCGGTGATGGCCGACCTTGTGGCCGGTCGACAGGGTCGGCGACTCGGCCGGCTCGACGGGATGGACGGCGGCCGACAGGCCGCGATCGCGGAACAGCCGGCCAAAGCCCATCACCGTCCCGCCGGTGCCAACCCCGGCCACGAAGGCGTCGGGGGCCAGGCGATGGGCGGCCATCTGGGTCAGCAGCTCCTCGGCGGTGCCGTGATAGTGGGCGCGCCAGTTGTCGTCATTGGCGAACTGCCGCGACAGGAAGGCGCCCTTGGCGCTGGCATAGGCCTCGGCCATCTTTACCGAGCCGACGAAGCCGCCCTCGGCCTTGGAGACCAGGCGGATGGTCGCGCCGTGGCTGGTCAGAAGCGCCCGGCGCTCCAGGCTCATCCAGTCAGGCATGAAGATGGTCACCGGATGGCCCAAGGCCCGGCCCAGGGCCGCCAGGGCGATGCCGGCGTTGCCGCTGGTGGCCTCGACGATCTCCTGGCCGGGCGCGAGCTCGCGCCGCTCATAGGCCGCGCCGATGATGCTGCAGGCCATGCGGTCCTTGATACTGCCGGTCAGGTTATAGAGCTCGGCCTTGGCGTAGACAGTGGCCGGCCGGCCGCGCCAGGTCAGGTCGATGGCCAGCAGCGGCGTGCGGCCGACCAGGCCCGCCATCGCCCCGAGCGCGGCCAGGGCCTGATCGCAGCCGCGCCCCGACGGGGCCTGCGGCGGGGTGGCGAAACGGTGGGAGGCGGCCAGGCCGATCGAACCCGCGAGCATGACAATAACCCTGCTTAGGACATGACCAGGGCGCGGCGGCGGGTCGGCGCGCGCGCCTTCCGCGCCCTTCGCGCCAAGGCCGTCAAACCTGCCGATCGCCCCATCAAAAGTCTTCACCAATTTTCCCATGAATTGGCGCTCATACGGTGATTTTTTCCCAATGCCATGATGCCTGATAGATCGCCATCGAGCGATCAGCCGCCAAGACACCCGGTTTTGGCGAAGGCCCCCTGCCACTCAGATTCCCACCACTAGCTCCATCGATCGCAGAAAAACCCACACCTGGCGATAAACGCCAAATTTTCTCCACCTAAGGCGCGCGAGCGCGGGCCAGTTTGGGAAGACATCACAGCCGGGCCTGTGGAACAGTTTCATGACGGTGAGGCGTGGCTGGACCCTTGAGACGACCGCAGATCAGGGGGCCGGCGCGCATCAGACGATAACGACAGCTTTGAGATTAGTTACACGATCGACGAGCGTACTGGGGGCGTTTGAAATTGTCGCAGACCGCAGCACCGGCTCACGAGTACATGGCCAATGCCGCCGCACTCGACAGCCTTCTGACCACAAGTCCGGCCGATTACTTCTGGCGCTTCGCGCCTGAACTGAGGAGCTATCTAGCGCGGCGGCTCGACAGCAGCGAGATCGACGACGTCATCCAGGACGTGATGTTGAAGCTGCACACCCGCGACGGCCGCTGGGACATCCGCTTTCCCAAGCGCTATTTCTACCAGGTGGTCCGCACGACCCTGGTGGATCTCTATCGCCGAAACCGCTCGCGCTGCGTCCAGCACCATTGCGAGCTGTCGCCCGAGACCCATCCGCGCGACGAGCTCTCGCCGATCCGCATCCTGCAGGCGCGCCAGGAGATGGCCGCGGCCCGCGAGGCCCTCTCCCAGCTGCCGGACCGCACCCGCGAGATCCTGCTGGCCGTGCGGGTCGAGGGCCAGAGCCTCAAGGCCGTGGCCGCCCGTCACGGCATCTCCACGAGCGCCGTCGAAAAGCACATCACCCGCGGGCTCAACGCGCTGTCGGCCCAGCTCCATGACGTGGACGAGGCGTTCGGCGAGGCCTGGGGGACCAGCGCGCGCCAGCGCCGCCTGGCGATCGCCTCGTCCCCGCGCCTCAGCTAGCGCGGGTCCCGCGCTCAGGCCCTAAGCCGGCCCAGGAAGGCGCGGGTGCGCGCCTCGCGCGGGTCTTCGAAGAAACGGGCCGGCGGGCCGGCCTCGAGGATCTTGCCCTCGTCCATGAAGATCACCCGGTCGGCGACGTCGCGGGCGAAGCCCATCTCGTGGGTGACGACGATCATGGTCATGCCCGAGGCGGCCAGGCCCCGCATGACCTCCAGCACCTCGCCGACCATTTCCGGATCCAGCGCCGAGGTCGGCTCGTCGAACAGCATGACCTTGGGGGCCATGGCCAGGGCCCGGGCGATGCCCAGTTTAGCCGCTTCGGCCTGGCCTTTAACGCCCCCGCCGGTTGCATTAACCACCACGCCGAATTTATCAACCGACTCAACGGTCTTCAGCGGCGCTTCTACCTGGTTTTGCAGGTATACCAGCGGAAAATATGTTTTATAGTCTTTGCCGTTCACGGTGATCTTACCATCTCCTTTCGACAGGAAGATACGGGTTACCGCTTCTTTTCTACGGCCAACTGCATTTTTTTGCTTTTCCATTATTGCTTATTGGTAATTTGATTGTTTGAATTAGAATTTCAGTTCTTTGGGCTGTTGCGCACCATGCGGATGTTCGGCACCCTGGTATACAAACAGTTTTTTGTACATCTTACGGCCCAAACGGTTCTTGGGAAGCATTCCTTTAACCGCTCTTTCGATCAGCACCTCGGGCCTGCGCTTGATCAGGCTCTTGGCGGTTTCTTCTTTCCGGCCTCCGGGATAACCACTGAAGGTATCGTAGATCTTTTCGTCCATTTTGTTACCGGTAAACTTTACCTTTTCGCAGTTGGTAACAATGATGTAGTCGCCGCAGTCAGATCGGAAGAGCACACGTCTGAACTCC
>NZ_CALCDX010000015.1 GCF_937900395.1 uncultured Caulobacter sp.
AAAGCGCCGTCATGTCGATGTTGTCCGGATTGTCAAACCACGCTCGCGAACGAAGCTTGGGGGCGGCGCCAGACGGAGACGACATGGGTAGTCCTGCGAAATCTATGAGGGCGCTCGCCTTCAGCCGGGACACATGCCGACTTCGCGAACGCCTTTAGGATGATCTTGTCTGAGTATATGCCCGCCCGTGGAGCGTCAATTCGACCTCAACGCGTAAGCGCCGCATCTCCCCAGGTGACTGGATCGGCGTTGCCCTGCCCGCTTGTCCGCGCGACCAGTTCGATCAGCTTCACGCCCGAGACATCGACATCCAGCGTCTGCGCCGCCTGGCCCCATTTGGCCGGTTTCGAGCGCGCCAATCGCTTGCCATCGCCATAGACTTCGAAGGTCACAAAGCGCGCCTTATCGGCGGCCGAGTCATCGACGCCGACGCTGGCGGTTAAGCGCCGGAAGCCCGCGTTGCGGACCTCCAAACGCGAATTGCCCAGGACGCCGATGCCCGTGTCGAAGGCGCGTCCCGCGACCGCCAGCTCCTGGTCGAAGGGCGTCCGATCGGCCTGGGCCCCGCCCCAGCCACCGTAGCGCGGCCGCTCGCCAAAGCCGCGCGTGTTGCGCCAGGGCAGCGGCGCGCGATGGATCATCGGGTCCGCGATCGGCGTGACCACGCCATCGACGGCGGGGTTCACCGCTCCGGGCTGCTCGGACAGGAAGAGGCCATCGGCCAAGCGGCGCGCCCCTTTCGCCCGGAACAGCAGGGTTTGGCGCGGCTCCAGCTTGAACTTGCGCTCGCCCTGGAAGCGGATCTGCTCACCGGTCCACAGGTTGGTCAGGTCGATGTCGGCCTTGGCCAGGAACTTCAGTTGCTCGGCCGTCAGCACCACCTCGAGCGGCGCGGAGGTTCGATTGAAGATCGCCGCGGCCTTGTCGCCGCTGGCCAGAGTTTTCACGAAGATGGAGACGTCGTCGGAATCGTAAGCCAGCACCGCCTGGTTTCCGGCCGGATCCTGGTTCAGGGCGATGACGTCCTTCGCGCCCAGGATATCCAGTAGCGCCGGCGTCGCCTGGCGCAGGTCATAGCCGATCAGCAGCGGCGCGTTGACCATGGCCCAAAGCGCGAAATGCGACCGCGCGGCCTCCAGATGGCTGACGTCGAAATCGCCCTTGCCGACGAACAGCATGTCCGGGTCGTTCCAGGTGCCCGGATGGGCGTAGAGCGGCCGGCGCGAGACGCTGTCGAGATTGTGCAGCATCCGCCCCCAGGTCGGCGAGATGTCCTCGCTGGTTCGCGACATGGCGCCCACGTTCTTGCCCCACGACCGCACGTCGGCCGAACCCCAGATGCAGAGCGAGAAGACGAAGTCGCCGTCGGGATTGTGCTTGTCGAGCGCGCGGCCGACCTCTTCGTAGAGGTCGCGCACCTTGACGATGTCGGTGCGGCCCAGGGAGTCGATATCGATGATCGGCTCGAGCGCGCGGTACTGGCCGGCCTGAACGCGCTTGTCGCTGGCCGGCAGCCCGCGTACGCCGCAGCCGTCGACCTTGATCAGATCAAAGCCCCATTCGGCGAAGTAGAGGGCGATGTCCTGATCGACGTGGCCATAGAGCCCGACCTCGCGTTCGGCCACGTTGCCTTCCGGCTGGTTGGGGAAGGTCGAGGTGAACACCTGGCCGCAGCTGTTGCGGCCAATGTCGGAATAGATCCCGGCCTTCAGCCCCATGCCGTGGAGGCGGTCGGTCAGCGGCCGGAAGCTGGTCGCCCCGTCCGGCGTCGCCGCCGACGGAAAGCGGGCGGCGCGGGCGATCATGCGGCCGTCCGACTCCCGCCGCTTCAGCCACCAGCCGTCGTCGAGGTTCACATAGCGATAGCCCTTGGCGGCCAGTCCGGTGTCCACCAGGGCCTGGGCCGAGCCCATGACCTTTTCCTCGTCCAGATCGCTGGTGAAGGCGTTCCAGCTGTTCCAGCCCATTGGCGGCGTCTGGGCCGCGGCGCGACTATAGGCGCTCCAGCGGCCGGTCGCCGCCAGAGGATCGGCCAAGGCGACGCCGGAGGCCGACGCCAGGAGAACCGCGGCCAGAGCCGCGCTCGCGCGCGAACGCCATTTCATACGCATACTCCTCGAAACTTGGTCGTTGCGCTCAGCGCGCCTGGAGGTTGTTGCCGAAGAACGGCAGCACATAATCCTGGAACCGGGTCGCTACGTCGCTGGTGTGATCGCCCGGATAGATCTCGAAGCTGTTGGCCAGGCCGTAGCGGTCGAAGACCTCGTGCAGCTTGGTCGCGTCGTCCTTCAGGCCGTCGCGGTCGCCAACGTCCATCGAGATCGCCTTATAGCGCCGCAGATTGCCGATATACTGGTCGACAAAGGCTAGGGGCGCATTGGCCGCCCACTTGGCAAGGACGTCCGTCCGCACCGCGCCGTTCTCGACCGGCAAGTCCAGATAGAGCGGCGGGCGCTTGGGGTTGGGCGACCAGGCGGCGGCCGTCGCCAGTTGGGCGCGCAGACCCCAGGGCAACTTGGCCGCCTCCTCCGGGGTCTTGATCGCGGCCAGGGTCGCGGCCGCTTCGGGGTCAACCTTGCCCGGCTCGCGGGGCGACAGGCAGCACGGGCTCATCAGGTAGAGCGCCCCGAACACGTCGGCGTGGCGCATGCCGATGCGGCTGGCCCCATATCCGCCCATCGAGTGCCCAACTAGCCCGCGACTCTCGCGCTTGGCGAGGGTGCGATAGTGCTGGTCGACATAGGCGACGAGATCGCGGGAGACGAAGGTCTCGAAGTCGCCGGTCGTGACCGAACTCGAATACATCGAGCCGTTGTGCAGGGTCTTGCTGTCAGGCAGCACGACGATCATCTCGGCCACGCCCTTGCCGAAGGCGCCCTCGATGGTCTGGGGTACGTGGATTTCGCGGCTCCACTGCTCGGCGCCGATGGAATAGCCGTGCAGGGCGTAGACGACCGGATAGCGCTTCTTCGGATTGGCGGCGTAGCCCGGCGGCAAGACCACCAGCACGTCGCGGTCGGCGCTCTCGCCTTCCAGATTGCCCTCGATGGCGACGGAATGAACCTTGATGCGCTCGATGGTGACAGGCTTGGCGCCCGTCACCACGGGCGGAGCCTTCGTGCCGACTTGAGCCAGAACAGTCGCGGGCGTCGCCAGCACGCAGGCCGCCATCATGAGCGCGCGGAGTCGATCGTGGCGAGCCCTCTGTTTCGAGTCCTGCTGATTATACGTCGCCATCCCGTCCTCCCTGGCCGCCGCCTGAGCGTATCGCTCGGCGATCTCGATGTGAGCGTTACCTTTTGTCCGTTTAAACGGACTCGCGTCAATCGCCTTTCCGCGGTCTTCGCTCGGATCCTCAACGCCAAAGAGGAACGTGAAACGCGCGTTTTCACGCAAAAATCAGACTCGCCTGCCCCGCTTCATCGACCTAAGGTCGAATAAAATACACAGAGTAATAGGGAGGGTTCGATGCGTTATAGACTGATCGCCAGCGCCTGCTTAGTCTGGACTCTAGCAGGCGCGGCAGGGGCGGCGCCGACCACGCCGATCAAGGTGGATATCGACGGGACTCGTCGCTCGGCGGCGGTGACCAAATACGAATATGGCATGTTCATCGAGCCGATCGGCGGCCTGGTGGCCCGCACGCTCTGGGCCGAGATGCTGGACGACCGCAAGTTCTACTATCCGGTGGTCCCGCAGGCTCGGGATACCCCGCCACCGATGAACGCCGAGGGGCGGCCGGGCGTCTCGTACCGCAAGTGGCGTCCTATCGGCGGCGCCGATGTCGTCGCGATGGACACCAAGGCGCCCTATGTCGGCGCCCAGACCCCGACCGTCGCGGTGGACGCCGCCACTAAGCGCGGCCTGTCCCAGTCCGGGATCGGCCTCGCCAAGGGCAAGCGTTATGACGGCTATGTCCAGCTCTCGGGCGACGCCGGCGCCAAGGTCGAGGTCACCCTGGTCTGGGGACCTGGCGCAGCGGACCGCCAGACGGTCAGCCTGGCGGCGCCCAGCGCCGAGTGGAGACGCGCCGACTTCAGCTTCACTCCGACCGCCGACGCGACCGACGCGCGACTGGAGATCACCGGCCAGGGCCAGGGCCAGTTCAAGATCGGCGCGGTCTCTCTGATGCCGTCGGACAACATTCGCGGCTGGCGCGCCGACACGACCGCCATCGCCAAGTCCCTAAACTCCGGCTTCTGGCGCCTGCCCGGCGGCAATTTCCTGTCCGACTGGGACTGGCATAGCGCGATCGGCCCGCGCGACAAGCGCCCGCCGATGTTCGACCACGCCTGGAGCGCCATGCAGCCCGATGACATCGGCATGGACGAATGGCTGGACCTGACGAAGATCATCGGCGTCGAGCCCTACATCACCGTCAACGCGGGTCTGGGCGACGCCAACTCGGCCGCCGAGGAAGTCGAGTACATCAACGGCCCGGCGACCAGTCACTGGGGCGCCAAACGCGCCGCCAACGGCCATCCCGAGCCTTATCGCGTGAAGTTCTGGAACATCGGCAACGAGCCCTACGGCTGGTGGCAGATCGGCAAGACCTCGCTCGACTACTACATGATCAAGCACAACCACTTCGCCGCTGCGATGCGCGCCGTGGATCCCAGCATCACCCTGATCGCCTCGGGCGCCATGCCCGACCAGTTGCACCCACGCGACGTGAAGGAGAACCCCACGCTGGAGAGCATCGCCCACAAGTTCGGAACCGAAGAGGACTGGACCGGCGGTTTTCTGGCCAAGGCCTGGGGCAATTTCGACGGCATTTCCGAGCATTGGTACGACCGGCCCGAGGAGCGTCCCAACGCCCCCGCCGACATCGAGCTGATGGAGTGGGCCCGCTCGCCGTCGAACCACGTCCGGATGAAGGCCGAGGAGTGGAAGATCTACCAGTCGCGCTTCCCGGCGATGAAGGACAAGAACATCTTCCTGTCGATCGACGAGTACGCCTATTTCGGCCAGGTCAATCTGAAGTCCTCGCTGGCCTACGCCATGGTGCTGCAGGAGATGCTGCGCCATACCGACTTCCTGACCATGTCGGCCTTCACGACGGGCGCCTCGACCATGGACATCACGCCGACGACCTCGACGCTCAACGCCACGGGACTGGTGTTCAAGCTCTACGGCGAGCGGTTCGGGGCGGGCGTGACGCCGTTGGCGGTCGACGGACAGTCGCCCCAGCCCGCCCCGCAATACGTGGTCGGCTCGGCCCATCCGCAGGTTCGCGCTGGCAGTTCCACCTATCCGCTGGACGTGATCGCGGGCCTCAGCCCGGATGGCAAGGCGCTACGCATCGGGGTGGTCAACGCCACCTTCGACACCCAGACGGTCGCCCTGAACCTGAAGGCGCTCAAGGCCAAGAGCGCGGGCCGCAAGTGGGTCCTGACGGGCGCGTCGCTGAAGGCCGAGAACAAGGTCGGCCAGCCGGCGGGCGTCACCATCGCCGAAAGCGCCGCCAAGCTGTCAGGCGGTCGCCTGACGGCGGCGGCGACCTCGGTCACGGTGTTCGAGTTCCCGCTCGACGGGCGGTGAGCTTGCAAGGAGGGCGTCGGCTGGTCCGGCGCCCTACCCGCCCCGCAGCGTCCGCATGACGAAGGCGCGGATGCGGCCATAGGCCTCGCCCGCCAGAGAGCCCAGCGCGCCGCGCTTGTCTTCCGGCAAGTGCGCCAGCGGATGGCCGTCGGGTCGGAAGACATAGTGGTCGAAGAAAGCCCGCCAGGCTTTGCGCTCCGCCTCGGGGCGCTCGGCCAGGGTGATCATCGCCAACATCATCGCGGCATAGGGCGCGTCCGGCCCCATCGCGAAGCCATCCCACCAGTAATTGACCAGCAGGTTGCGCGGCTCCAGCGCCTCGACCTGATGCCACCACAGCTTGGGCAGATAGAGGCCATCGCCGGGCTCAAGCTCGACGGCCAGGGCGCGGGCCTTGGCGCCGGCAAAACGGGGATAGCGGGGATCGTCCGGCGGCGCCCCGGCGGCCAGCGAAACCGGCTGCCCGGCCATGGTGTGGTCGATCGGACCGACATAGAGGTCGCCGATCGCGTCCGGCGGATAGAGCGTGAAGCGTCGACGCCCCGCAACCACGCAGGCCAGGTTGTCGAAGGCGTCATAGTGGCACGCCACGCGGCTGGCGTTGCCCAGCCACACCCTCGGCCGAGCCGTCTGCGGCAAGAAGCTGACCGGGTTCTCCGTCGCCAAGGCTGGGAAGTAGTCGTCGGCCGGCAAGGACCCCAGATAGACGCTGTCCAGGGACGGATCGGCGGCGGCCGCGCCGATGCGCTGCAGGGCCTCCCCGGCGGTCAGGGTCTCGCGCCGGAAGTTGAAGCCTTCGAGGTCCTCGCCGTAGTCGTAACGTCCGGCGATCGCCGGCGCGCCGATGAAGGCCTCGCCAGAGCGGCCGGCGTCGAGACGCGACAGATAGGCGACCAGCGGATCCCAGCCCCGCGCCGCCTCCCGACTTACCGGCCAGGGGCGGCAGACGCCGCGCAGCACAACGGGCTCGCAGGCGCTCATGATCTGACGGTTGAACGCCGCCGGGTCCAGGCCCGCCAGCGCTTCGGCCTCGACGACGCGCATTCGCGCCGCCGCGTTCGCCGTCACGCGGCCAGCCTGTCGTTGCGCAGCGCCGCCAGGCGGGAGAGCTGCTTCAGCGAGCCGGTCATGGCGTAAGCCAGCTGCAGTTGGCCGCTCCGGAACAGCTGCAAGGCGGCCGCGTCGTCGAGCTCGCCCAGAGCATCCAAACTGACGGTATAGAGCCCGCCGAGGCTGAGGCTGCGGCCGTCGTCGAACGACAGGTCGATGTCGATCGGCTCGACCAGCTTGTGGGCCAGCAGCACCTTGATAAGGTCGTCGGTCTCGCGCACGCCGGCCTGCAGGCGGCCCAGGGCTTGCTGGACGCGACGGGCGGCCTGGGTCGGTTGACCGTCGCTCTCGAACAAGGCCGGACCACGTCCGGTCGCGAAGCGCGGATGCGCGGGGTCGACCAGAACCTCGCTCTCGGGGCCGACGAAGAAACCCTGGCGCTCCAGGTCCAGCGGCTGGAACAGGCGCGCGCCGCCCTCGGTGGCGTCCAGCAGGTTCTCGCCAGGTTCGAAGCCAAACATCGCGCCGGCGTAGAACTGGCCGGTCTCGGCGTTCTTGGTCAGGAAGATCGGGCAGGCCGCCGCGGCCGCCGCGAATTCGGACGCCACGATCTGGACGAAGTGCGGCCGCCGCCCGGGCAGGTCCCCCAGGCGCATGCCCGCGTGATCGTGCGCATTTAGCTCTTCCAGGTCCGCCAAGGCTTCCTCCCCTCGCCCCTTGTTCCCAGGACGATACCTCAACCCACGATCACACGCCGCGAATTATGGGGCAATAATAACACCGACAAAATATCCATTGATACCGCTACCTTTGCGCGTTACCGTCCTCGCATAACAACAATACGCAGGGAGGAATAAGATGCGCCAGGATGGCATAGGCCTACCTAAATCCCTTCCCTGAATAAGAAATTCGAGACGCATCGCGATCTCGGATCACCCGGCGCTGCATCGCCGGCAAAGAGTCATCCATAACCTCAGGAGGGGAAACGATGAGAGGGACTAATCCGAGTAACCTGAGTAAAATCAGGCGAGCAGGCGCATCCAAGGTTGCGCTCGCCAGCGCCTCGAGCCTGCTGGCCCTGACAGTGTTCGGCGTCGCGCAAGCGGCCGAGCGTCCGTCAGACGAAGCCATCGCCACGGCCTCGGCGCTCAACGCCCCGGCCGAGGCGGAGCCTCAAGCGGCCAGCCAGAAAGCCTCAGACTCCAGCGTCGTGGAGCAGGTGATCATCACCGGCCTGCGCGGCTCCTTGCAGCGCAACCTCGACATCAAACGCTCCTCGCCGGGCGTCGTCGACGCGATCTCGGCCGAGGACATTGGCAAGTTCCCGGACGCCAACGTCGCCGCCTCGCTGCAGCGTCTTCCGGGCGTCTCGATCCAGCGGTCCGGCTCGCGCGGCGAACCCCAGGGCATCACCGTCCGCGGCTTCGGCGGCGACTTCAACGAGACCCTCTATGACGGCCGCCGGATCTCGACGGCCACGGGCGGCCGCTCGGTGGACTTCAGCACCGTCGGCGCGGACTTCGTGGGCGGTCTCAGCGTCTACAAGACGCCGGACGTCACGCTGTCCAGCAGTTCGATCGGGGCCACCGTCAACGTCGCCTTCCCCAAGCCCTTCGACAAGCCGGGCCGCCGCATGGCGGTCACCGCGTCGGGCTCGCTGCAGGATGACGCCGGAAAGATCGTGCCCACTGTCGGCGCGCTGTTCAGCGACACCTTCGCCGACAACAAGTTCGGCGTTCTGGTCGACGGCATGTACACGCGCCACGACACCCAGACCAACCGCGTCTATGTCAGCGGCTGGCCGGGCGGTTATTACAGGCCCTGCCAACTGACGGCCGCCTGTACGCCCGAGCAATTGCAGACGCAGGGCAAGACGGTTCTCGGCTGGTTCGAACAGCAGGCCGGCGCCAGCCAGATCTACACCAAGGATGAGCGGGTCGACGGCCGCATCGCCCTGCAATGGGCGCCGATCGACGGCGTCACGGTCACGCTGGACGACAACTATTCACGCCAGAGCATCCGGGCCGACAACTTCGGCTACGGGATCTGGTTCAACCAGGACGGCCTGCGCAACGTCAAGCTGGACCAGAACGGCACCACGGTCGACTTCACCCAGGCCGGATCGCAGACCGACTTCACGGCCGGCACGGACCGTTCGGTGCTGCGCACCAACCAGACGGGTCTGAACGTCAAGTGGGACGTGTCTGAAAACCTGAGCTTCGAGGGCGACGCCAGCTACGCCAAGAGCTGGCTGAACCCGAACGGCGAAGTGACCAGCGACGGCGCCGACGTCGGCTACGGCTTCGGCATCGGCCCGTCCTTGGGCATCCGCATCGACGGCGGCAGCAAGAACACCCTGCCGGTCCTGCACGACTACGGCCCCAACGGCGATGGCTCGCGGTGGGCCGACACCTCGGTGATCGGTTCGCACGTGGTCGTGCGTCAGGCGCAGCAGAACACTGATGTCGTCAAGCAACTGCGCTTCACCGGCGCCTGGGAGCAGGACGGCTTCAGGATCAAGGCCGGCGGCACCTATCTGGAGGATCGGTTCCAGTTCCAGCAGAAGAACACCTTCGTCAACAACTTCTGGCAGGCCTATCCAGGCTATGGCCCGGCGTCCGGTCCGAACGGCGGCGTCATGGTTCCGGCCACCCTGTTCACGGAGCGTGTCAGCACCAAGAACTTCATCCCAGGCTTCGACGGCACCCTGCCCCCGTACCTGCTGAAGTTCGACGCCCACGCCTATCAGGCGTTCCTGAGCGGCCTGGGCAATCCTCAGACCAAGAACATCCCCGGCTTCAACTATGGCGGGGGCGGCGTCGGAACCCAGTTCACGGGCGCCTTCGACATGGCGCTGGACAACGGCAGTATCCGGGACATCACCGAAAAGACCTGGGCGCTGTTCGTGAAGGCCAACTTCGAGGTCGACGTGGCCGGCATGCCGTTCCACTTCAACGCCGGCGTGCGCGAGGAGAACACCCACGTCACGTCCAAGGGCTTTGGCCAGGTGCCGACGGCGATCACCCGTAGCGCCGGCGACCCGACCCTGCTGACCGTGACGCTGAGCCAGCCCCAGGCGGTCTCGACCAAGAGCAACTATTCGTACCTGCTCCCCAGTGTCGACATGAAGCTGGAGCTGACCGAGAGCGTCCACCTGCGTCTCGACGCCTCGCGGACCCTGACCCGTCCCGGCCTGAACCTGCTGACGCCCGTCGCCAGCGTGGGCACGGGCCAGCGGGTCGGCGCTCTGACGGCCAGCGGCGGCAGCCCCTCGCTGAAGCCGTACCTCGCCGACAACTTCGACGCGGCGGTGGAGTGGTACTACAAGCCGAACTCGTACGCGGCGGTGAACGTCTTCATCAAGGACGTCAGCAACTTCATCGTCGGCGGCACCACCCGCCAGACCATCAACGGGGTGATCGACCCGACCACCGGCCAGCCGGCGATCTTCGCCGTGACCCAGCAGGTGAACGGGCCGGAAGCCACCGTGCGCGGCGTCGAGCTGGCCTGGCAGCACGTGTTCGGCGACAGCGGCTTTGGCTTCAACGCCAACGCCACCTTCGTCGACACCAACAAGCCCTACGATCCGAAGGACATCTCCCAGAGCGGCTTCGCGATCACCGGCTTGGCCAACTCCGCCAACCTCGTGGCCTTCTATGACAAGAACGGCTTCGAGGCGCGGGTGGCGGTCAACTACCGCGAGGAGTACCTGCGCGGCTTCGGTCAGAACCAGAACACCGGCGCCTTCGGCTCGGAACCGACGTTCGAAAATCCGAACCTGCAGGTCGACTTCTCGACCAGCTACGCCCTGACCAAGCAGATCAACCTGTTCTTCGAGGCGATAAATCTCACCAACGAGACGCAGAGCACCCACGGACGGTTCGATAACCAGCTGCTGGACGTCTTCGCGTACGGACGCCGCTACACGGCGGGCGCGCGCTTCCGCTTCTAGTTGCACTCCCCCTGGCTGGGAGCGTCAATGGCGCTCCCAGCCGTTCTTTTCAGCGTTCGATCCATGGTCCGTCCGGTCAAGAACATCGTCATCGTCGGCGGCGGCACAGCCGGCTGGCTCACCGCGGGCGTAATCGCCGCCAAGCACAAGGCGAGGCGGGCCTCCGGCTTCACCGTCACCCTGGTGGAGTCCCCCAACACGCCGATCATCGGCGTCGGCGAAGGCACCTGGCCAACCCTGCGCACGACCCTGGCCAAGATCGGGGTCTCCGAAACAGATTTCTTCCGCGAGTGCGACGCGGCCTTCAAGCAAGGCGCCAAGTTCGCCCGCTGGACCACAGGCGCCGAGGACGACGCCTACTACCATCCGCTGGTGCTGCCGCAGGCCTTCTCCCAGGTGAACCTCGCGCCGCACTGGCTGGCCCAGAGCGGCGACGTCAGCTTCTGTGACGCGGTCTGTCCGCAGGGCGTGCTCTGCGACGAGGGCCTGGCGCCCAAGACGATCGCCAGCGCCCAGTACCAAGGCGCGGCGAACTACGCCTACCACTTGGACGCCGGCAGGTTCGCGCCGTTCCTGCAGCGGCACTGCTGTGAAAAGCTGGGCGTGCGTCACGTCCTGGCCGACGTCCAGCGCGCGGACCTCGCCGAGGACGGCGATATCCGCGCCATTGTCACCGAGCAGGCCGGCGAGATCGAAGGCGATCTCTTCGTCGACTGCACCGGCTTCCGCTCGCTGCTGCTGGGCGAGGCCATGGGCGTCCCCTTCAAGGACTGCGGCGACGTGCTTTTCTGCGATACGGCGCTCGCCATTCAGGTCCCCTATGAGAGCGAGACCAGCCCGATCTCGACCCACACCATCTCGACGGCCCAATCGGCCGGCTGGATCTGGGACATCGGCCTGCCCACCCGGCGCGGCGTCGGCCACGTGTTCTCCAGCCGCCACATCTCCGACGAGGACGCCGAGCGCGAACTGCGCGCCTATGTCGGCCCGGCGTATCGCGACCTGCCGGTCCGCAAGATCGGCATCCGCTCTGGCCATCGCGAGATCTTCTGGAAGCGGAACTGCGTGGCCGTGGGCCTGGCCGCCGGCTTCCTAGAGCCGCTCGAGGCCTCGGCCATCGTGCTGATCGAGCTGTCGGCCAAGCTGATCGCCGAGCAGATGCCGGCCTGCCGCGAGGTGATGGACGTCATCGCTGGCCGCTTCAACGCCACCACCCAGTACCGCTGGGGCCGGATCATCGACTTTCTCAAGTTGCACTATGTGCTGAGCCAGCGCAGCGACACCGCCTTCTGGCGCGACAACCGCGATCCGGACACCATTCCCGAGCGCCTGTCCGACCTGCTGCGCCTGTGGCGTCATCAGCCGCCGTGGCTGCACGAGGAGTTCGACCGCGTCGAAGAGGTCTTCCCGGCCGCCAGCTACCAGTACGTGCTCTACGGCATGGGTTTCCGCACGGAGATCGAGCGCGAGGCGCTGGCCGACGAGGCGGCGCTGGCCCAGCGCGCCTTGCGCGAAAACGCCGTGCAGACCGAGCGCCTGCGCGCCACCCTGCCCCGGCATCGCGACCTCATTCGCAAGATCGTCGAGCACGGCCTCCAGCCGGTCTGAGCGCGGTCGTCGACACCCATTCAAGTTTTCAGTTCGAGGGGAAATCCATGTCCAGGTCTTCACGGCGCCGCCTGGGCGCGAGCACGGCGCTTTGCCTTAGCCTGGTGCTGGGGCTGCCCCCGTTGGCCGAGGCCCAGACCGCCTCCCCGACCCGTCAGAAGGCCGATCAGATGGCCGCTGACCTCGTGGCCAAGATGACCACCGAGGAGAAGCTGGATCAGTTGCTCAACACCGCGCCGGCGATCCCGCGCCTGGGCGTGCCCGCCTACAACTGGTGGACGGAGTCGCTGCACGGCGCGCTGGGCTCGCTGCCGACCACCAACTTTCCCGAGCCGATCGGCTTGGCCGCGACCTTCGACACCGCCCTGGTGAAAGATGTCGCTGGCGCGATCGGAACCGAGGTGCGCGGACTGCACACCCTGGCGCGGGCCACGGGTCGGATGGGCCGCATCGGAACGGCGCTCAACACCTGGTCCCCGAACATCAACATCTTCCGCGATCCGCGCTGGGGCCGAGGCCAGGAGACCTACGGCGAGGACCCGCATCTGGCCGCTCGCATGGGCGTGGCCTTCGTCGAGGGCGTGCAAGGCCCCAATCCCGACCTGCCCCAGGTGATCGCCACGCCCAAGCACTACGCGGTCCATAGCGGGCCGGAGTCGACGCGGCACCACGCCAATGTCTACGTCTCGCGCCGCGACCTCGAGGACACCTACCTGCCGGCCTTCCGCGCCGCGATCGTCGAGGCCAAGGCCGGCTCGATCATGTGCGCCTACAATCGCATCGACGGCCAGCCCGCCTGCGCCAGCGACATGCTGCTGAAGGACTACTTGCGAACGGCATGGAAGTTCGACGGCTACGTCGTCTCCGACTGTGACGCGGTCAAGGACATCAACGACCACCACAAGTACGCTCCCGACGCCGCGACCGCGGTCGCCGCCGCCGTCCGCGCCGGCGTCGACAACGAGTGCAACGGCTCGACCCTGACCGACACGGCGGGACTTTCGAACCGCTATCGCGACGCGCTGCAGCAGGGGCTGATCTCGATCGGAGACGTCGACCAGGCGCTGGTGCGGCTCTACTCGGCGCGCCTGCGCGTCGGCGATCTGCCGGGCGTGCGCCCCGTCGAAGCCGCGCCCAAGGCGCCAACGGCGGTGATGACGCCGGAGCACGAAGCCCTGGCCTTGGCCGCCAGCGAGAAGAGCCTGGTGCTGCTCAAGAACGACGGCCTGCTGCCGCTGAAACCCGGCCTGCGCGTCGCGGTGATCGGTCCGCTGGGCGACGCCACCCGCGTGCTGCGCGGCAACTACTCCTCGGCCCTCTCGGCGCCGCCGATCTCGGTGGTCGAGGGCCTGCGTCGCGCCCTGCCGGGCGCCAAGGTCGCCTACGCCCCGTTCGGCCCCTCCTACACCGACGGCGACAAGGTACCGACCGCGGCCCTGCGGACGCCCGACGGCAAGCCGGGCCTGCTGGCGCGCTACTTCAACCCGACCGAGCCGCCGCCCAAGCGCTTCGAGCCCGGGACCTTCGGCGATATCGTCGCCAAGATGCGCTACGCCGACCAGCCGGTTGTCAGCCGGATCGAGGCCAATGTCGCCGCCCGCAGCCTCGATTTGCCCGGGGTGCTCGACCACCATCGCGTGATCTGGACTGGCTTCCTGGTCCCGCCCGAGACCGGGACCTATCGCCTGGGCCTGACCGGCTTCAACGGCGAGATGAAACTAGACGGAAAGCCTTTCGCCGACCTCAAGAAGTCCGGCTGGGGCAGCCTACCGACGATGAAGACCATCAAGCTGGAGAAGGGCCGCCGCTACGCGATCGAAGTCATGTCCGAGGCCCACGCCCTGTCCGGCGTCGATCTCGTCTGGAAGCGCGTGGCCGACGATCCGAAGACCGAGTTGAAGGCCGCGGCGGCCCAAGCCGACGTGCTGGTCGCGGTGGTCGGCTTGACCTCCGACCTCGAGGCCGAGGAGTCGCCGGTCGAGATCCCGGGCTTCAAGGGCGGCGACAAGACCACGCTCGACATCCCCGCCGACCAACAAGCCCTGCTGGAGCAGGCCAAGGCGCTGGGCAAGCCGCTGGTCGTGGTGGCGATGAACGGCAGCCCGCTGAATCTCTCGTGGGCCAAGGACAACGCCTCGGCGATCCTGGAGGCCTGGTATCCGGGCCAGTCCGGCGGCCTGGCCATCGCCAACGTCCTGACCGGCAAGACCAACCCGTCGGGCCGCCTGCCGCTGACCTTCTACAAGTCGGTCGACGACCTGCCGCCGTTCGGCGACTACCGGATGGAGGGCCGCACCTATCGCTATTTCACGGGCCAGCCAGTCTATCCGTTTGGCTACGGCCTCAGCTACACGACGTTCGACTACGCGCCGCTGAAGGTCGAGCCGGTCAAGGGCGACGCCGGCCAGGGCGTCCAAGTCACCACGACCGTGCGCAACGTCGGCGCCCGCGCCGGCGACGAGGTGGCCCAGCTCTATCTGAACTTCCCCGACACACCGGGGGCGCCGCGCGTCGCCTTGCGAGGGTTCCAGCGCGTCAGCCTGAAGCCTGGCGAGGCCAAGTCCGTGACCTTTTCGCTGTCGCCTCGCGACCTGAGCTCGGTCGATGCGGACGGGGTGCGCCAGGTCGTGACGGGCGCCTATAAGGTCAGCGTCGGTGCGGGGCAGCCCGGGACCGGCGTCGCCAGCCGCTCGGCCGACTTCGCGGTCGCCAAGGCCGTGGCCCTGCCGAAGTAGGAGGACAATTTGAGAATCCAGGCTCTTTTGGCGAGCGCCGCCGTGCTGGCGCTCGCGACCTCCGCCTTGGCCGGGCCCATCATTGACGGCGCGCTGGGCGACCACGCCGTCCTCCAGCGCGGCCGGCCGATCATCCTGACCGGCAAGGCGCTCCCGGGCGAGACCGTCTCCGCCAACCTCGCCGGCAAGACCGTGAGCGCCACGGCCGACAAGGCCGGACGCTTCCGCCTCGTCCTGCCCGCCCTCGACGCCGGCGGCCCCTACCGGCTGCTGGTCGAGGCGCCGAGCGGCCAGCAGGTCATCGACGACCTGCTGGTCGGCGACGTCTTCCTGTGCTCGGGCCAGAGCAACATGGAGATGACGACGGAGCAGTCGCAGAACAGCTTCCAGATCTACGGGGCCAGCGATCCGCAGATCCGCCTGATGACCGTTCCCAAGCGCCTGGCCTTCGCCCCGCAGGGCGAGCTCGAGGCGCCGCCGGCCTGGGCGGCGGCGACGCCCGCGACGATCGGCAAGTTCTCGGCCGTCTGCTTCTACATGGGCCAGTCCCTGCGCGAGACGACCAAGGCCCCGATCGGCCTGATCCACGCCAGCTGGGGCGGCTCGCGCCAGTCAGCGTGGCTCTCGCCGGACGGCCTGGAGCAAGCCGGCCTGGGCGCGCCCGCCAAGACCCTGGCCCTCTACACCCGCGACACGGCGGCGGCGGAAAAGGCCGCGGCCAGTCAGTGGGAGACCTGGTGGCGCGACACCTCTGGCCTCGCCCAAGGTCGCGAGCCCTGGCGCGACGACTCCACGCTGGCCTGGAAGCCCGTCCCCGTCGTCGGTTCCTTCAACCGCTGGGGCCTGTCCGAGATGAAGGGCTATCTCGGAATGGTCTGGTTCAAGGCCGAGGCCACCCTGACCGCCGAGCAGGCCCGTCAGGCCTCGGTGCTGGGCCTCGGGTCGATCGACGACGCCGATCGGACCTGGGTCAACGGCCAGCCGGTCGGCGGCACCAGCCTGGGCCGCGCGCGCCAGTATCGCCTGAAGCCCGGCGTGCTGCGGGAAGGCCGCAACGTCATCCTGGTCAACGCCGACAACGTCTATGCGGACGGCGGCATGCTGGGGCCGGCCAGCGCCATGAAGCTACAGTTCGACGACGGGACCAGCCTGCCGCTTGACCAGGGCTGGCGCTACGCTCCGGCGGGGCGCTCGAAGTCGAACGCGCCCCGCTCGCCGTGGGACGACATCAACGGCGCCGGCACGCTCTACAACGGCATGATCGCGCCGCTGGGCCCGGTCAGCCTGACGGGCGTCGCCTGGTATCAGGGCGAGTCCGACACCGGCCTGCCCGGCTACGACCGTCGCCTGTCGGCCATGCTGAAGGACTGGCGCACGCGGTTCGAGACGCCGAACCTGCCCTTCGCGATCGTGCAGCTCTCGGCCTATGGCGCTACCGCCAAGCGGCCCGTGGAGAGCGGCTGGGCGGGAGTCCGCGACGTCCAGCGCCGCGTCGCCGAGGCCGACGGACACGCGGCCGTGGTGGTGACGATCGACCACGGCGATCCGCTGGACATCCATCCCGGCGAGAAGCAGGAGGTCGGCCGTCGCGCCGCCCGGGCCATGCGCGCCGTGGCCTATGGCGAGGCGGTCGCGCCGTCGGGCCCGCGCATCGCCTCGGCGGCTCGCGACGCCGGCGGCGGCGTGACCCTGACTTTCAAGGACGTTACGGGCGCTCTGGCCCCCCGCAGCGGCGCCGTGGCGATCGGGTTCGAACTCTGCGGCGGTGGCGTCTGCCGGTTCGCCAATGCGCACGCCCAGGGCGACAAGGTGATGCTGAGCGGCGACGGCCAGCCAGTGGATCGCGTGCGCTACGCCTGGGCCGACAGCCCGGTGGTCAATCTGTTCGATGACGCGGACCTGCCGGTCGGTCCGTTCGAGGTCCCGGTGCCTTAGGACACTTCTCTTTGTCTAATATCGCGTGTCATCCCGGGCGGCGAAGCCGACCCGGGACCCAGGGGTTAGCGGCAATGCATTTGCCCCTGGGTCCCGGATAGCCTCTTCGAGGCTTCCGGGATGACACGAGATTGGGGTCCTATTTGCGGCTCATATAGCCGTGCATGGCCATCCAGCTTGTATAGGCGTCGAACCAGCCGGTGCTGGTGGTCTTCTTCTTGTACATGCCAAAGCCGTGGCCGCCCTGTTCATAGAGGTGGAACTCCACGGGCCGCTTGGCCGCGCGCCAGCTCTCGATCAGCCCGAAGCCGCTGTTGCCGAACAGCGGGTCGTCCGCCGCCAGGGCGAAGAACATCGGCGGCGCGTCGGCCGGCACGGTCGCCGACGCCAGCGAGCCGTAGATCAGCCCGATGAAGGCCGGCTTGGCGTCCTCGACGGCCAGGGTCGTGGTCAGGGTCAGCATGGCGCCGGCCGAAAAGCCGACCATGCCGATGCGGTCGGGATCCACATGCCATTCGGCCGCCCGTGAGCGGATCAGGGCGAAGGCGGCGCGGGAGTCGGCCAGCTGCGGCTGCAGCGCCGTGACCGCCGACTGCGGATCCATGCGCGGCGCCCGCGCCACGCCCGAGAACATCGCCTTCATCGAAGCCTCGAAGCCGGGCATGTCGGCCGGCGTCTGGTTCAGTCGATACTTCAACACGAAGGCGGCGACGCCCTTGTCGGCCAGGGCCTTGGCGACGTCCCAGCCCTCATTCTCCATCGACAGGGTCCGGAAGCCGCCGCCGGGGGCCACGATCACAGCGACGCCGGTGGCCTTGGCGGGATCCGGCAGGAACGGCGTCAGGGTGGCGACCGTCACGTTGCGGGCGAAGACGCTGCCGTACTGGCTGTGCCAGCTCTCGGCGTTCGTGGCGCCCGGCAGTGGTCCGGTGTTCAGGGTGATCGCGTTCGGCTGGGCCGGGATCGCGATCGGCGTCATCTTGTCGTTCTGCGCCGAGGCGGACGAAGCCAGCAGCCAGGCCATCGCCAAGCCTGTCGCCAGGACTCCCGCGCGGCCGCCTCTCTTACCGAAGAACCCCATATCGTTCTCGCTCCCAATTGTTTGTTGCTCGACCGCTTGTGGCGCGGCTCGGCTTTACTCCTACAAATTCTGGAGCGCCTGTCACGGCGATTGTTAGCGGTCCCATCAATTTCTGGGTCGGGCGATCTCGCCGCCGAACCTAGGGCCGAGCGGAGCCGCTCAGCATCCAGTCGATCACGTCGCCTTCATAGGCGTCCGCCCCCCGCCCGATCGCCGCGATCGCCGCGCGCATGGCGCCGCCGCGCTGGAGGATCTCGTCGGCGAGCGAGACCATCAGGGCGTTGGGGGTCGCCTTCGGCGAGGCCTCGCGCAGCCGCTGGGCGATAGCCAGCTCATCGCCCCGAACGCTCGCCGCGCAAGCCAGGACATAGGCGGCGGCGGGTGAGCGGCTGACGCCGGCGAAGCAGTGGACCAGCAGGGTTGCGTCCACCGGAAGTTCTCGCCCCAAGGCGATGATCGCGTGGACCATTTCGGCGTCTGGCGCGACCAGGCCGGGGCGCGGTTCGATGATGTCGTTGAAACGTAGCACGGTCGCCGGGACCGCGCGCGCGCTGACCTCGGCGTCCGGCGAAACCAGCGCTAGCACGTGATCGACCGGTTCGCGCGCCAGTAGCGTCTCGACGGCCGAGCCTGGGCAGACGATCAGCCTCACGCCAGCGCCGCCACGCCCAGCAGAAAGCCGACCTCGAACACCTGCTCGACGCCGCCCAACACATCGCCGGTATGGCCACCGATCAGACGGATGGACGTCCGCGCCAGAGCCAGCGCCGCGACGCTCCCCAGCGCCAGGCCCAAGCCGACGGCGGGCATGGGCAGAAGCAGCAGCGGCCAGAGGGCGATGACCAGAGCGGCGACCGCCTCGCTGGTCCGCACGCCCATCGGCGTCGGCTTCCACTTCCCGGGTTCGCCGGAGGGCGCGTAGGGCGTCACCCGCATCACAATGACGGCCGCCGCACGACCCGCGCCGTGCGCGGCCAGCAGGGCCAAGGCGCCGACCTGCGCCGAGACGCTCGCCAGCATGGTCGCCTTCAGCCCCAGGGCGACGACTAGGGCGCAGACGCCGTAGGTCCCGATGCGGCTGTCCTTCATGATCTCCAGGCGACGCTGGGCCGTCTGGCCGCCGCCCAGGCCGTCGGCCGTGTCGGCCAGGCCGTCCTCATGGAAGGCGCCCGTGACCAGCAGGCCGGCCGCTAGCGCCAGCACCGCCGCAACGCCCGAGCCCCAGACGTGGAAGCCGAGGATGAAGACGCCTGCGGAGATCGCGCCAACACCCTGTCCTACCAGAGGAAAATATCGCGCGGCTCGCGTGATCCAATCCGTCTCGAACCCCTTCAACGCGGGCGTCGGAACCCGGGTCAGGAACTGGACGGCGCAAAGCAGCAGTTGCGCCTGGCGAGCCGGCCAACGCATCTCAGAGCCGCCCGTTCAAGACGTCGTCCAGACTGGCGACATCGCTCAGCAGGCGCGAGGCGGCCCTGACCAGTGGCAGCGCGAGCAAGGCTCCAGTCCCTTCGCCCAGACGCAGGTCCAGCGCCAGAAGCGGATCGAGCTCCAAGGCGGCCAGCAACCGGCTATGCCCCTGCTCCACCGAGCGGTGGCAAAAGACGCAGTAGTCCTTCACCTCGGGGACCAGGCGGATCGCGACTAGGGCGGCGGCGGAGACGATGAATCCGTCGACCAAAACGGGAACCTTTGCCGAGGCCGCGCCGATCATCGCGCCGGCCATCATGGCGATCTCCAGCCCGCCGAATTCCGCTAGAACCTCCAAAGGCTCGGTCGCGCCGCTGCGCGCGGCGGCCCGCTCGAGGATCGCTGTCTTGCGCGCCAGGCCGGCGTCGTCGTGACCCGCCCCTCGTCCGACGCAGTCAGCCAACGGCGCGGGCGCCAGGCGGTGCGTCAGCAGCGCCGCCGAAGCGGTGTTGCCGATGCCCATCTCGCCCAGGGCGAGGATCTCAAACCCCTCCTCGATCGCCTGACGGGCGATGGCGGCGCCGCGCGCCAGGGCTTGCTCGGCCTCGGCCAGGGTCAGGGCGGGCTCGACCGCCGCATTGCGGCTTCCGCGCCGAACCTTGGCGTCGATGAGAACCGCATGCGGCGCCAGTTCGGCGTCGACGCCGGCGTCGACCACCCGCAACTCCGCCCCGACGGCGCGGGCGAAGGCGTTGGCGCTGGCCTTGCCGGCCAGGAAGGTCGCCACCATCGCCTGGGTGACGGCCGAGGGATAGGCCGAGACCCCCTCGGCGTTCATGCCGTGGTCGCCGGCGAAAACCAACAGCAGCGCGCGATCGAACGACGGCGGCGGACCGCCTGCGATCAGGCCCAGCCGCGTGGCCAGCTCTTCGACCCGTCCCAGGGCGCCCAGCGGCTTGGCCTTGGCGTCGAGCTTGGCGCGAAGGGCTTCTGCGCCGGCATGATCGATCGGGGAAACAGCGGGCAGGTTCATCGGGAGGTCTCCAGGCCGGCGATGGTCGCCAGGGCGGGGATGTCGAACGCCGCTTCCAGGGCGGCCGCGATGTCGTCGAGCGCCTGATCGACGCGCGTGGACTGGTTCAGGCGATCGGAGACCGCGCCCAGTTCGGCCAGCAGTTCGGCGCGCGCCTCGCCAGTGTCGAACAGGCCGTGCACGTAGCAGCCGCGCACCTTGCCATCGGGCGACACGGCGCCGTCGTCGCCGCCGCCGTCGAACCGCAGCATTGGCCGCGCGCCGCCCGTCGTGCGGCCGACATGCATCTCGTAGCCCTCGAAGCGCGCCCCGCCGGGCAGCCGGCCGGTGACCTGGCGCAGGGTCTTCTGGCTGGTCATCACGGTCTCGACGTCGAGCAGGCCAAGCCCCTCGATCGAGGCCGGCGCGCCTTCGACGCCCTCGGGATCGGACAGGCGCCGTCCCAGCATCTGGAAGCCGCCGCAGACGCCCAGCACGCGCCCGCCGCGACGAACGTGCGCCAAGAGGTCGATGTCCCAGCCCTGCGCCCGGAAGAAGGCCAGGTCCGCCAGCGTCGCCTTGGCGCCTGGCAGAATGACGAGATCGGCGTCGCCCGGCAGCGGCTGGCCGGGTGGGACATAGGCGAAATCCACGTCGGGCTCGGCGCGCAGGGCGTCGAACTCGTCGAAATTGGCGATGCGCGACAGCATCGGGACGACGATACGGATCTTGCGTCCCTCCAGGCGAGACGCGCCGTCCAGCACGACCGCATCCTCGGCCGGCAGGCGTCGCGCCGCCGTCAGCCAGGGCGCCATGCCCAGGTCCGGCCAACCCGTCGCCTCGACGATCATCCGCCGGCCGGCCTCGAACAGCGCCGGATCGCCTCGGAACTTGTTGATCAGGAACCCGCGCACCATGGCGCGGTCGGCCTCGTCCAGCACCGCGTGGGCGCCGACCAGGGCGGCGATGACATGGCCGCGATCGATGTCGCCGACCAGCACGACGGGTACGTTCGCCGCACGCGCGAAGCCCATATTGGCGATGTCGCCGGCGCGCAGGTTGATCTCGGCCGGACTCCCCGCCCCTTCGACAATGACCAGATCGCTCTCGGCCTCCAGTCGCCGGAAGCTCTCGACGACGACATCCAGCAGCTCGCCCTTGCGCGCCTGGTAGCCACTGGCCTTCCAGGTTCCGGCCATCTGGCCGCGCACGACCAGCTGGGCGCCGACATCGCTTTGCGGCTTCAGCAGCACCGGGTTCATGTCGACGATCGGCGGGGTCCGGCAGGCGATGGCCTGCAGCGCCTGGGCGCGGCCGATCTCGCCACCTTCCGAGGTGACGGCGGCGTTGTTTGACATGTTCTGCGGCTTGAATGGCCTGACGGTCAGGCCGCGATTGGCGAACAGCCGGCAGAGACCCGCGACCAGAACCGACTTGCCGACGTCGGAGCCGCAGCCCTGGATCATCAACGCGGCCATGCCAGCCCTCCGCACGCCAGAAGCAGCCACAGGATCGCGCAGGCCAGCAGGTAGATGCGCAGCGCGCGCGACAGGTCCGCGACCTGGACCTCCCGGCCATCCCCGAACACGGGGCGGTCGGACCGTTCGCCGTCATACCAGGCCGTCCCGCCCAGTCGAACGCCCAGCGCGCCGGCCATCGCCGCCTCGGGCCAGCCGGCGTTGGGCGAGGCGTGCTTGGAGGCATCGCGGAGCATGATCGACCAGCCGCCGCGGCCAGCCAGGGCGATCAGGACGCCCGCCAGCCGCGCGGGCGCCAGGTTCAGCAGGTCATCCAAGCGCGCCGAGGCCCAGCCAAACGCCCGCCAGCGCGGCTCGCGGTGGCCGATCAGGCTGTCGGCCGTGTTGACCGCCTTGTAAACGAACAGGCCCGGCAGGCCGGCGACGACGAACCAGAAGATCGGCGCGACCACGCCGTCGTTGAAGCTTTCGGCCAGGCTCTCGATCGCCGCCGCCGCGACCTCGCCGGCGTCCAGGCGCTGGACGTCGCGACCGACGATCATGCCGACCGCCTCGCGGGCCGCGATCAGGTCGCCGGCTTGCAGCGGCCTCAGGACGCCGGAGACGTGTTGGTGGAGGCTGCGTTGCGCCAGGCCCAGGGTCCCGATGATCACCACGACATAAGGACCGCCGAAGCGCGCGATCAGCCAGCCGGCAAAGCCGCTGACGAGGATGATCGTCAGCAGCGTCGCGACGCCGGCCAGGCGCCGGGCGACCTCGCTCCAGTCCGGCCGGTTTAGGGTCGCCTCCAACCTTGAGATCAGGGCGCCGATCCAGGCGACCGGGTGCGGGACGCGCCGATGCAGCGCCTCGGGATAGCCGACCAAGGCTTCTAGAGCGGCCGCGGCCAGCACGATCCACGGGCTAGTCCACACGGCGCAGGATCTCGATCAGCGGTCCCGCCTCGCCGGCGTGGGTGCGCGTTCGGACGCCATAGGCCATGGCCAGCGCCTGGGGCGTCAGGGCCTGGCCGGGCGGGCCGTCTGCGACCAGGCAGCCCCTATCGAGCAGCAGCACCCGATCGGCGAAGCGCGCCGCCAGGGTCAGGTCGTGCAGGGTGACGACGACGCCCTTGCCCTCGTCATGCGCCAGCCGGCGGAACAGGCCCACGGTGTCCAGGGCGTGCCCGGGATCGAGCCCCGTCAGCGGTTCGTCGGCCAGCAGCCAGTCGGTCTGGCCCGCCAGCGCCCGCGCGATCAACGCCCTCGCCCGCTCGCCGCCCGACAGTCGGGTGATGGCCCGCGACGCGAAGTCGCCGAGCCCGGTCATCGCGATCGCCTGATCGACAGCCCGGACATCCTCCGCGCTAGGCCCGAACGCGCCCAGATGCGGCGTGCGCCCCAGGCCGACGAAGGTCCGGACATCGACGTCCCAGGCGATCTCCGGGGTCTGCGCCAGGAAGGCCATCGCCCGGGCCCGGCCGCGCGGCGGGATGTCCGCGACCACGGCGCCGTCCAGGCTGACGCGGCCCTTGTCCGGCCGCCGCAGGCCGGCCAGGCAGCTCAACAGGCTGGACTTGCCCGCGCCGTTCGGCCCGACGATCGCCACCACCTCGCCCTTGCGGAAGCGGGCGGTGACCTGGTTGAGAACCGCGCGTCCGCCCAGGCTAAGGCTGACGGTCTCGGCGATCAGGTCATTGCTCACGCCAGCCTCCTGCGCATCGCCATCAGCATCCAGAGGAAGAAGGGTCCGCCCAGGACGGCCGTGGCGACGCCCAGCTTGACCTCCTCGGCGGCGGGGGTCAGGCGGACCAGGATATCGGCGCCCAGCGTCAAGGCCGCGCCGCCCAACAATGAAGGCAATAGAACCGCGCCAGGCCTCGACCCGACCCAGGGCCGCAGCAGGTGCGGCACGATCAGGCCGACGAAGCCGATGACCCCGGTCACGGCCACGCTCGAACCGACGGCCAGGGCGACACCGACGGCAAGCAGCAGACGGGTTCGCGTCAGGCTGACGCCCAGCGATCGCGCGCCCTGCTCGCCCAGGGTCAAGGCGTCCAGCGCGCGGCCTTGGGTCAGCAGGACAAGGCATCCGGCGACGACGCCCGGCGCGGCGATTCTGACCTCCTCGACGCTGCGGTCGGCCAACGAGCCCATGACCCAGCTGATGATCTCGTCGACCGCCCAGGGGTTTGGCGCCAGGTTCAGCGCCAGCGAGATGCCCGCCGTGCAGACCGTCTGGACGACGAAGCCGGCCAGGATGAAGGTGACGATGCTGGAGGTGACGCCCGCCAGCGCCAGCAGCGCCGCCACGCCCAGGCCCGCCCCGATCATCGCCGCGGCCGGCAGGGTCCAGCTGGCCTGGGCCGCCGTTCCTAGATAGAGCGTCAGCACCGCGCCCATGGCGGCCGCCGAAGACACGCCCATCGCGCCGGGATCGGCCAAGGGGTTGCGGGTATAGCCCTGCAGCGCCGCGCCGCTCAGGCCAAGGGCTCCGCCGACCAGCAGCGCCAGGATGGTGCGCGGCAGCCGCAGGCCGAAGACGATCGCCCAGCGAGGATCGGCGCCGTTCGAGACCCAGGCGCTCCAGGGCGTCCAGACCCGTCCCGCGCAGAGGCTGACGACAAACAGCAAGGCCAGCGTCGCCGCCAGCACGCCACAGACGAGCCATGTCGATCGCGTCTTCATGCCGTCTCTCCCAGGACTTCGGCGCGGGCGCGAGCCATGGCCTGGGCGGACTGGATCAGCACCGGTCCGCCGCAATACAGCAGCCGCTCGGGAAAGCGGGCCTGCTGCATGCGGCCCTTCAGAGCGCCGAGAGCCGGATGGGTCATGACCCGGTCGGCCCAGCTGCGCGCGCCGGGCGCGGGAACCCCGACCAGCAGCACCTCCGGCGGATCGGCCAGCAGCAGCTCGAGCGGAACGTTGCCCCAGGACTTCAAGCCATACCGCCGCGCGACATTGTCGAAGCCGGCCAAGGTCATCATCTCGTCCGCCAGCGTGTGAGGTCCCGCCGCGAAGCCATTGGGTTGATAGATCAAAGCGCTCAGCCGTCGCGTTTCGCGACGCGGCCTCGCCGCGGCGATGGCGGCCTGGATCCGTGCGACCAGCTGCTCGCCGCGCTCGGGTCGGCCGATCAGGCGGGCCACGCGCCGGACCTGGTCGAGGCTCTCGGCGATCGTCTTGGGAACGGCGAAGCGCTCGACGGGGACATTCAGGCGCTTCAGCGCGTTGCGGGTCGCCAGGGCCGAGTGCTGGCTGGCCAGGACGAGATCCGGCTGCAGCGCGATGATCTCCTCGGCGGTCTCCCAGGTGAACGGCAGGGTCCGGGCCTCGGCCGCCACGGTGGAGCCCTGCGGCTCGCGGGCGTAGTGGCTGAGGGCGGCGATCTGCGACCGGTCGGCCAGATGCACCAGCATGGCGTCGAGACACGCGTTCAGCGAGGCGACGCGCCGAGGGGCGGCGATGGCCGGCGCCCCTGCGGCGAGGGCGATGGCGCCGCCCATGACTATCCGACGACTAGGCGGCATGGCGCACCGCCTGCAGCGCCCGGCGCAGCCGTTCGAGGTTGTCGCGGGCCGGAATGCCGAAACGCAGCCTTGTCGGATGTTCCACGAACGGTCGCGTCAGGACGCCCTGAGCGCAGAGACAGGCGAACAGCCGATGCGCGTCCGGCGTTTCGACCCAGCGGAAAAGATCGCAGCCGCCGACGACAGCGAGCCCGGCCGCGCTGAGGACCGCGTCGACATTGCGAGCCTGGGTCGCCAAGCAGGCCGCGGTGGTCGCGCGCCAGGCCTCATCCGCATAGGCGCCGAGGCCCAAGGCCAGCGCGTCGGCGCAGACGGGCCAATCGCCTAGAACGACGCGAAATTGTTGCGATAAGAGATTGCCGCAAATGACAAATCCCAGCCTCGCTCCAGGCAGGCCGTAGAATTTGCCGAACGAGCGCAACACCACCAGACGCTCGATTTCGAGATCCGCCACGCTGAGCTGCGGCGCCGTCTCGACGAAGGCCTCATCGACAATCGTCCACTGCCCCTGAGCGGATCGCGCCGCGGCGAGAGTCGCCAACGCTTCACGCCCTACTCGCCGGCCGTCCGGGTTGTTCGGATTGACCAGGACGAGGATGTCCGCTTCCGCCGCGCGGCGATCATCGATCGTCGCGACCATTTGCGGCTTGCGGCTGGCCCACGCCTCGACATGACCGCCATAGATCGGCGCGACCAGGGCGGCGCCGCCCTCATTCAGCAAAAGCGGCAGCAGGCGCAGCGCGATGTCCGCGCCGCCGACCGCCACGACTCGCCGAGGATCGGCGACGCCAAACGCGCGACCGGCGACTGTCTCCAGCTCGGCCAGGGCGGAAGGATCGGGCAGAGACCGGAGGGCGCGGTCAGGCGCGCGCGCGCCCGGCCAGGGCTCGGGATTGATCCCGGTCGAAAGATCGAGCCAGGGCTCGCGCACGTCCGGATGGGCGGCCATCGCCTCGCGGAGACGGCCGCCATGTCGGAAGGCGCCGAGGTGGGGGATCGACGCCATCACCACGCTCTAGAAGCGGGCCCGCAGGCCCACAAAGGCGCCGCGCCCCGGCGTCCCGTAGTTCAGGATCGTCTGGTAGTCCTTGTCGAACGCGTTCTCTACGCGGCCGAAGACCTCCAGGCCGTCCTTGAGCGGATAGGACGCGCGCAGGTCGACCAGGGTGTAGTCTTTCACCACCTGGGTGTTGGCGTCGTTGTTGTAGGTCTTGCCCACGTAGCGGACCGCCACCGTGGTCGAGAGCTTCACCGGCCAGACATAGGTCGCCGACAGGTTGCCCATGGTCTTGGGACGGCGCGTCAGCTGCTTGCCCTTGTTGGCGCCGGAGTCGGTCTCGGCGTCGGTATAGGTGTAGCTGGCGGTCAGGACGAGGCTATCGATCGGCTTGAGTTCGCCAATCAGCTCAACGCCTTGCGCCTTGGTCTTGAGAACGTTGTTGTAGTAGCCCCAACGCGAGACGCCGCCCGGCGCGCACAGCGGATCGGCGCCGCCGGTGCACGAGAAGTAGCGGATTTCGTTGTCGGCCTCGCGGTGGAACCAGGTGGCGATGGCGCGCGCCTTGCCGCCCAGGAAGCGCTGCTCGACGCCGGCGTCCCAGCTATCGAACTTCTCGGGCGAGAGGTTCAGGTTGCCGTACTCGCTGAACAGCTCGTAGAGGCCCGGGGCGCGGAAGCCCTGGCCGAAGCTGGCGCGCAGCACGGTGTTCCCCTCGTTCACGACCCAGGCGGCGGAAGCCTGGCCCAGGGTGTGGCTGCCATAGGTGTCGTGGTCCTCGTAACGGACGCCGGCGGTCAGGGTCAGGCCCGGAACCACCTCGGCCTGCAGCTGGCCATACAGACTGTCGACACCCACCTTGCCCCTGGCGAAGGCCGGGTTCGGATTGCTGGTCGAGGGCGAGCGCGTGCGCATGCGCGCATTCTCGGTCTCGGCGCCGAAGGTGGCGGTCACGAGGTCGGTCACCGCGAACACGCCCTGGTACTCCCAGCGCTTGTTCTTGCCGGCGGCGTCGAAGGTCAGCGGCACAGCGGGACGGGCCGGATTGATGTTCTCGCGGTCGGTGTCGGTGTAGGCGTAGCCGATCCGGTTGTTCCACCGACCGTCCAGCAGGCCGAAGTTCAGGCCGGTATAGATCACCAACTCCTTGGTGCGGCCGAACTCGGGGCTGTCGACGTTGAAGCCGTCGAAGTCGTTCTTGCCCTTGGAATAGACCGAGCGAACCTCGGCCGAGACATTCTCGGCCAGCGCCACGCGCAGGCGGCCAGACAGGCCGGCGTTCTGGTAGCCGTCCTTCTCCTTGCCCGGCTTGTAGGCCGAGAAGCCGTCGGTGGTGTAGTAGCCGCCCGCCACGCGCCAGGTGATCTTGTCGCCGGCGCCGCCGACGCCGGCCCGCAGGTAGCCGGTCTTGCGCGCGCCCGCCTCGGCGTCGATCGAGCTGGAGAACGGCGTGGTGGGTTCGGCGGTCACGATGTTGACCACGCCGCCGATGGCCTGGCTGCCCCACAGGGTCGACTGGGCGCCGCGCAGGATTTCGATGCGCGAGATGTCGCCGACCAGCAGGTTGCCGCTGTTGAAGCCGCCTTGCGTCGAGGAGGGGTCGTTCAGCTTGACGCCGTCGATCAGGACGACGGTGTGCTGGGTCTCGGCGCCGCGAATGTTCAGGCCGGTGGTCGTGCCCGGCCCGCCGTTGCGCGTGAAGCTGACGCCCGGCGTCTGGGCCAGCAGCTCGACGACCGAGATGGCCTGGCTAGCCTCGATGGCCGGTTGGGTCAGGACGGTGACCGACGCGCCGACCTTCTCGATCGGCTGGGCGGTGCGCGTGGCGGTCACGACGACTTGGGCGACGCCGTTGGCGCCGGTGGCGCCGGCGACGTCGGCCTCGGGGGCCTTCTGGTCGTCGGCCATGGCGACGCCAGCGATCAGGGTGGTGGCGAGCGCGGTGGAGCTTAGAAAAGCTCGGATCATGGTTCTACTTCCCCTACTGAACGACCCACGCGCCAACCCGGCCCGCGCGGAGCGGACCACGCGCAAGCTCGGACCGTCGCGCGGTCCTTTGACTGTCGTTTCTCGGGAGATCCCGTTCGTTCGGCGCACCCCGGCCGAGCGATGAACGACCGCGCCGGGCAGGTCTCCTGGCTCGCGGGTCAATGCTCTTGGCGCCGCCTTCCCAGGTCCCGAGGGACCCAGTGGCCTATGGCGCTAGAACTCGCCGCTTACAGTTGCGGGGGCAGCCGAGGTCTTGAACCTCGTTCCCTTTTAATCCTCTTTCGAGGAGCCTGACGCGACGCATGGCCTATATGCTGCGGCGCACACCGTCAATGTGGAGCTTTCATGACCGCGACCTTGGTGCTGGGCGGCGCGCGCTCGGGAAAGAGCGGCTTCGCCCAGAAGGCGGCTGAAACCGAGGCCGGCGGAGGTCGAACGGTGATGATCGCGACGGGGCAGGCCTTCGACGACGAGATGGCCGCGCGGATCGCGCGCCATCAGGCCGATCGCGGCGAATCATGGGTCACGGTCGAGGCGCCGCTGGAGCTCGCCGCCGCGATCAGCGGCCTCCCCGCCGAGGCGATCGCCGTCGTCGATTGCCTGACCCTGTGGCTATCGAACCAGATGCTGGCAGAGCGGGACGTCGAGGCGGCATGCGCGGAACTCGTCGCGGCCGTCGCGGCCTGCCCCGCCCGGCTCTGGCTGGTCAGCAACGAGGTGGGTCTCGGCATCGTGCCCGAGACGCCGCTGGGCCGTCGGTTCCGCGACGAGGCCGGACGTCTGAACCAACGGCTCGCGGCGACCGTGGACGAGGTCTATTTCGTGGCCGCGGGCCTGCCGCTGAAGATGAAGCCTCAGGGGTGAACGCTCGTCGGGAGACGGGAACGAAAAACCCTCTCTCTTAGAGAGAGGGAGGGGCCCGCGCCGCCAGACGTGGGAGGGTGAGCGGGTACGCGGTCCGCCGCAATTCTCAACCGTTTCAGCTGCTTGTCCATCACCGCCCTGTCCGGAAAGGGTGAAACCTCTCACCCTCCGATGCTTCGCATGGGCCCCTCCCTCTCTCTAAGAGAGAGGGATTCATGAGCGCTCGACGAGCGTTCGCGCCGACTTATCCACCCCTCCAAAACCTGCCGTATTCTCTAACCACCTCGTCGCGAGGAAAGGGCGCGTGGCCAGCGACCATCGTGGCGGCGGGGGGCGATCGAGCGGGGACAGGTTCGAGGG
>NZ_CALCDX010000016.1 GCF_937900395.1 uncultured Caulobacter sp.
GCACGGCGCTAAGTTGGGGCGACAGGGCCAACACCGGCTGCAGCGGGCGCTCGCGCGCCAGACGGCGCGCCGTGGCGCCGGTGGTCGTGAAGGCGACCAAACACTTGGTCGAACCCGCCTTGGCCGCGCCGGCGGCGGCGACGACCAGCACGTCGGCGTCCACATCGTCGTGGCTCTGTTCGGCGTACATGAGCTCCGGCCACTTTGGGTCGCGCTCAACCCGCTCGATGATACGGTTCATCATCGAAACGGCTTCCTCCGGATAGTCGCCGGCGGCGGACTCGGCCGACAGCATCACCGCGTCCGCGCCTTCATAGACGGCGTTGGCGACGTCGGAGGCTTCGGCGCGGGTCGGGGTCGGCGAGCTGGTCATCGACTCCAGCATCTGGGTGGCGACGATGACCGGAATGCCACGCTCACGCGCCGCGCGCAGGATTTCCTTCTGCGCCACCGGCACCTCTTCGGGCGCCATCTCGACGCCGAGGTCGCCGCGCGCGACCATGACGCCGTCGCAGAGGTCGAGGATCGGGCCCAGCACCTTCAGCGCCTGGGGCTTTTCGATCTTGGCCAGCACGGCGGCGCGGCCTTCGACGATGCGGCGCAGCTCGGCCATGTCTTCCGGCGCCTGCACGAACGACAGGGCGATCCAGTCGACGCCGAGACGCAGGGCGAAGGCCAGGTCCTCGCGGTCCTTGGCCGTCAGCGGCGACATCGGGATCACGACGTCCGGCACCGCCACGCCCTTGCGCTCGGACAGCTTGCCGCCGTTGACGACCTTGGTGTTGGCGTAGCCGGGGCCGGCCTCGGTCACCGTCATCCGCAGCTTGCCGTCGTCCAGCAGCAGGGTCGCGCCCGGCCGCATGGCGGTCAGGATCTCCGGATGCGGCAGGTGAACACGCGTTTCGTCGCCCGGCGTCGGATCGCTGTCGAAGCGGAAGGCCTGGCCGGGCTTCAGCATGACCGGACCGTCGGCGAACTTGCCGACGCGCAGCTTGGGCCCCTGCAGGTCGGCCAGGATGCCCAGCGGCCGCCCGACGACCTTCTCCGCCTCGCGGATGGCCTTGTAGACCGCCGCGTGCGTCTCGTGGGCGCCGTGGCTGAAGTTGAGGCGGAAGACGTCCGCCCCGGCCTTGGCCAGGGTGACGATCATCTCGGGCGAGCTGGAGGCTGGACCGATCGTGGCGACGATGCGGGAGCGACGGGCGCGGATCATGCCGTCGCTCCTTGGCCGAAGTTTAGTTCGTGGGACAGACCGCGTCGCCCTCGTTCGAGGCCAACCGGATCTCGGTAAAGGTCATGGATAGGCGACCGGACGTCATCAGCGCGAACGGCGCGGTCACCCGCGTCATGTCCACGCCCTTGGCCTTGAAACAGGAAAGTTTGATCTTGGCCGTACGCCATTCGCCGAGTTTCGCACCTGAGAACGTTGACGTAACGTCTACCGTCGCCCCACAGGATTCGCCACAGGCGATGGCCATGGAAACCGGTTTCTCTGGGGACGCATCCACGCGGTAGCGGAGCATGACGGCCATGTCGCCGGTGGTCTGGCGCGACAGGTCGACGGGACGTCCGGAGATCGCCAGCAGCCCCTGCCCCTCCCCGGTCCACACCGCCTGGCGGGCGTTTTCCTGGGCGCCGGCGTCGATGGTCTTGGTCGCCACCGCGCCCGAGGTGGTTAGCGTCCAGGGCGACGGCGAGCGACCGGCGATGAAGTAGCGGTCCACGTTCACGGCGGCCGCCGACGTCACGCCGGACTCTTCCGACAGCACGGCCACCTTGCCTGGCTTGGCGTAGCTGAGGCCATAGCCGTAGGCGAAAAGCGGGTCATAGCCCTTGTCGCCGACATTGAGCGGCTCCTGGTCAGCGCGCTTGGGCCAAGAGTAGGACAGCTTGCCCGTGAAGTCGAAGCGCGGCTTGCCGGCCGCATCACCGATCAGCACGTCGGCCACGCCGCCGCCTTCCGAGCCGGGCAGCCAGGCCGCCACGAAGGCGTCCGAGGCGTTGATCTCGGGATTGGTCCACAACGGGCGACCGCTCAGGAACACCGAGACGACCGGAATGCCCTGGGCCTTCAGCTTCTTCAGCAGCGCCAGGTCGGTCTTGTCGCCGGGCTGGTACTCGGCCGTGGCGATGTCGCCCTGGAACTCGGCGTAAGGGTTCTCGCCGAACACGACGATCGCGACGTCGGGCTTTTGCTTGTAGTCGCCGGAGACCGACAGCTCGGCGCTGCCGCCGCCGGCCTTCACCGCTTCGGCGATGCCGCCAAAGATCGACTGGCCGTTCGGGAAGTCGCTGTTCTTGTTGCCCGTGCCCTGCCAGGTCAGGGTCCAGCCGCCGGCCGCCTTGCCGATATCGTCGGCGCCGTCGCCGGCCACCAGGACGCGCGCCGAGCTCTTCAGCGGCAGCACGCCTTCGTTCTTCAGCAGGACTAGCGACTTGCGGACTGCTTCACGGGCGATCGCGCGGTGCTCGGGCGCGCCCAGCAGCTCCAGCTTGCCCTCCAGCGGGCGCTTGTTCTCGAACAGCCCCGCCTTGACCTTGACGCGCAGGATGCGGCGCACGGCGTCGTCGATCCGCGCCATCGGGATCTGGCCGGCCTTCACCTGGGCCAGGGTGTTGTCATAGAGGCCCTTCCAGCTGTCGGGGGCCATGATCATGTCCATGCCGGCGTTGTACGCCTGGGCGCAGCTGGTGTTGGTGCAGCCCTCGACCTGGCCGTGGGCGTTCCAGTCGCCGACGACGAAGCCTTCGAAGCCCATCCGCCCTTTCAGCACGTCGGTCAGCAAGCTCTTGTTGCCAGTGTGCTTGACGCCATTCCAGCTGGAGAACGAGACCATCACCGACAGGATGCCGGCGTCGATCGCGGGCGGATAGCCGGCGTTGTGCAGGCGGATCAGCTCGGTCTCGGGTAGCTTGGCGTCGCCCTGGTCCTTGCCGCCGTCGGTGCCGCCGTCGCCCAGGAAGTGCTTGGCCGAGCCGGCGATGTGGCCCGTCGCCAGCGGCTTACCAGCGACCAACGCGCCTTGCAGGCCCAGGGTCATCGGACCGGCATAGGTCTTCACGACCTCCGGATCCTCGGCATAGCCCTCGTAGGTGCGGCCCCAGCGCACGTCGCGCGGCACGGCCACCGTCGGGCCAAAGGTCCAGTCGGCCCCGGTCGCGGCCATCTCCTGCGCCGTCGCCTCGCCGATGCGGCGGATCAGGTCGGGATCGCGCGCCGCCCCCAGGCCGATGTTGTGCGGGAAGATCGTCGCGCCGACGACGTTGTTGTGGCCGTGGACGGCGTCCACGCCGAAAATGATCGGGATTTCCTGGTGGCCGCCGCGATTGTCCAGCGCCGCGGCGCGGAAGGCGTTAATCCACTCGATCCAGCGCTGGGCCGAGGCCCGGTCATTGCCGTCGGGAGCGCTGTTGCCGCCCACCAGCACCGAGCCCAGGCGGTACTTCTTGAGCTCCTCGGGCGTGATGGAGGCGCCGTCGGCCTGGATGGTCTGGGCGACCTTCTCCTCGACCGTCATCTGGCTCATGAGCTTGGTGATGAAAGCCTCGGTCTTGGCGTCGGTGATCGTCGCGGGGCTGGCGGCGTTGGGCCACAGCGCCGGATGGGTGGTCGCGGGACCCGCGGGCGTCTGGGCGAGAACGGCTCCCGAAACTCCACCGGCGATCGCCAAGGCCAGGACGGAAACATGGAGGGAGCGACGCAGAAACATAGGCGGTCCTCGAAGGGCCTCTAACAAGGCGACAGGCTGGAAAGAAAAGCGCTCGGCGCGGCGCTTGCGGAGGACCGCGCCGAGCGAAAGAAAGCGGCTAGAGGTACCGCTTGGAGGGGAGTGATCGTGCGCGCAGGACGGCGCGACGGGCTCTGGAGTGGCCAGGCGGTGTCATGACGTTTCCTCCTGACGCCGCCTTCTCCTGGGCGACCGTCTTGATCGCCGATGATCTCATGTCGAATGGACAGCGCTGTCAAGATCAATCTGCCTGAATGCTGGACGATGAGCCTAGTTGGGCGCCCTGCCCGTGGATTCCCGGACGACGAGCTCGAAATCCAGCAGTCGCGAGGGCGGCGGTTCGCCCTCTTCGCGCTGAACGCCGCTCATCAGCATGTCGGCGGCCGCGCCCGCCATGGCGGCGATCGGCTGGCGGACGGTGGTCAGCTGCGGCCAGGTGATCCGCGCGCCGGGCGTGTCGTCGAAGCCCGCGATCGACAGCTGGGCCGGCACGTCCAGCCGCATGCGGTTGGCCACCGCCATCACACCCAGGGCCATGTCGTCGTTCGAGGCGAAGATCGCGGTCGGGCGATCCTGGCCGCCCAGCAGGCGCTCGGCCGCCTCGAAGCCCGAGCGGAAAGAGAACCAGCCCTGCTCCACCCGATCCTGGCGCACGGCCAGGCCCGCGTCGCGCATGGCGTCGAGGAAGCCTTGATGCCGTCGATGCGACGCGCCGTGGTCCGGGTGGCCGATGATGAAGCCGATGTCGCGGTGACCCAGGCCGATCAGGTGGTTGGTCATCTCGTAGGCCGCCTTGCGGTCGTCCATGCTGACCCACGGCGCGCGCTCCACGTCGTCGCCCGGGGCGATGCGGACATAGGCGACGCCCTCGCGCTCCAGCGCGGCGAGCACCACGGGGTGGTCGCTGAGCGGCGGCGTCAGGATCACCCCGTCCATTCGCAAGGTCGCAAGCATCGGCGCGACCTGCTCTTCGACATCGCCCGTGGAGTCGATCGGCTCGACGATCAGGTGGTAGCCTTCCTTGCGGCACTGCGCGATCGCCCCCAGCTGCACGTCGGTGACGTAGCCGGGGCTGGGGTTGTCGAAGAACACGCCGATCAGATAAGCCTTCGCGCCCGCCAGACTCCGCGCCGAGATATTGGGACGGTAGTTCAACGCGGCCACCGCCGCCTGCACCCGATCACGGGTGTCAGCCTTGACGTTGGGCTCGCGATTGAGGACGCGCGAGACGGTCTTGATGGAGACGCCGCTCTCGCGGGCCACGTCGTGGATCGTGATCTTGGCGCTCAATTCCGTCCCCGCCTTCCCCGATTCGTTCGGTTTGGCGCGTACTTAGCCATGACAAGGCTGTCATGGCGAGCCCCAAGCAAAGGGCTCTCCCGCCACCCAAGATTGGAACAGGTATCGCGCGAGATTTGCGAACCGGCGATGCATCAAACAAAATAGATAGAGGTCACGGACGGGAGAGCGAATTTTGGACGATCAAGAGCCTCTATCGTCAATCCCTGAAAGAACGCTCCTTGATACATGCGTTCTCAATCGCCTTTATGACGAAGGCGGTTATATATTCGATGACGAGGAGCCTTGTGACAACAATCCCAATAGCTTAGCAGATTTGGAAGCCCTCCGCGCTATCTTCCTAGTTAACGAGAGGGCTCACTTTCAATTCCTTATCTCGCCGCTTTCCATAGCGGAGATAGCCAATATCCAAGACTTTCGAGCGCGCGGAGGCCTACTATCATGGGTTCTGGATGTACTTGATAGATGGCTCATCATGCTTGATGAAACCGGCGACAGGATTTCAGCCGGTGGATCGGTACGAACCCGCTTCAAACTGACGATTGAGCTTCAGAAACTGGAGACGGCACTTCTAGAAATCCCCGATTTCGCGCGAGACCCATTCGATCGCCTCCTTTTAATTCAGTACAAAATGGGTGACTGCGATGCATTTCTCACGTCTGATCTAAATACGATCTGGAAACACCGGGAACGTCTGCGAGACTTAGGCATCAATGTGATCAGACCAGCCGAGTTCTGGCAGACATTGAAGCCTTGGGCCGCGCTATGGCTTTAGCGGCCTGTTTGGACGACCTTTTAAGAGACCGCCGCCCTGCCCTCCGGCGTCAGCGCCACCGCCGCGCCGATCAGCGCCGTGTGCGGATGCAGGATCACGTGGGTCGGGATCGCCTGGGTGAATCCCGACAGGCGCCCCTTGGCCTCGAAGCGCTCGCGGAACGGGCTTTTCTCGAGGATGTCGATGATGCGCGGGGCGATGCCGCCGGCGATGAAGACGCCGCCGCGCGCGCCCAGGGTCAGGGCGATGTCGCCCGCCGTCGAGCCCAGCACCGCGCAGAACCGGTTCACGGTCGCCAGGCTGTCGGCGCAGCCCTCAACCGCGCGCTCGGTGATCTGCTTGGCGGTCAGGCTGTCGACCTTGCGCCCCTCGGCCTGGCCGAGAGCCACGTGCAGGTCCTCCATGCCGGGCCCCGACAGGATGCGCTCGACGGAGACGCGGCCGCCGTTCAACTGCTGGGTCAGGAGACGCAGCACCTCGATCTCGACCTCGTCGACCGGGGCGAAGGCGACGTGACCGCCTTCGGTGGCCAGCGGGATCTCGTGGCCGTGGCGACGGACAAGGCCCGCGACGCCGAAGCCCGTGCCCGGGCCGAGAATGGCGAGGTCGCCCTCCCCCGATGTCGGCAGCGCGCCAACCTGACGAAGGTCCTTGGGGGCCAGGCGCGGCGCGGCCAGGGCCTGGGCGGTGAAGTCGTTGATCAGCTTGGCGTTCCGGAAGCCGCCAGCGCGGCGCAGGCCGTCCTCCGAGATCGTCCAGTCGAGGTTGGTCATGTGGACCTGACCATGGTCGATCGGACCCGCCACGGCCACCACCGCCTGGTCCGCGTGCTTGGCGCCGACCTTGTGCAGATAGGCCTCAATGGCGTCCTCGGCCGTGCCGTAGTCCTCGCCCTTGAAGGCGGTCGGCTCGATCAGGCGCGGGTCCTGACCATCGAACTCGACCAGGGCGAAGCGGGCGTTCGTGCCGCCGATGTCGCCGACGAGGCCGAGACCCCCGCTGTGATTGCCGTCCATGACCTGGTGTTTCCTTACCCGAAGACGGAGGCGCCGGCGTCGGCGGCGCCGACCCCTGCTCGCATCCATCCGAACAGTTCCCTGCCAAAGCCCGGCTTGGACGCCGGGACGTTCGCTGGCGCGCGGGCGAACAGGGTCGCCTCGTCCACCAGGATCTTGAGTTCGCCGGTTTCGGCGTTGACGCTGATCACGTCGCCATCCTGGACATAGGCCAGAGGCCCGCCCTTGGCGGCTTCCGGCGTCACGTGGATGGCGGCCGGCGTCTTGCCCGAGGCGCCGGACATCCGGCCGTCGGTGACCAGGGCGACCTTGTAGCCGCGATCCAGCAGCACCGAGATCGACGGCGACAGGTTGTGCAGCTCCGGCATGCCGTTAGCCGACGGCCCCTGAAAGCGGACCACCACCACGACGTCGCGGTCCAGCTCGCCGCGCTTGAAGGCGGCGATGAAGTCTTCCTGCTCCTGGAACACGGCCGCGGGCGCGACGATCACGTGATGCTCGGGCTTCACGGCCGAGATCTTCATCACGCCGCGGCCCAGGTTGCCGGCCATCAGGCGCAGTCCGCCTTCCTTGCTGAACGGATCCGAAACCGGGCGCACGATGGCCGGGTCCAGGGTCTCGGCCGCGCCGTCGCGCCACTTCAGCTCGCCGCCCTCCAGGAAAGGCTCCTGGGCGTAGCGCGACAGGCCGGGGCCAGCGATGGTCTGAACGTCCTCGTGAACGAGGCCGGCCTTCAGCAGCTCGCGGATCACGAAGGCCATGCCGCCAGCCGCCTGGAAGTGATTCACGTCGGCCGAGCCGTTCGGATAGACGCGGGCCAGCAGCGGCGTGGCTCGCGAGATGTCGTCCAGGTCCTCCAGCGTCAGCACGATCCCGGCCGCGTGCGCCATGGCGATCAGGTGCAAAGCCAGGTTGGTCGAGCCGCCGGTGGCCATCAGCCCGACCACGCCGTTGACGATCGACTTCTCGTCGATCATCCGGCCGACCGGGATGTACTCGTTGCCCTTGGCGGTGACGGCGGCGGCGCGGCGCGCGGCTTCCTTGACCAGGGCCTCGCGCAGCGGGGTGTTCGGGTGGACGAAGGCCGAGCCGGGCAGATGGAAGCCCATCAGCTCCATCAGCATCTGGTTGGTGTTAGCCGTGCCGTAGAAGGTGCAGGTGCCAGGGCCGTGATAGCTGGCCTGTTCGGCCTCCAGCAGCTCGGCGCGGCCGACCTTGCCCTCGGCATAGAGCGCGCGGATGCGGGCCTTCTCCGAGTTGGGTAGGCCCGAGGTCATCGGACCGGCGGGCACGAACAGCGCCGGCAGGTGGCTGAAGGTCAGGGCGCCGATGACGAGGCCCGGCACGATCTTATCGCAGACGCCCAGATAGAGCGCCGCGTCGAAGGCGTCGTGGGTCAGGGCCACGGCCGTGGCCATGGCGATCACCTCGCGCGAGAACAAGGAGAGCTCCATGCCCGGACGGCCCTGGGTGACGCCGTCGCACATCGCGGGCACGCCGCCGGCGAACTGGGCGGTCGCGCCAACTTCGCGCGCGGCGTCCTTGATCAGCGCCGGATAGGCCTCCAGCGGCTGGTGGGCCGAGAGCATGTCGTTATAGGCCGAGACGATGCCGAGGTTTGGGGCGTTCGGATCCAGCGCGCGGACCTTGTCGACGCCCGGCGAGGCGGCGAAGGCGTGGGCCCAGTTGGCGCAGGACAGCTTGGCGCGGCCCGGCTGGCTGTCGATCGTGCGCTGCATGTTCGCGAGGTACGCCGCGCGGCTATCCTTGCTGCGCGCCACGATGCGGGCGGTGACGTCTGCGATGACGGGGTTGAGGCTCATGGCGTTACTCCGCCCAAAGGATGCGGACCTTGGCGCGGTCCTGCTTGAGGATGGCGGCGACTGGCAGAGCCGGGTCGACGTCGCCTTCCAACAACGCCTTCTTGGCCGCTCCGGTGACCAACAGCACGATCAAATCAGTGCGAGTCAGGGCTGCGAAGGTCAGGCTGAGACGAGGAATGTCGGGCGCGGGATCGCTGGGCGGCACGTCCAGGACCAGGCGATCAGAGCGCGGGTCCAGGCCCTGAGCCAGAACCGGATTGCCCGGAAACAGCGAGGCGAAGTGGCCGTCGGGGCCGACGCCTAGCAGCACCGCGCCGAACGGCGTGGCGGCCTCGACCCCGGCCTCGGCGGCGCGGGCGCTGTCGGCGTGGCTCAGGCCCTCGACATAGAGCGGCGCGAAGCCGGCCTTGGCGGCCTCGCCCTTCAGCAGATGACGGCGCACCAAGCCTTCGTTGCTGCTGGGGTCGCTCGGCGGGACGAAACGCTCGTCGGTCAGGGTGACGGTGATCTTGTCCCAGGGCGCGGTCAGCGTCGCCAGGCGGTCATAGACCGGCGCCGGCGTCGTGCCGCCGGTCGCGGCGAAGCCGGTCCGCCCCGAGGCGGCGACCGCATTGGTCAGGGCGTCGACCAGGATCGACGCCGTGGCGTCATAAAGGGCTTCGCGCGAACCGAAGGCTTCCAGTTTCGGCATCCCTTACGCCTTCCAGGACCGGCCGCCGGGCGAGATCAGCGCGTTGGCCGTCTGCGGTCCCCAGGTGCCGGCCGCATAGGGGGCGGGATCGATGCCCGCTTCGGCCCAGGCGGCGGCGACGCCGTCGATGAAGCGCCAGGCTTGCTCGACCTCGTCGCGGCGGACAAACAGCGTGCGATCGCCGCGGAAGACATCCAGGAACAGCTTCTCGTAGGCGATGCGGCGGCGACCGCCCGTCTGGCTGAACGACAGCGACAGCGGCAACGACTGCAGGCGCATGCCTTCTTCCGACAGTCCGGGCCGCTTGTTCATGATCGTCAGCGAAATGTCCTCATCCGGCTGCAGGTCGATGACCAGGCGGTTGGCGCACAGTTCGCCGTCGGTGGCGGGACCGAAGATGTTGTGCGGCACCGCCTTGAACTGGACGACGATCTGAGTGCGGCGGTCGGGAAGGTTCTTGCCGGTGCGCAGGAAGAACGGCACGCCGTCCCAGCGCCAATTCTCAATCGCCACCTTCATGGCCACGAAGGTTTCGGTCTTGGTCGGTTTGCCGACTTCCTCGACGTAGCTGGGGCGCGCGCTGCCTTCGACCACGCCGGCGACATACTGGCCGCGGACCGTATCGTGCGCCACGCTCTCCTTGGTGAAGGGGCGCAGGCACCGCAGCACCTTGACCTTCTCGTCGCGAACGGCGTCCGGATCGAAACCCGAAGGCGCCTCCATGGCGACCAGGCACAAGAGCTGCAGCATGTGGTTCTGCACCATGTCCCGCAGCGCGCCGTACTCATCGTAATAGGGCCACCGGTCGCCGACCTTCTCGGTCTCGGCGATGGTGATCTGCACGTGATCGATGGCGTTACGGTCCCACAGCGGCTCGAACAGCACGTTGGCAAAGCGCAGGGCCGCGAGGTTCTGGACCGTCTCCTTGCCCAGATAGTGATCGATCCGGAAGACCTGACTCTCGTCCACCACGGACGCGACGGCGGCGTTGGTGCGCTTGGAGCTCTCCAGGTCGTGACCCAGCGGTTTTTCCAGAATCAGACGGGTCCTCGGGCCCGTCAGTCCCGCCGCCTGCAGCGCCTGACAGGCCGGGCCGTAAATGCTGGGCGAGAGCGAGAAGAAAATGACGAGGTCGCCGTGCGCGCCGATGCGCTCGGCCAATTTCTTGGTGTCGTCCTCGCTGGTGATGTCGGCGGGCACGTAGTCGAGGCGGGCCGCGAGGCGATTCCAGGCCGCCTCCTCCACCGTCGCGCGCTTGCCCAGCTGTTCGCGGACAAGGGCCCTGTAGCTGGCCGCGTCATGGTCGTGACGCGCGACGCCGATGATCCGCATATCGTGCGGCAGCAGCCGATCGACTTCGAGGAAGTACAGCGAAGGCAGCAGCATTCGCAGGGCCAGATCGCCCGCGCCGCCCAGCAGCACAAGGACTTCGCGGCCAGTCTCGCCGTCGTTCTTCTTGGTCACCAATGTCTTCCACCCTATGACAACGTTGTCATGACATGCCTGCGGCAGAATGGCAAGCGCGAGCGTGAGCGCCGAGCTGGAGGAACGCTCCAACGCGAACCGAACCGTTCGACGGGACGCCGAACAAGCGGGCCTTACCTAGGGCAAACCCAGCGTCGCCGCCATAAGACCAATGGAGTTTCGACGGAGGTTTATTCACCCATTCGGGCGAAAAATGGAACGCCGTGCCTTGCAAGGTCACGATACGGTCACGCCAGGGAACGGCTATGCCTTGCGGACAGCAAGAGGGCGTCAGCCGCCCGCGCGGGCCGCGGCGCCGGCCGGTTGACCGGTGCGGAACTTGTCCTTCATCCGGGCGACCCAGCCGCTGAACGCCTCGTTGTCGGCGCTGACCTTGCCGAAATCGGACGGCGAGACCGCCTCCGAGCCCAGGCCCTGGAGCGCGACGCGCAGGCCGTCGGGATTGCCGGCGTTGTCGACGAAGCGCGTCCAGCGCTGGCGCAGCCGGGCCAGGGACGCATCGTCGTCGGCCAGGCTGTAGGCCACCGACGCGCGCAGCAGACGGGCCTCCTCGGCCGCGGACAGCGCGCCCTGCCCCTTCCAGCGATCGCCGAGCATCCTTTCGTACATCGCTCCGGCGGTCGGCCAAGCGCGCTGCTTCCAGGCGATGTCGGCGCGGATTTCCTGGCCGTCCTTGGTGTTGTCGCGCTCCACCAGTTCCAGGGCGGCGTCGTAGCGACCCAGGCCGATCAGCGCGCGCGCCGTGGCCAGGCGGCGCTCGGCGTTCAAGGCCGGCGGCAGGATGGTCGTGCGGGTGGCGTTGATGGCGTTCAGCGCGTCCTCGGGACGCTTGTTCATCAGATAGATCCAGGCCAGGTCGGTCGCGACCTGGGCCTTGGGCACGCCGTTCAGGCGGTTGTCGACCTGATACTTCAAGAGCTTGGCGGCGTCGTCCAGCAGGTCGACGTCCACCAGGCGGCGCACCAGGTTGCGCACCATCTGGTCGCCGTCGGCGCCGATCGGCGTCAGCTCCTGGAAGTCGTAGAACAGGCCCACCGCCTGGATCGGCTGCATGCCGTCGGCCAGGCCGTCGAGGAACAGCGCCCGGAAGGTGCTGGAGATCTCGTTCTGCAGGGCCAGGGCTTCGGGACGATCCGAACCGCCACGGCCCGCCGAGCGCATCACCTCCAGCGCCTCGCGATAACGGCCCTGGTCGATATAGAGCTTCCCGAGGGCGCGGATGACGTCCATCTCGACGCCATCGCCGCGCCAGCGGTAGCGCAGCTGGTTCAGGGTGTCGGCCGCCTTGGCCGCGTTGATCTCGCGCTTCTCGTACTGCAGCTGGGTGGCGTGCAGCAGGGCCGGCGCGGCCAGATTGTCGTAGGGCGCCTTGGCGATGGCCTGGAACATCTTCCTGGCGCGGACCTTCTCGCCCTTGGCCTCGAAGATGCGGGCCTGGACCAGGCGAATGGCCAGTTGATCCCTCACGGGGATCTTCGGCTGGTCCAGCGCCTTGGCGATGGACTGCAAGGCGCCCGTCAGGTCGCCGACGCCCAGCGCAGCCTCGGCCTGGGCGCTCAGGAACCGCGCCTTCCAGATCGGCGGAAAGAGATCCAGCGCCCGGCCGCCATTCGAGAACTTGGTCCGCGCGTCCAGCCATTGGCCGTTCTTGGTCGCGATATACCCCCGCCAGAGCGCGCTGGACGGCTCGTCCGCCAGGACCGGCGAGGAGAAATCGGCGTCGGCCTCCGCATAGCGACCGGCCAGCACCCGGGCCACGCCGCGAAGGCCTCGAAACTCCGGATTGGCCATCATCGTCTGGTGCTGGCGAGCGCCGGCGTTCAGCACGCCGATCGCCTCGAACGACATCTGAGAGCCCACCAGGAAGCGCGCCAGGGCTAGGCGCGCGGCGACGTCGGCGTTCTCGTCCGGCGCGGCGCTGACGGCGTTCTGCAGGGCGTTGTAGCGCGCCAGGAAGCCGCCGGATCCGAGCTTCGGCCAGGCGTCCAGATCGATCAGGGCCGGCATCGACAGCGGCTGGGGCGCGCCCGCGACGGCCTCTTCCGGCGGCGCGGCGGCCGAGGCCGGCGACAGCGCCAAGCCCTTGGGTCGACCGATGCGAACCTCGTCGGCGCTGGCCTGAACCATCATGTCCGAGGCGTAGGCTTCCGCCGCCAGGCCTTGCGCCGACTGCAGCAGGGCGAACTCGACATAGTCGCGACGCGACGACAGCCCTTTGGCCGGCGGCAGGGCCGGGGCGACAATGATCTTGTCGCCGACGGCCGGGTCGTCGACCCAGATGGCGCGGGTGACGCCCGCCACGGCCGCCGACAGCGCCGCGGACGGCGCGGCCTCGTCGCGATTGATCTGGATGACGTCGGGGCTCTGCTGCGGGCCGGGACCAAAGCTGACCCGCCAGGTCGGACCCGAGCCCACCGCCACATAGGGCTCGCCCACCGGCGCCACGATGCGCAGGGCCGAATAGTCGGCGCCCCTCAGCGCCTGGATGCGCGCATAGCGAGGCGTGTTGGCCGGCAGCCTGGAGATGTCGATCCGCGCGGGCGTGTCGAAGACGATCCAGACCGCCTCCCCGCGCCGGAACACGGCGGCGCCGGCGGGCGCGGCCCAGGTGAACGACAGGGTGACCTGGCCGTCGGCGCGCTCGATGTCCGCGCGCACCACGCCGTCGCGCGGCATCGGGTTCGGACGGCCAACCGGCGGCGCCGGCGCGGCGGCCGGCGTCGCCTGGGCGGCGGCGAGCGCCCCGTCCTTGGCGAAGATGTTGACGAAGTTGACGCCGTCAGCCGATCCGACTTTGAAGTCCGCCTCGGCGGCCAAGGTCAGCACCAGTTCCAGCGAACCACCCACATGGCGGGCGTCGGCGGCCTTCACCCAGCGCGGCGGCGCGATCCTGAGCGTGGAGAGGTCGGGATTGGCGTCGCGGCTGAACCGCAGGATCAGCTTGTCGCCCTCGCGGCGCGCGGCCATGCGGGCCGCGCCGCTCCAGTGAAACTCGACCCGGGAGAAGTCCGCCGCCTGCGCGACACGCACGTCCAGCGCCGACCGCGCCGCGACGGGCGGCGGCGCGGCGTAGCCGGACGGCGCCAGCACGCCCGCGATGCACGCGGCCGCAACGCTGGATCGCAGGAGACGGCGAAGGGTCATGAGCCTCCCTTAACCGGCCTTTTTGGGCGCGCCGGCCAGCGGCGCGCCAGCGGCCTGCTGGCCTGGCGCCGCGGCCTGGGCGCCGTTGTCGGCGACGGCGGCCTTGCCCTTCTCGACCACGGGATTGGCCAGGCGCGCGGCCAGGCGTTCGGTCAGGACCTTGGCGTCGGCCGGAGCCATGTTGGCCAGGATCATCGCCAGGGTGCGTTCCTTCATCTTGGCGGCGATCGGCAGACGGACCTCGTCGGACAGCAGGGTCATGCGGGCGGCGGCGTCCTTGGGCTTCATGCCCTGATAGACGGTGACCAGGCGATCGACCTCGGCCTGCTTCTGGGAGTCGACCTGGCCCAGCAGGCCTTGGATCTCGCCCTTGAGGCCAGTCAGGGCCTTCATCTTGGCGTCCAGCTTGGCCTCGGCGGCGGCCAGCAGCTGCAGCTGCACGTCGATGTCCTGCTCGCGCTGGTCCAGCTGGCCGCGACGGGCGCCCAGGCTCTGCAGGACGCGCAGTTCGGCGGGCGAGAGACCAGCCTCCTTGGCCAGAGCGTCGGCCGAGGGGGCGCAGGCGCGCGGCAGGGTCTGCGGGGCCTTGGCGGCGGCCGGCTGGCCCGCGCCTTCGGCCGAGGGCGCGCCCTCGCCTTCGCCGGCCTTGCCTTCGGGCTTGGCCACGCCTTCAGCGAAGGCCTTGGCGCCGCTCAGCATGTCCGGCAGCGACTTGGCGCCGGCCAGGGCGTTGATGGCCAGCACGCCGCCGACGGCGACGCCGACCAAGGGCAGGATGCGCGGAACGTTCTTCATCGGCGGGCTCTGGATTGGGGTCCGGGACGCGGGGGTTCGCCCGGTCCGTCGAAGAGATCATCATCGACCCGCGCCCGTGAACGCGGGGTTTCGGACAGCGCGCTCGGCGCACTGAGCGTCGGGCGAGCGCTGGGCGGAAGGCGATCCTCCCGCTCGAGCAGACGCTCGAAGTCCTCGGCCTTCAGACGGCGTTCGGAAGACGGGGCGGGCGGCTCCACGCGGCCACGGACCGGCGCGGCGGCGCGCTCGGGGCGAGCCGGCGGCGGGTTGCTGATCCGCTCGTCCAGCTGGGCGGCCAGGGCCTGGGCGCGCTCGATGCGGATCGCTAGGGTCTCGGCGGCCTCGTCGGTGGCGGCGCGCAGGTCGGCCAGGCCCTGCTCGGCGCGGGCGGCGGCCTGGTCGAGGTCCTTCACGGCCTTGGCGAAGCCCTCATGGCTGTCGCGCAGCGCCTTCAGCCGGCGCTCCAGGCGCCAGCCGAAAGCCAGCGCCACGATCAGCAGCACCGCCAGCAACCCGTTCATGGCGAAAGCGACGAGACTCATTTCAGCTTCTGCACGGCCTTCTTGGCGGCCGGAGTCAGCGGGGCCTCGGCGCGGATGGCGATCGCGTGGTTGCGACGCCCCATGCGGCCACGGGTCAGCGGGATGGCTCCAGCGCGAAGCTCGACGAGGCTGTCGGGCGTGGCGTTCAGCATCAGGGTGTCGCCGACCTGCATGTTCAGCACGCGCGACAGCGGCAGCTGCTGCTCGTCGAGCACGGCGCGGACCTCCATCTGGGTCGTCCAGAGCTCGGTGGCCAAGTGGCCTTCCCAGATGTTGTCGCGGCCGAACTTCTCACCCATGAACTGCTGCAGCAGCATCTTCCGGATGGGTTCCAGCGTGGCGTAGGGCAGCAAGAGCTCGATGCGGCCGCCGCGGTCTTCCATGTCGATCCGCAGCTTGACCAGGATCGCGGCGTTGGCGGGACGGGCGATCGCTGCGAAGCGCGGGTTGGTTTCCAGGCGGTCCAGCGAGAAGGCGACCGGATGCAGCGGCTCGAAGGCGCTCTTCAGGTCGTGCAGCACCACCTCGATCATCCGCTGCACCAGCACGCGTTCGATCGTGGTGTAGGGCCGGCCTTCGATCCGCATCGCCGCCGTGCCGCGACGGCCGCCCAGCAGCACGTCGACGATCGAGTAGATCAGGTTCGAGTCGACCGTCAGCAGGCCGTAGTTGTCCAATTCCTCGGCGCGGAACACCGCCAGGATCGCCGGCAGGGGGATCGAGTTCAGATAGTCGCCAAAGCGGATCGAGCTGATGTTGTCGAGGCTGACCTCGACGTTGTCGGAGGTGAAGTTCCGCAGGGACGTCGTCATCAACCGCACCAGGCGGTCGAAGACGATTTCCAGCATCGGTAGGCGTTCGTACGAGACGAGCGCCGAGTTGATGATCGCACGGATGCCCGTGCGGTCTTCCGAACCGTCGCCGGACAGATCGAAGCCCAGCAGGCTGTCGATTTCGTCCTGGTTCAGGATGCGTTCGGAGCCGCCCTCGCCGCCGCCGTCGTCCCAGCCGGCCATGCCGCCCGAGAAGTCGCCGAACTCGTTGACCCCGTCGCCGCCGGCGCCCTCCGCGCCCCACTGATCGTTCTCGTCCGCCATGATCGTTCGCCCCAACCAGCCCGAGAGCTTAGTTGATCAGCATCTCCTCGATGAGGACCGCGTTCACCTTGGCCGGCGCGGCGACCAGGTTAACCCGGCGCAGCAACTCGACGCGCAGTTGATAGGTGCCTTGGCTGCCGTTCAGGTCTTCGGGACGCAGTTCGCGCAGGAACGTCTGGAACATGTCCTGCAACCTGGGCAGATTCGGCGTCAAAGCCTCGGCCGTCTCTTCGTCCGGCAGCTCGAAAGTCAGTTTCAGCTTCAGGAAGGTCGACTTGCCGTCGGCCGTCTGCATGTTCACGACGATGTCCGGCAGGGTGTAGAACACCACGCCGTCCGGGCCTTCCTTGATCACGGGCGCCGGACCGGCGGCCGCGGCCGCGCCGCCCTCGCCTTCCTTCTTCTCGCCCTCTTTCTTTTCCTTCTTCTTTTCCTTCTTTTCAGCGCCATGCTCGCCCGCTTCGGCGGCCGGCTTGGGCTTCATGAGAAAGAAGGCCGCAGCGCCGCCGCCGCCCAGGACAAGGACGCCGGCCGCGATCGCGATGATGAGAATAGGCGGCTTCTTCTTGGCGGGGGCTTCGCCTTCGGTGCCCTCTTCACCTTCCGGAGCTTCCTGATCGTTCTGAGCCACGCGCGCGGTTCCTTGGAATCTATATGCCTTACTCATGCGCGGACATGGTTAACGATGTGTTTTGGAGGCCATTTGGTCGCAGGCTGAATCTGCCCGGCAGAGTCCGACCAACACCCCCTCGTTAACCCTCCTATTTGCTGTTTTTATTGAGCTTTTCGCTCTGGCACGAAGGTTGCTTCAGGAGGTGCGGCGCATTTGTCGCGCCAGTCGCCCGAGTTAACTCGCCATGGACAACGCGCTTTACGTCGGCCTTTCGCGCCAACTGACGCTTCGCCGCGAGCTGGACATCGTGGCCAACAACATCGCCAACGCCAACACCACGGGCTTCAAGGTCGAGGACCTGATGGTCCGCACCGAGCAGGCCAAGCCGGCCAAGACCCTGGACGGGTCGGCCCCGGTCAAGTTCGTGCTGGATTCGGGCGTCGCCCGCGACTTCACCCAGGGCCCGATGACCAAGACGGGCGGCGACTTCGACCTGGCGATCGAGGGCAAGGGCTTCTTCCGGGTTCAGACCGCCGGCGGCGACCGCTACACCCGCGACGGTCGATTCACGACCAACCCGACGGGTCAGCTGGTCACCCAAGGCGGCCACCCCGTGCTGGACGAGGGCGGCGGCCCCATCAACATCGACCCGACCTTGGGCCCGGTCAGCATTGGCAAGGACGGCATCATCAGCCAGGGCGCCGTCCGCGTCGGCCGGATCGCCATCGTTCGCCCCGACAACCTGGCCTCGATGGCCAAGGACGGGGACAACCTTTACCGCAACACCACCAACGCCGCCCTGCAGCCCGCGCCGGACGCCTCGGTCCACCAGGGCATGCTGGAAGCCTCCAACGTCCAATCGGTCGTGGAAATCACCAAGCTCATCCAAGTCCAGCGCGCCTACGAAAGCGTCAGCCGGATGATGGACACCAACTCAGACCTGTCGCGCACCGCCGTCGAGCGGCTGGGCAAAGTCAACTAAGGGACGCTAGCCGATGCAAGCTCTCCGCACCGCCGCTTCGGGCATGTCAGCGCAACAGCTGAACGTCGAAGTGATCTCGAACAACATCGCCAACATGAACACCGTTGGCTTCAAGCGCCAACGGGCCGAGTTCCAGGACCTGCTGTACCAGACGATCGAGCGCGCCGGCTCGCAATCGTCCAACGACGGCAATATCGTCCCCACCGGCGTTCAGGTCGGCGGCGGCGTCAAGGCCGGCTCGGTCTACCGCATCACCGAGCAGGGCACCCCGACCCTGACCGACAACCCGCTGGACGTCGCGATCCAAGGCAAGGGCTACCTGCAGATCCTGCTGCCCTCGGGCGAGACGGCCTATACCCGCGCCGGCAATTTCTCGACCAACGACCAGGGCCAGATCGTCACCGAGGACGGCTATACGGTCCAGCCCGGCATCACGGTCCCGCAGAACGCCATCGATGTCATCATCAGCAAGACCGGCACGGTGCAGGTGAAGCTGGACGGCGATCCGCAGCCGCAGACCATCGGCCAGCTACAGCTCGCCAACTTCATGAACGAAGGCGGTCTCGAGGCTATCGGCGACAACCTGTTCCTGGAGACCGCCGCCTCGGGCGCCGCCAACCTCGCGGCGCCGGGTCAGCCGGGCTTTGGCGTGCTGATGCAGCGCTACACCGAAGCCTCGAACGTGGACTCGGTCTCGGAAATCACCGCCCTGATCACCGCGCAGCGCGCCTACGAGATGAACTCGAAGGTCATCTCGACGGCCGATCAGATGCTGCAGACCACCTCGCAGATGAGGTCGTAAGCCGATGAAAGCGCTGCTGATCGCTGCTTCCGCCCTCGCCTTCGCCGCCCCGGCCTTCGCCGGGACGCCGGTGAGCCTGCGGATGGACACCACCGACGCGGATGGCCGAGTCACGCTGGGCGACCTGTTCGACGGCGTTTCCGGCGCCGCCGCCAACCTGGTCGTCGCGCCGCGCATGGGTCCGAGCGCCGTACTCGACGCCGGCCAGGTTCAAGTGTTCGCCCGCCGCGCCGGTTTCGACTGGGACAACCGGCAAGGCATCCGCCGGATCATCGTTCGCGAGGGCGCTGACAACAGCGGCTCGGCGCGGGCCGGTCTCGCCGGCCCGTCGCGCGGCAACGTGGAAGTTCTTGCCTATGCCCGCAGCCTGTCGGCCGGCGAAATCGTCCAGCCGGAAGACCTGGTGTGGACCAAGATGGCCGGGGCCCCGGCCGACGCGCCGCGCGACTCCGACGCCATCATCGGTCTGGCCGCCAAGCGCCCCCTGCGTGAAGGCGCCGCAGTTTCGGCGCGCGACGTGGCGGCGCCTCAGGTCATCAAGACCGGCGATCTGATCACCATCACCTATGAAGACAGCGGAATTTCCCTTTCGCTTCAAGGCAAGGCCATGGCCGCCGCCTCGACCGGGGATGTCCTCGCCGTCCAGAACACCGTCTCGAAGAAGATCATCCAAGCCGTCGCGACTGGCCCTGGGGCCGCCGCCGTCGGTCCGCGGGCCCAGACCTTGCAAGCCCGTTCGCAACCCGTCCGTTTCGCCGCTCGCTAAGAGGCTCTGACCCATGCGTCGCCCCGCTCTCATCGCCGCCACCCTGCTGCTGGCCCCGCTGGCCGCCTGCTCTACCGTCAAGGAAGCCGTGAAGGGTCCGGACCTGGCCCCGGTCGGCTACCCCGCCGCCCTGGCCCCGATCCAGCAACAATACGTCTCGGCCCGCGAACCGGCACCGCAGGCCGCCTCGGCCAACTCGCTGTGGCGGGTCGGCGCCCGCGCCTTCTTCAATGACCAGCGCGCCAGCCGCGTCGGCGACATCCTGACCGTGATGATCGACATCGACGACAGCGTCGACACCAAGAACCAGACCGCCAGCTCGCGCGCCGCCACCACCAAGGCCGGCGTCCCGCACCTGCTGGGCCTGGAGTCGAGCCTGGGCAAGGTCCTGCCGGGCGGCTTCGATCCGGCCAACGCGCTGGAAACGGGCTCGACCACGACCAATTCGGGCGCGGGCAGCATCAAGCGCTCCGAAAAGATCAGCCTGACCATCGCCGCCGTGGTCAGCCAGGTCCTGCCGAACGGCAACATGGTCATCCAGGGCACCCAGGAGGTCCGCACCAACGCCGAGCTGCGTCAGCTGACGGTGGCCGGCATCGTCCGTCCGGAAGACATCTCCTCGGCCAACACCATCCGTCACACCCAGATCGCCGAAGCCCGCATCAGCTACGGCGGCCGCGGCGACATCAGCCGCGTCCAGAAGACCCCGGCCGGCCAGGCGCTGGTCGAGCGCTTCTCGCCGTTCTAGGCGCGGCGGAGAGACCGACCTTTGCGGGCGCGGCGACCGAGCGGTCTCCGCGCCCGTTCTGCTTTCAGGAGCCATTCAGGTCCAAGCCGCGTTGATTGGGCGAGGAGGACCTTCCATGCCGTCCCGCGCCGTCCCGATGATCGCCCTGCTGCTGGCCGCCGGCCTGGCGGGCTGCGCGCACGAGAAGGTCGCTGCGAATGGCTATCGTTGGGCCTATCTCGCCGACTCCGGGGAGGACCCCCGCCTCGCCTACGGTCGCCCCGACAGCGATGACGTCGTGCTGATGATGCGTTGCCGGCCTGGCGCAGGCCAGATCGACATGTCCGCCGTCGGCCTGTCAGGCGGGGAACTAGTGCTGGCCTCGGGCCGCAGCGAGAGCCGCTTCGCCGCCGCCAGGATCGACGACGCCATGAGCGAAGGCCTGATGGAGGCGCGCGGCGACGTTGGGGCGCCCGCACTTCGGGGTTTCCGAAAGTCGGGCGATCTGATGTTGCTAAACCGAGGCGGACGCCACAGCCTGGCGGCTAATTCCGCTGATCGCGGTCAGGTGCGCGCCTTCTTCACGGCATGCGGGGTTTGAACTTAGCTTCCAATACAGGAGAAACCCGTCATCCCGCGACTTGTTCGCGGGACCCATTTGTCCGCCGCAGGTGAAGGGCGGACCTAAGCTCTCACGTGGAAGCTGAACCATGGGTCCCGCGCATAAAGCGCGGGATGACGGTGTTGGTGATCGAAATGTTGGGAAATGGGGGACTTAAGCCCGCCGCCCCGCGCCCGCCGCGCTGACATTGTCCATGCCCAGGGCCGACAGCGCGCCGCGCAGGATGCCCTCGGCGTCGAGACCGGCCTGGGCGTACATGGCGTCGGGCTTGTCCTGGTCCTGGAAGATGTCGGGCAGGCACAGGGTGCGGATCTTCAGGCCGCGATCCAGCGCGCCGTGCTGGGCCAGGGCCTGCAGCACGAAGGCGCCGAAGCCGCCCATGGAGCCTTCTTCCACCGTGACGATCGCCTCGTGCTCACGCGCCAGGCGCAGCAAGAGATCCAGGTCGAGCGGCTTGGCGAAGCGGGCGTCGCAGACGGTGGCCGACAGGCCGCGCGCGGCCAGCAGGTCGGCGGCCTTCAGGCTTTCCGACAGCCGCGTGCCGAATGAGACAATGGCGACGCTGGTCCCCTCGCGGACGATGCGGCCCTTGCCGATCTCCAGCGGTTCGGCGATCGCCGGCATGTCCAGACCCAGGCCCTCGCCGCGCGGATAGCGGAAGGCGCTGGGGCGGTCGTCGATCTCGGCGGCGGTGGCGACCATGCGGGCCAGTTCCACCTCGTCGGCGGCGGCCATCAGCACCATGCCGGGCAAAGCGCCCATGAAGCCGATGTCGAAGCTGCCGGCGTGGGTCGGGCCGTCGGCGCCGACCAGACCGGCGCGGTCCATGGCGAAGCGCACGGGCAGGCCCTGGATGGCCACGTCGTGGACGACCTGGTCGTAGCCGCGTTGCAGGAAGGTCGAATAGATCGCCGTGAACGGCTTCATGCCGTCGGCGGCCAGGCCCGCGGCGAAGGTCACGGCGTGCTGCTCGGCGATGCCGACGTCGAAGGTGCGGTCCGGGAAAGCCTTGCCGAACAGGTCCAGCCCCGTGCCGGACGGCATGGCGGCGGTGATGGCGACGATCTTGTCGTCCTTTTCCGCCTGCTTGATCAGCTCCTGAGCGAAGACCTTGGTGTAGCTGGGCGGGCCGCCGGCAGACTTCTGCTGCTTGCCGGTGACGACGTCGAACTTGACCACCGCGTGTAACTTGTCGTCCGCGCCCTCGGCCGGGGCGTAGCCCTTGCCCTTCTGGGTGACGCAGTGAACCAGCACCGGCTTGTCGGCGAAGGCCTTGGCGTTCTTCAGCACGCTGACCAGGGCGTCCATGTCGTGGCCGTCGATCGGGCCGACATAGTGGAAGCCCAGTTCTTCGAAGAAGGTGCCGCCGGTGACCATTCCCCGGGCATATTCTTCCGCCTTGCGAGCCGCCTCGCGCATCGGGCTGGGCAGCTTCTCGACCACCGTCTTGCCCAGCTTGCGCACCGAGCGGTAGGCGCCGCCCGAGACGAGGTTGGCCAGATAGGCGCTCATGCCGCCGACCGGCGGGGCGATCGACATGTCGTTGTCGTTGAGGATGACGATCAGGCGCTTGGTGGTGTCCGTCGCCGCGTTCATCGCCTCATAGGCCATGCCCGCGCCCAGCGAGCCGTCGCCGATCACGGCGATGACGCTGTTGTCCTCGCCTTTCGCGTCGCGCGCGGCGCAGAAGCCGAGCGCGGCCGAGATCGAGGTCGCCGCGTGGGCCGCGCCGAACGGGTCGTATTCGCTCTCGGCGCGCTTGGTGAAGCCCGACAGGCCCCCGCCCTGGCGCAGGGTGCGGATGCGGTCGCGCCGGCCGGTCAGGATCTTGTGCGGATAGGCCTGGTGGCCGACGTCCCAGATCAGGATGTCCTTGGGCGTCTCGAACACGTGGTGCAGGGCCACGGTCAGCTCGACCACGCCCAGGCCCGCGCCCAGGTGCCCGCCCGTCACCGACACCGCGTCGATCGTCTCGGCGCGCACCTCGGCCGCCAGCTGTTTCAGTTCGCCTACGGACAGGCCTCGCGTGTCAGCGGGCGAGGCGATGGTGTCGAGCAAGGGCGTTTTGGAAGACATGTTTGACAAAAGCGCGGTCAGTTGCGGCGGTCCAGTACGAAATCAACGCTTTCGCGGAGATGTTCGGCCCGCTCGCCAAAAATTTCGAGGTGGGAACGCGTTTGCTCGGCCAAAAGCGTCACGCGCTCTTTCGCCGCGTCCAGTCCCAGCAGGGTGACGTAGTTGGCCTTGCCCTTGGCGGCGTCCTTGCCGCCGGCGGCCTTGCCCAATGTCTTTTCATCGCCCTCGGCGTCCAGGATGTCGTCGACGATCTGGTAGGCCAGACCCAGGTCCTGGGCGAAAGCCATCAAGGCGTGGCGCTCGGCCTCCTTGGCGCGGGCGATGATCAGCGGGATCTCGAAAGCGAAGGCGATCAGGGCGCCGGTCTTCAGGCGCTGCATCCGCGCCACCGCGCCCAGGTCGTCGCGGACCCCGAGAATGTCGATCATCTGGCCGCCGACCATGCCGCGCGCGCCCGAGGCGATCGCCAGCTTGCGCACCAACTCCGAGCGGATGTGGGCGTCGTCGTGGGTGTCGGGGTGGGCCATGATCTCGAAGGCCGCCGTCTGCAGGGCGTCGCCCGCGAGAATGGCCGTGGCCTCGTCATATTGCTTGTGCACGGTCGGACGGCCGCGGCGGACGTCGTCGTCGTCCATGGCCGGCAGGTCGTCGTGGACCAGGCTGTAGGCGTGGATGCATTCCAGCGCGCAGGCCGCGCGCAGCACCGGCCGCTCGGCCAGGTCGAACATCTTGCCGGTCTCCAGCGCGAAGAACGGCCGCAGGCGCTTGCCCGGCCCGAGGGCCGCGTAGCGCATCGCCTCGGTCAGGCGGCTTTCCGGACCATCGGCGCGCGGCAGCAGCTCGTCGAGCGCGACCGTGACGATGTCCGCGGCCTGGACGATGCGGCGAGCCAGGTCGGAGGGGGCGTGATCGTTCAAGGGCGGCTCCCCTCGATCCTCGGCTGGACGCCGCTCATCAGTTGAACTCGGCCGCTTCGGCGGAGACCGCCCCGCCCTGCCCGAGCACGATCTTCTCGACCTTCAGGCGCGCGGCTTCCAGTTTCTTTTCGCAGTGGGCCTTCAGGGCCGCCCCGCGCTCGTAGATGTCGATCGAGCGCTCCAGCGGCGCCTGGCCGGACTCCAGCTCGGCCACGATCCGCTCCAGCTGCGCCAGGGCTTCCTCGAAGCTCAGGGCGGAGATGTCGGCGGAAGGGTTCGTAGCGTCGGTCATTGCAACTCTCAGGTGAGCGGATCTAAGCCTAGTGGCCCGCAAGCCCATCGACAACGGCCTAGAGCTTGCCGCCAGTTAAGGGAAGAGGCTTTGAACTCAAGCGCGGCGGAAGCGCTTGATGCTCCAGTAGCCGTGACCCTGATCCAACAGCTTGGTCAGGCCGCGCTTCTTGAGCGCGTCGGCGATCATCCAGTTGAAGAAGCCGTGGGCCAGCACCAGCACGTTCTGGCCAGAGTCCGCCAGCTCGATCAGCAGGTCAGCCGCCTGCCCAGCCCGCGCCTCGGCCGCCTTCCGCGTTTCCTGGCCGCCGTGGTTGTCGAAGAACCACCACCAGAACCGAGCGAAGAAGCCCAGCCGCTTGGGCGACATTCGAATCCACAGGGGCCACGGCGGCGGCGGCAGCGGCGCCTCGATGAAGGTCGGGTCCGTGGCGAAGGCGCGCTCGCCGACCACCGCCCGCGCCGTCTCGATCGAGCGGCGGCGGGTCGAGGCGATGATCACGTCGGCGCTCTTCGCCAGTTCCACCAGGCTGGACGGCGGGACCTGGCCTTCCTTCAGCCCGCCCTCCTCGTAGCGCCCCCACCATTCTCCGTATTCGGGCGCGTTGAGACGCACCTTGCGTGACAAGGCGGGTTCGCCGTGGCGGGCCAGCGTGATGACGCCCGGGCGGGCGGCGGGAGATGGGTGGTCGGCGGAAACGTCGGCCATATTGAAGAGAAGACAGGCGTCCGTCCTCTCGTTCCTCCTGGGACAAGCACATGCGCGGCGGCGGCGGTCGCCTCCGGCGCCTGAAGGTCGTAGCCGCCCTAGGGCGGCGACACAACCCGCCCCGGCGCGCCTCTGGGACTCGTCAGCTCGCCTTGCGGGCGGGCTCGGCCTCGGCGTTCAGCACATGGGCGTCGCCCCAGGCCTTGAGCGCGCAGATCACCGGCTCGAGGCTACGCCCCTTGACGGACAGCGAATATTCCACGCGCGGCGGCACCTCGGCATAGACCGTGCGGACGATCAGGCCGTCGCTTTCCAGCTCGCGAAGCTGCTTGGTCAGCATGCGCTGGGTGACGGCGCCCAACCTGCGCGCCAGCGCGTTGAAGCGCATCCGGCCGCTCATCAGGTGGTACAGGATCACGCCCTTCCACTTTCCATCGATCAGGCTCAGGGCGGCCTCGACGCCGCACTCCTTGGGATCTTCCATTTTGGGGTCCACAGTATCCAATAGGGTACTACATACAGAAAATGACCGTACTTGCGAAGATCGTAGCGTAGAGCGATCTCCTCCTCGCGGTTCGAAACCGCCGCCCTTTTGGAGACCATCATGAAGATCGTCGGCTTCCGCGAGCTGCTGCCCGCCACCGATCCCAACGCCCTGCTCGACCTGGAAGCGCCCGATCCCAAGCCGAGCGGCCACGACATCCTGGTGCGGGTGAAGGCCGTCTCGGTGAATCCGGTCGACACCAAGGTGCGCAGCCGCGCCCAGCCCGCCGCGGACGAGGTCCGGGTGCTCGGCTTCGACGCCGCCGGCGTGGTCGAGGCGGTCGGCGAGGCCGTCACCCTGTTCTCGCCCGGCGACGAGGTGTTCTACGCCGGCGCCATCGGCCGACCGGGCTCGAACGCCGAGCTGCAGCTGGTCGACGAGCGCATCGTGGGCCGCAAGCCCAAGAGCCTGAACTACGCCCAGGCCGCCGCCATGCCGCTGACCTTCATCACCGCCTGGGAGCTACTGTTCGACCGGTTCGGCGTGGCGCGCGACGGCGGCGAAGGCCAGACCCTGGTGATCATCGGCGGCGCCGGCGGCGTCGGTTCGGCCCTGATCCAGCTGGCGCGGAAGCTGACCAAGCTGAACGTCGTGGCCAGCGCCTCGCGCGAGGAAACCCGTCGCTGGGTCCAGTACCTCGGCGCGCACCAGATCTTCGACCACACCGAGCCTCTGGGCGAAGAACTGGCGCGCCTAGGCCTTGAGGCTCCGGCCTACATCGCCTGCCTGACCCACAGCGCCCAGCACTTCCCGCAAGTCTCGGAGGCGATCGCGCTGCAAGGCAAGATCGGGATCATCGAGGCCGACGGCGACCTCAACATCCGCCCCCTCCAGGCCAAGGCCGCTTCGATCCACTGGGAGTACATGTTCGCCCGCCCGCAGGGCACGCCGGACATGATCGAACAGCACAGGCTGCTGAACGCCGTCTCGGACCTGGTCGATCAAGGCGTCCTGCGCACCACCCTGACCCAGGTGGTCGGCAAAATCCGCGCGGCCGACCTTTTGGAAGCCCACCGCATCGTCGAGAGCGCCCGCACCATCGGCAAGGTGGCGCTGGAGGGCTTCTGACCGTTGAAGGGTCCGGTCATGGCGGCTACTCAGGTCGCCATGACCGACACGCTCCGCCGCGCCACGATCGAAGACGCCGACACCCTGTCCAGCCTGGGCGCGCGCACCTTCGCCGAGACCTTCGCGCACCTCTATCCGCCCGAGGACCTTGAGACCTTCCTGGCCTACGCCTATGGCCTGGAGCGGACGCGCAACGACCTGGCCCATCCGGACAAGGCCTCGTGGATCCTGGAGGACGAGGACGGCGAGGCGATCGGCTACGCCCTCGCGGGTCCTTGCGACCTGCCGCACGACGACGTGAAGCCGGGGGATGGCGAATTGAAGCGGATCTATCTGCTGAAGTCGCACCAGGGCGGCGGCCGGGGCACGCGTCTGTTGAACACCGCCCTGGAGTGGCTCGAGAAGGACGGCCCCCGCCCCTTGTGGATCGGCGTCTGGTCCGAGAACTTCGGCGCGCAGCGGCTGTACGGCCGCCTGGGATTCGAGAAGGTCGGCGAATACTACTTCCCGGTCGGCGAGACGCGGGACCTGGAGTTCATCCTGCGGCGGGGGTGAGGCTCGAATAGCGCCCCCTCCGGCCCTCCGGGCCACCTCCCCCGCTTCGCGAGGGAGGATGATAGCCGCCCTCCTGCCCCGCTTGCGGGGGGTGGATCGCCGCGGATACGCGGCGAGACGGAGGGGGCGTTGCGCGGGCGGGCTTTAGGCCCCACAATCCGAACAACCGTTCGAAAGCCGCGCCGATGTTCCTCCGCTTCTTCTCCGAGCTCCGCCAGGCCAAGGTTCCCGTGTCCTTGCGCGAGTACCTCCTGCTGATGGAGGCCCTCGACAAGGACGTCATCGATCGCACGGTCGAGGACTTCTACTTCCTGTCGCGCGCCAGCCTGGTGAAGGACGAGAAGAACCTCGACAAGTTCGACCGCGTGTTTGGTCACGTCTTCAAGGGCCTGGAAACGGTCAACGAGGGCCTGACCGCCGACATCCCGGAAGAGTGGCTGAAGGCCCTGACCGAAAAGTTCCTCACCGACGAGGAAAAGGCCCAGATCGAGGCCATGGGCGGCTTCGAGAAGCTGATGGAGACCCTGCAGGAGCGCCTGCGCGAGCAGAAGAAGCGCCACGAGGGCGGCAACAAGATGATCGGCTCGGGCGGAACCTCGCCGTTCGGCAATAACGGCTATAATCCCGAGGGCGTGCGCATCGGCCAGGACAAGAGCCGCCATGGCCGCGCGGTGAAGGTCTGGGACAAGCGCGAGTACAAGAACCTCGACGACAGCGTCGAACTGGGCACCCGCAACATCAAGGTCGCCCTACGGCGCCTGCGCAAGTTCGCCCGCACCGGCGCGGCCGACGAGCTGGACTTGAACGGTACGATCAAGGGCACGGCCGAGAAGGGCTATCTCGACATCCAGCTGCGCCCCGAGCGCCGCAACGCCATCAAGGTGCTGATCTTCTTCGACATCGGCGGCTCGATGGACGGCCATATCAAGCTCTGCGAGGAGCTGTTCAGCGCCGCCAAGACCGAGTTCAAGAACCTGGAGTTCTACTATTTCCACAACTGCCTCTATGAGGCGGTCTGGAAGGACAACAAGCGCCGCCACACCGAGAAGATCCCGACCTTCGACGTGCTCCACAAGTTCCCGGCCGACTACAAGGTGATCTTCGTCGGCGACGCCACCATGAGCCCCTACGAGATCACCTATCCGGGCGGCAGCGTCGAACACTGGAACGAGGAGCCCGGCGCGATCTGGATGCAGCGGGTCACCGACATCTATCAGAGCTGCGTCTGGCTGAACCCGACGCCGGAGCGGCACTGGGACTACACCCAGTCGATCGGCGTGATGAAGCAGATCCTGTCGGACCGGATGTATCCGCTGACCCTCGAAGGCCTGGACAAGGCGATGCGCGAACTGGTTCGCGGCTAAGGCGCCCTACCGCGACGGCGCGGGCTCGCCGAAGAAGTTCGCATCGGTCGTGGGCTGGCCCACCACCGAGACGACCGGCGCCGCGGCGTGGTCGGCCTCGATCATGGTTCCGATCCGGAAGGCCGCTGTGTTGGCGCCGCCCACCAGGATGAAGACGTCCTCGTGACCGTCGCCGTCGACGTCAAAGCCGACGCGCGTGCCCGCCACCGTACGGGTGACGTCGGTCACCAGGTGCGTCGTCGCTTCGGCGAGCGCGTTTTCCTGAGCGCTCAGGACGTTGCTGACCGCCGTCGCGCTGACGACGGTGAGCTGCCCCTTGCCCAGCACGGCGAGATGATCGCCCTGCGCGGCGGCGTAGTCGAGGATGACGCCCAAAAGAGCCTCGGCCTTGTTCGTCGGCGCCTTGGCCGAGATCAGGAAGGTGTCCGCTCCGGTCCCGCCGCTGGCCACCACGCGGGCGTTCATGACGATCCGATCGTTTCCGGCGCCGCCATCGATGCGATCGATCCCGCTACGCGCGCCGCCGCCGTCGATATGGTCATCACCGGCGCCAGCGCGGATCACGTCGGCGTCCGCCGTGCCGACGATAGTGTCGGCGCCAGGCGTCCCGTTGATCACCGACGCCGTCCCGGCGAAACCTTGCGTGCCGCCGGCCTCTGCGGTCTTGGAGCCGTCGGTCTGCTGCAGCTGGGCGGGAGTCTCCGAGGACGGCGGCGCGACCGCGAACGTCTCGGCGTGCGTCGCCTTGCTCACGATGAGTCCGGTCAAGGCGGCCCAAGGCGTTTCGATCGCCGCCGCCTGCACGCCTTCGGGCTTGACGGAGGGCTGAGCCCCTCCATGTCCTTTTGCAAGACGTGACTCGTCAAAAGACACTCCGCGCCG